>NZ_JAPNKC010000001.1:5978928-6297857 GCF_026626705.1 Pyxidicoccus sp. MSG2
CTGCTGCGGCCGCTGCCCTTCGCGGAGCCGGAGCGGGTGGTGATGCTCGGCTCGGACACGGTGCAGCGCGTGCCTCCGCGCTACAGCCTGATGACCTTCGACGACGTGGAGCGCCAGTCCACGCAGCTGCGCGCGCTCACCGCGTACTCCAACAACCTCTTCAACCTCACCGGTGACGGGGACGCGCAGCAGCTGCGCGGCACGGTGGTGGTGGGCGACTTCTTCGGCGCGTTCGGCGTACAGCCGCTGCTCGGGCGCACCTTCACGCCCCAGGAGCTGGCCACGCCGGTGGCGGTGCTGTCCTACGGGCAGTGGCAGGCCATGGGAGGCGGGGCGGACATCCTCGGCCGCTCGCTGACCTTGAGTGGCCAGCCCTACACGGTGGTGGGGGTGATGCCTGCCTCCTTCCAGGTGCCGCAGGCGAACATCGCGGCGTGGGTGCCGTACGACAGCCAGCCCGGGGCGGCCACGTCCGAGGCGCGTACGCAGCGGGGCTACCGTGCGTTCAGCATCACCGGGCGGCTGGCGCCCGGCGCCACGCTGAAGTCCGCGCGGCAGGAGCTGGCGGCGCTCGCCCCGGACCTCCTGAAGGAGGACGCCGCCCAGGAGTTCGGAGTGGTGGGCTACGCGGAGCAGCTCACCCGCGACGTGCGCCTGGCGCTGTGGGTGCTGCTGGGCGCGGTGGCGCTGGTGCTGCTGCTGGCGGCGGCCAACGTGGCACATCTCCAACTGGCGCGCGCGGCGTCGCGCCAGCGGGAGCTGGGCATCCGCGTGGCGCTCGGCGCGGGCCGGGGGCGGCTGGTGCGACAGCTCCTCACGGAGAGCCTGATGCTGGCGCTGCTGGGCGGCGTGGGCGGAGTGCTGCTGGCCCTGTGGGGCACGGATTTGTTGTTGGTCCTGGGCGCCGACGCCCTGCCGCGCGGCGGTGACGTGGCGGTGCAGGGGCGGGTGCTCCTCTTCTCGCTGGCGGTGACGCTGTTGACGGGCGTGGGCGTGGGGCTCGTGCCGGCGCTCCAGCGCAGCCAGCTCAGCCCGGGGACGGTGCTGGGCCGGGGCGTCACCGAGGCGACGCGGGGACGGGCGCACGCGGTGCTGGTGGTGGCGGAGGTGGCGCTGGCGCTGGTGCTCATCACCGGCGCGGGACTGATGCTCAAGAGCTTCTGGCGACTGCACCAGGTGGACCCGGGACTGGACCCGGAGGGCGTCTTCGTCGCGCGGCTGTCGCTGTCGAGGGACCGCTACCAGGAGCCCGGACGCTCGGCGGCCTTCCACCGGGACTTCATGGCCCGGCTCGCCGCGCGTCCGGAGGTGGCCGCCGCCGGTGTGGGGCAGAGCCTGCCGGGGGGCTGGGACATCCGCCGCTCGGGCTACTGGGTGGAGGGGACGGCGGACGTGCCCAACCGGCCCAACGCCCTCGTCAACACGTCCACGCCGGGCTTCCTGGAGGCGCTGCGCGTGCCGTTGCGCGCGGGCCGCCGGCTCACCGACGCGGACAAGGCGGATGCGTCGAGGGTGATGGTGGTGAGCGAGCGCTTCGCCCGCGACGTCTTCCCCGGCCAGGACCCCTTGGGCCGCCGGGTGACGTTCGGCGGCGACGACGCGCAGGGCAATCCCCTGTGGCTGACGGTGGTGGGCGTGGTGGGGGACGTGCCGTATGCCGGAGTGGAGTCCGGCCAGGAGCCCACGGTGTACGTGCCCATGGACCAGGGCGGGCAGGGGTACTTCGCGGGCGGTCAGCTCGCGGTGCGGGCCGCCCCGGGCCTGTCGCCCCTGGCGCTGGAGGCCGTGGTGCGCGAGGAATTGCGCGCGGTGGACTCGACGGTGGCGCTCGCGCAGCCCACCACGCTGGAGGACCGGCTGGCGACGGACCTGTCCCGGCCTCGCTTCCGCACGGTGCTGCTGGGCGCCTTTGGCGTGCTGGCGCTGGTGCTGGCCGCGGTGGGCATCTACGGCGTGATGTCCTACGCGGTGGCGCAGCGCTCGCACGAGATGGGCGTGCGGATGGCGCTGGGCGCCCAGCGCGCGGACGTGCTGCGGCTGGTGGTGGGGCAGGCGCTGCGGCGCGTGGGGCTGGGGCTCGGGCTGGGCCTGTCCGGGGCACTGGCGGTGCACCGGGTGATGGAGGGGTTGCTGTATGGCGTGGGCTCGCTCGACCTCTCCGTGCTCTCCGCCGTGGCGCTGCTGCTATTGGCCACCGCCTGGCTGGCGAGCTGGCTGCCGGCACGCCGGGCGGCCAGCGTGGACCCGGCCTCCGTCCTCCGTCGCGGCTGACGCCGCCCGTTTTCTGGCGCATTCTTGCCCTGGGTACCCTCCGTGTCCGAGCCTCTTCCCCAAGTCCCGAATCCTCCCGCTCCCGCCGCGGCGTCCACCGCCCGGCCCGCCCGCATCCTCGTCGCCGATGACCAGGCCGACGTGCTGGAGGCGCTGCGGCTCCTGCTCAAGCGCGACGGGTATTCCGTCGTCACCTCGCAGTCCCCCCAGGGCGCCCTGGCCACGCTGGAGTCGGAGGACGTGGACCTGGTCCTCATGGACCTGAACTACGCGCGCGACACGACGTCCGGGCGCGAGGGCATGGACCTGCTGGGCCGCATCCGCGCGCAGGACGCGGCGCTGCCGGTGGTGGTGATGACGGCCTGGGGCAGCGTGGAGAGCGCGGTGGAGGCCATGCGCGGCGGCGCGCGCGACTACGTGCAGAAGCCCTGGGACAACACGCGCCTCTTGGCCACGCTGCGCACTCAGCTGGAATTGGGCCGGGCGCTGAAGCGCAGCCGGCGGCTGGAGGAGGAGAACCAGCACCTGCGCCGCGGGCAGGGCGGCCTGCCCACCATGGTGTCCGAGTCGCGCGCCATGCAGCCCATCCGCCGCCTCATCGAGCGCGTGGCGCCGTCCGGAGCCAACGTGCTGGTGACGGGCGAGCACGGCACCGGCAAGGAAGTGGTGGCGCGGCTGCTCCACGCGTCGTCGACGCGGGCGGACCGGCCCTTCGTGGCGGTGAACTCGGGCGGCCTGTCCGAGGGCGTCTTCGAGAGCGAGTTGTTCGGCCACGTGAAGGGTGCTTTCACCGATGCGAAGACGGACCGCATCGGCTGCTTCGAACTGGCGGACGGCGGCACGCTCTTCCTGGACGAGATTGGCAACATGCCGCTGTCGCAGCAGGCCAAGCTCTTGCGCGTCTTGCAGACGGGCGAGCTGCATCCGGTGGGCTCGTCGAAGACGCGGCGGGTGGACGTGCGCGTGGTGAGCGCCACCAACGTGGACCTGTCCAAGGCGGTGACGGAGGGGCGCTTCCGCGAGGACTTGCTCTACCGCCTCAACACGGTGGAGCTGCAGCTGCCGGCGCTGCGCGAGCGGCGCGAGGACATTCCGCTGCTGGCGGCGCACTTCCTGGCGGAGCACGGCCGGCGCTACGGGCGGCCCACGATGCGGCTGTCTCCGGGGGCGCTGGAGGCGCTGCTGTCGTACGCGTGGCCGGGCAACGTGCGCGAATTGGAGCACGCGGTGGAGCGCGCGCTGTTGATGTCGGCGGGCGACGAGGTGACGGCGGAGGACCTGCTGCTCAAGCGGGCGACGCGTGAGGGTGCGTCGCGGCTGGAGGAGATGACGCTGGAAGAGGTGGAGCGCTACCTCATCGAGCGCGCGTTGGCGCGGCAGGAAGGCAACGTGAGCGAGGCGGCCAAGGGGCTGGGCCTGTCGCGCAGCGCGCTGTACCGGCGGCTGCAGCACTACGGAATCAAGGGAGCTCGGTGAAGCAGAAGCGCGGGCCGCCACAGCACGACGTGCAGGTGCTCGGCCTCGCGTGGCTCGCGGGCCTGCCGGGCTCGGTGGCGTCGCTCGTGCTGGTGTGGCTGGGGGACTTCTCCGCCAAGGTGCAGTGGACGCTGACCACGCTGGTGGTGGGCATGTTCCTGGGCGTGGGGCTGCTGGTGCGCGAGCGGGTGATGCGCCCGCTGCACGCGGTGGCGAACCTCCTCGCCGCGCTGCGTGAGGGGGACTACTCCGTGCGCGGCCGCGGCGCGCGAGGCGGCGACGCGCTGGGCGAGGTGCTGCTGGAGGTCAACGCGCTGGGCGACACGCTGCGCGAGCAGCGGCTGGGCGCGCTGGAGGCGGGCGCGCTCCTGGAAGCGGTGATGGAGGAAATCGACGTCGGCGTGCTGGCCTTCGACGGCGAGGGCACGCTGAAGCTCGTGAATCGCGCGGGGGAGCGGCTCTTGGGGCAGTCACGCCAGCAGTTGATGGGGAAGGGCGCGGGCGCGCTGAACCTGGTGGACCTGCTGGAGGGCCCGGCGCCCCGGCGGCTGACGCGCACCTTCGCGGAGGAGGGTGGCCCGTACGAATTGCGGCGCGGCACGTTCCGCCAGGGCGGCCTGCCGCACACGTTGGTGGTGCTGGCGGACCTGCGGCTGGCGCTGCGCGAGCAGGAGCGCGAGGCGTGGCGCCGGCTGGTGCGCGTGCTGAGCCACGAAATCAACAACTCGCTGGCGCCGATTGGCTCCATCGCGGAGGCGCTGCGGGACACGCTGTTGATGCAGCCGCGTCCGTCGGACTGGGAGGACGACGCGAAGAGCGGGCTGGGCATCATCGCGCGGCGCTCGGAGTCGCTGGGGCGCTTCATGTCGGCGTACGCGCGGCTGGCGCGGCTGCCGCCTCCGGCGTTGGCGGACGTGGAGGTGGACGGCTGGGTGCGGCGGGTGGCGGCGCTGGAGAAGCGCCGGCCGGTGGGCGTGCGCGCGGGGCCGGCGCTGGTGCTGCGCGGGGACGTGGACCAGTTGGAGCAGCTCCTCATCAATCTGGTGCGCAACGCGGTGGACGCGGTGCAGTCCGTGCCGGATGGGGGCGAGGTCTGGGTGTCCTGGGCGGTGCTGACGCCCGGTGCGGTGGAGGTCTGGGTCGAGGACGAGGGCCCGGGCCTCGTGGACTCCGGCAACCTCTTCGTGCCGTTCTTCACGACGAAGCCGCAGGGCAGCGGCATCGGGCTCGCGCTGAGCCGGCAGATTGCGGAGGCGCATGGCGGCGGCCTGCGGCTGGAGAACCGGCCCGAGGGACGCGGGTGCCGTGCGCGGCTGAAGCTGCCGCTGGACACGCCGGGCATGCTGGCGAGCCTGGGCTGAGCCGCCGGCCTGTCTGGTGCCGACGCGTGGCCGGCAATTTGGTGCCCTGGAGAGGCCGTCCCTAGGATGGCGCCCTGAGGCGGGCCGTGGCCGGGAACTTCCGGGGCCGGGTCCGTTCTCCTGGGGTGAATGTCATGAACGCAGGACGGATGGCCGTGCTCGTCGTCTTTGGCCTGATGGGGACGGCGCTGGCGGCGGACTCCTCGCCCGAGGCGGACGAGGACCTGTCGAAGCAGTCCACGGGGCTCGTCCAGTCCCGGATGGCCTCGGAGCAGAAGCGGCTGGAGACGTCCGAAGCCGAGCTCACCGTCCTCCGCCACGAGCTCCAGAAGGCGCGGGCGCGACAGGCGGATGTCCGGGCGCGGAAGTTCGACTCCGCGAGGATGGCGCCCCTGCTCACCCGCTTCCAGAAGGACTTCACGGCGGTGAGCGAGGTGACGGCGCGGGGCGGCCTGCCGACGAGGGACGTCTACTCCAGGTTGGAGCGCTCCTCGACCGAGCTGGCCGACGCGATGGCCTTCGAGCTGGCGGACTACCTGCCGCGCACGGTGAGCATCGAGCAGCGCAGCCCGGTCATCGACGAGCTGTTCGGCGAGCTTCGCCAGGTACAGCTTCCGAGCTGGACCGAACTTCAAGTATTGCGCTTCCCCCAGACGGGCCGCGACGGCGGGATGACCCCGGACGTGTTCCAGGAGCAGATGAAGGAGTCGCTCGCGGGGGCCACCGAGCGCGCGAAGACGCTGTCCCTCGGTGAGCTGGAGCGGCTGTTCGCCCAGGACCAGGAGGCGGTGGCGAAGGTGTGGCAGGGCATCATCGACCGCGCGCAGGCCACCAGCGACCTGCACAGCCGGCAGGTGAAGGACTCGCAGGCCGCCATCGACAAGCTGAGCGGGGAGCTGGACGCGCGTCAGGTGCAGAGGTTCGAGACGGATGGGCGGCTCACCTGGGCCATCATCATCATGGTCGTCGTGCTGCTGCTGCTCTACCTCGCCACGCTCCTGTTCAAGCCCGAGGTGCAGCAGACCATCTTCAACCAGCGCATCCTCGTCGAGATGATTGGCATGGCCTTCCTGCTGCTGACCATCATCATCCTCGGCACGGGAGAGAAGATTGACCGCGCGGTGCTCGGCACGCTGCTGGGCACGGTGGGTGGCTACATCTTCGGCCAGCAGCAGGCCCGTCGAAGTGCCCCGGAGCCCCAGCCGGCCGCGCAGCCCGCGGCGGCGGTGGTGCCCCCTCAGCCATCGGCCCAGGCCGCCACGCTGTTGCAGCAGGCCGCGCAGACGGCGAGCCCGCCCGCCCCCGCGCCAGAGCATGCATCGGAGCCCGCCGCGAGCGAGAAGCGCTCCTGACTCAGCCCTCCGCGAGCCGCGCGGTGTACTCCGCCTCCATCCGCGCGTGCGTGGACCAGAAGCCCGCGGGCTCCGCGCCCCGTAGCCTGGCCCCCAGGATGTCCAGGTGGGTGTGCCAGCCGCTGGCGACACCCACGAGGTGCCTCGGCTCCAGCCGCCGGTGTATCAGCACGAGCCGCACGTCCTCACCCCGTGGGGTCAGCTCGAAGGACACTTCTCCATCCCCGCCCCACGTGTAGCTCAGGAGGCGCGGCGGCTCGCAGCGGGTGACGCGGCCTTCGAGGCTGCACCCGTTCTCGAACTGCTTGAAGCGCGCGGGCGTCGGCTCGAAGTGCGACGACAGCGAGGACTGGAGGAAGTGCAGCTCCACCCGCCCGCCGACGTGCAGCTCCATGGGCCCGGAGGCCAGCCACTTCCCGCGCAGCTCCGGCACCGTGAGGTATTCCCAGACGCGCTCCAACGGGCCGGGCAGCACGCGCTCGAAGCGAATCAGGTCCGTGACGACGACGCCGTGCTCACTCATGGGCGGCTCCGCGCTTGCGAGGGGCGGCGGGCTTGCGCAGCTCCCGCTCCAGCGCATCCAGGCTGTCCGTCCAGAACCGCTCGTAGAAGCGCAGCCAGTCGAGCGCACCCGCCAGGGGCTGGGGCGCGAGCCGGCAGCGGTGCGTGCGTCCCTCCACCGTCCGGTGCACCAGCCCGGCGCGCTCCAGCACCTTCACGTGCTTGGAGGCCCCCGCGAAGGACATGCGGAACGGCGCGGCCAGCTCGCCGATGCTGCGTTCACCGCCGGTCAGGCTGTGCAGCATCCCCCGCCGCGTCGGGTCCGCGAGCGCATGGAACACGGCGTCGAGCCGCTCTTCATGACGTTGAACCATCCGGTTTAAAATAGGGGCGCACCGGAGAGCGGTCAACGGGCCCTGGGAAACGTCACGGGCCGCCCGCGGACCGTGGTGCAGGTCCGGGAGCGGCCCATGGGACTGCGGCGTGTCGGAAGGCTCAGGCCGTCTGCGCGGCGGGGGCCTCCTCGTCGGGAGGCGCGTCGTAGGCGGGGGTGAGGTCCACCACGTCGACGGTGACCAGGTGGTAGATGATGCAGTTGCTCATCCAGAAGAACATGGCGCACCAGTGCACGTAGACGAGCGGCGAGCCAGGCCACACCTGGAGCGGGTGGCCGAAGACGTTGGCCGCCATGTACCCGCCGAACCACTCACCGGCAAAGGTGAAGACCGTGGCGATGGCGATGCGCGTCCACACCTTCACGCGGCGCGGGTAGAACCAGAAGAAGTGCAGGCTCCACAGCATGGCCACGCAGCCGGCCCAGAGGATGAGGCTCCCGAAGGAGAACCAGTGGTAGGGCGACTCGGGAAACACCCAGCCCCAGTCCCCGTTCACCTGCCGCCACGCCATGTTCTGCGCCAGCTCCATGAACCAGAAGAGGGGAGCGATGTAGAGCACCTGGGTCATCAGGATGCGCAGCCAGGTCGCGACCCTCTTCGAGAACAGGCCCATGGGCCAGGCGAGCGAGATCATGCGTTCCCCTCCGGCCGCGGCGGTGGTGTGGACGGACGCCGCGCAGAAGTAAGAACGGAGTAAGTCTCATTTCTTGGCAATTTCCGACGACAACGCATTGCGTATGGGCGCCACGAGCACCGCTCTCGCCTGAACAGTGATTCAGGTTCTACGCATTGCGCCGTGAAACAAATCCGAGGAGTCCCGGAGGGTTGTCCTGACTCGCGACGGAGGGGCGCCTGAAAATGCCGGTAGCTCGAGGCACTGTGCCTCGAGCTACCGGGTGCGGGTCGCCATGGTGCGAACGGCCCGCACGAATCCTGTGGTTGTTTGCTGGTCGGGTCGTCCGGCCGGGTGCCCTGGTCGAGCTCGTCCCGGTCCAGCGCGCCGTCCAGATCGCGGTCGATGCCGATGCGGACCTCGGACCTCTTGGGCACCACCGTGTACGTCAGTTCGCTGCCCGTGCGTCCCAGGGTCTGCGGAAGCGAAGCCGACACCGTCTCTGGGACCCGGTCTGACTGAAACTGGCCACTTCCGATCATCGTCACGTGGGTGAAGCCATCCACGGACACGGGCGCGTTGGGGTGCTCGCCGTTGGCGCCCACGGGGATGGACGCGGTCAGCCACCACGATGCACGTCAGCAGGGCCGCGAGGACCTGACGCACGAAACGCATGAGACGCTCCCTGGGACACCACCGGTCACACGCCCACCCCGTACCGCCAGCGCGACCGACTTCTCACAAAATACCGGATAATCCAGCAATTAAGGACCTTGAACACAAATCCCCGGCCACGGTTGCGGGGTGAGGGCGAAAAAGTGCGTGGGGTCGGTGTCACCCCGCGTGGGGGTCCGGGCCCCGGGTAGCCGTTGGCCCCGGGGCCGGAAGCACTCCAGAATCCGCGCCATGGCACCTGTCCCCAGCCCGTACCGCCGCGCGGTACCCCTTCTCCTCACCCTTTTCTGTGCCGTGGCGCCGGGCGCCCGTGCCGAGGTCGCCATCCAGCGCACCTTCCTGCGCCTGCCGTCGTCCAACGGCCACGGCGCCGTCATGCTGGACCTGGAGCAGAAGAAGGTGACGCACTTCCGCGAGCACCTCTTCGCCACCGAGGAGCCCATCATCGACGCGGTGGGCGCGGACGTCTTCGAGCGGGGCCAGCCGAAGGTGGTGCACTCGCGGGATTTGCTCTTCGACGCGTTCTTCGGCCTGCGCTCGGGCGGCACGCAGCGCTGGCTGAGCACGCAGGACGCCAACCTGGAGGCCAGCGGCTACGCGCCGTGGGCGCCGGGGAAGACGGCGGGCACGGGCGTGGCCACGCTGGTGCAGAAGGTGGGCACGCTGGAGGTGACGACGTACGTGTTCGCGCCCCAGTCGGTGCCGCACGCGTCCTTCGTCATGGCGCTGCGCGTGCGCAACACGGGCACGGCGGCGGTGACGGGGGTGAGCGCCTTCTCGCTCCACAACTTCCACCTGGGCTTCGGCCGGCCGGGCGTCATGGCGGAGACGGACGAGAATGGCGAGACGGTGGAGCTCACCGGCGACGTCTTCTCGGAGAAGGGCTTCGCGGGCGCGCTGGCGGCGCGGCCGCTGGGCGCGGTGGCGAAGAAGGCGGCATGGCTGTCGAGCGCCACGGGCTCGCAGAACGGCTTCAACGTGGTGAACGGCGGCGGCTCGCAGGACCTGCAGGACTTCACGGCGCAGCCGTCCGCGGGCACCGGTTGGGCCACGGCGTACCAGTTCAACCTCGGGGACATCGCCGCCGGGGCGGAGAAGTGGGCGGGCGTGGCCTTCGCGCACCACGCGAATCCGGAGGCCGGGGCCGTGGCGCGGCAGTGGCTTGCGGACTTCGCGGGCGCCACCGACGCGAAGACGCTGGTGGAGGCGGAACTGGCGCGGTGGGAGACCTTCCAGCGCGACACGGTGAAGGTGCCCGCGGGCGTGGCGACGGACGAGGAGTCGCTGGTGCGCCAGTCGGCGGTGGTGCTGCACATGGCGCAGGTGCGCGAGAGCGACGCCTTCCTGCGCGAGTGGCTGACGAAGGACGGTGAGGCGCGGCTCACGCGCTTCAAGGCGGCCAATGGCTCGCCGGTGACGCTGCCGGGCACGGTGCGGCACGCGGGCAAGGGAGCGGTGCTGGCCAGCCTTCCGCCGGGGCAGTGGACGTACGCGTGGATTCGCGACGGGGCGTATGCGGCGGCGGCCATGGCCACGCTGGGGATGCGGAGCGACGCGCGCGACGCGCTGGCGTACTACCTCAACGCGGACAGCGGCCGGTTCCGCGACTGGCGCGAACTGCAGTCGTACAACATGCCGCCGTACATCATCACCCTCACGCGCTACCACGGCTTCGGTGTGGAGGAGACGGACTTCAACGAGTCCGGCCCCAACCTGGAGTTCGACGGCTTCGGCCTCTTCCTCTGGTCGCTGCGGCACTACGAGCAGGTGACGGGAGACGCGTCGCTGGTGGACGAGTACTGGGCCACGGTGTCGACGAAGGTGGCGGACGCGCTGGTGGCGCTCATCGACCCGGACACGGGGCTCATCCGTCCGGACTCGTCCATCTGGGAGACGCACTGGAACGGGCGGCAGCGTGCGTGGGCGTACACCAGCCTGACGGCGGCGCGCGGCCTGTGTGACGCGGCGGTGCTGGCCGAGCGCAAGGGCGACGCGGACCGGGCGCTGCGCTACCGCAACGCGGGCAATGGCATCCGCCGCGCGCTGGCGGAGAAGCTGACGGACGCCAACTTCGCGCTGGGCTCGAACCTGGAGGAGTTGAAGACGGGCCGGGGCTACTGGGACTCGGCGGTGTTCGACGCGTTCGCCTTCGGCCTGTTCGACCCGAAGGGGAAGATTGCGACGGCCACGATGCGCGGGTTGGACCTGCGCCTGTCGTCACCGGCGGGCGCGGGCTGGCAGCGCAACGACGACCGGTATGACCACTCGGGCGGCGCGGACGTGAGCCCGTGGGGCAGCGAGTACGACAGCGCGGAGTGGGTCATCGTCAGCCTGCGCGGCGCGACGGCGAAGCGCCTGGCCGGAGACACGGCGCGGGCGGACCGGGTGCTGAACTGGGTGAAGGACCAGTCGCTGAAGAACTACCTCGCGGTGGCGGAGACGTACGACGAGAGCAACGGCACGTACAAGTTCAACGTCCCCATGGTGGGCTTCGGCGCGGGCGCCTACGCGCTGGCCCTGGCGCAGCGCGCGGAGGCGACGGCGGACCCGGCGTGCGGCGCGTACTTCGACGAGAGCACGCTGACGAAGGAGCCGGACGCGGGCACGCCGGACGCGGGCACGCAGGAGCCGGACGCGGGGACGCAGCGGCCGGATGCGGGCACGTCGACCGACGGTGACGTGGGCGGCGGCGGCTGCAACGCGACGGGCCCGGGGGCCCTGGCGATGTGGCTGGTGGTGGCGCTCGCGGGCGCCGTCCTGGCCCTGCGCCGCCGCGGGGCCTGAGCACCGCGCCAGGACAGCCCGGCCTCGAGGAGCGAGGCCGGGCCGGGTGGAACGTGGACGCGGGTTACTGCTGCCAGGCGTGTCCGGCCGGCAGCTCCCCCGGCCGGACGCCGGGTCGGTCAGGCCAGCCTTCAACGCCAGACGCGGAGTAGCGGATGGTGTACCAGCCACCCCAGTTCATGTTGCTGGCCCGGCGCTTGTAGACGGCGACATCCGTGAGTCCGTCACCGTCATAGTCACCTGTGACGGGGACGTCGTCGGGCTCGCCGATGGCGACGGAGTACGAAGTCCCATTCGAGCTGCGGCGGAGGGTGTAGTAGCCACCGCCGTCATTCGCCGGCCAGCGCGGGGTGTAGACACCGAAGTCGCTGAGGCCATCCCCGTCGTAGTCGCCAATGACAGGCAGGTCCCCCTCCTGTCCCATCGTCACCCACTGCCAGGCCTGGCTCGCGCTGCGCCAGACGGTGAACCACCCGCCCCAGTTGATGGAGCTCGTGCGGCGCTTGTACAGCGCGAAGTCGTCCTTGCCGTCCCCGTCGAAGTCCCCCACCACGGGACTGTCGTCGGGCTCGCCCACGGGGAAGGTCCGCAGGTCTCCGTGGAGGCTCGACTTCCACTGGAACTCTCCGTAGACGAGCCCTCCCACGCGGCTGTCGTACACGGCGCTGGTGTACCGGTGGTAGACGGCGAAGTCGGTGGTGCCGTCACCGTCGTAGTCCGCGGCGACCGGCACGTCTCCTGGCTGCCCGAGCGTGAACCAGCGCCATTCCTGGAGGTTGCTCAACCAGACGGAGAACCAGCCGCCCCAGTTCATGCTGCTGGAGCGCGCCTTGTGCAGCGCGAAGTCGGTGAAGCCGTCACCGTCGTAGTCTCCCGTCAGGGGGACATCATCGAGCTCCCCCGCTGGAAAGCGCATCAGCCTCGGCATGGAGCTGGCCTGGACCGTGAACAGGCCCGGCTCCGGCGGCGCGGGCGAGGTCCAGTACCAGGAGGGGTCCGAGATGCCGTCACCATCGAAGTCGTCCTTCTGATGGGACAGCGGCGAGTCCGTGTAGACGTGGACCTCCCAGGGCGCGAAGGCATCCGTCCACCCGCCTTGCGTGGAGCTATAGGCGAGTGTCCTCGGCCCCTCGAACAGGACGCGCACGCCCAGGGACGCGCGCCAGGTGCTGGGATGGATGAGCCCGGAGACGGGCTGCGCGGTCCGGTTGGCGACGATGAAGTAGTTGCGCGGACCGACGCGCCGGTGCAGGCCCTCGAGGCCGGACGGCAGCGTGAAGTTGCCTTGCTGGTCGGTCGAGCTCAGCGCCGGCTCCAGGTAGCGCAGCTGGCTGGCCACCCGCTTGATGTCATGCCAGGCCGTCGAGGACAGCTCGATGTCCTCCGTCCCCCACCAGGTGACGCCGCGAGCCCCGTGGATGACGGAGCTGAAGGCCATGAAGCGCTGCTCCGCGTACTCCGGACGGCGACCGCGCCGGTCGTCGAACCCCACCCCCCATGTGTAGCAGCACTCGTTGTAGCCCTGCCCCTGCAGCACCATGAAGATGGGGCCCGTGGGAGTGTGGGGCGCCTGGTCATCGTCGTCGTAGATGAACTTCATGGCGTCGACGGTGGTGCCCACGGCGTTGAGGTCCACGGTGGGAAAGGGCGGCGTCAGGTCATCCTCGTCACGGACGAAGTAGAGGGGGTAGGTGTCCTGGGACCAGGCATTCGCCGAGGCCTGCCACGCGCGGTACCGCGCCCGGGTGAAGTCGGGTCGGCCGGTCGGACCGCTGGCGGCGGCCTCCGTGGCGACGACGTGATGGGCCGGGTCGCGCGAGTTGACGAAGGCGCGGAAGCTCACCGCCTGCTCGAGGCTGGGGACGCGCGCGCGCTGACGATTCGTCTTCGGCCAGTCGATGCTGCCGTCCGGCAACCGCGCAATCTGCCCGGGCCCCTCCTTGTTCCATCCCATCTCATCGTGGGTGTCGTACGCGAGGAGGGCTTGCTTCCCCTTGACCTCTTGAATCTTCAGGTCCAGCGCGCTGCCCACGACATGCTGGGACGTTTCGCGCACCCAGTGCAGCTCGTGGCCCGGCTCGTCGGTGAGCTTCCAGTTCCAGGCCTCGGCGAGGGCGTGCACGCCGTGGAGCCCCATGCGGTCGAGGTCCGAACCCGTGAGCGACTGGAGGTCTGTCTTCACGGTGTTGATGCCCGACCACGCGAACTCCGCCAGGGCCTTGTCCGAGCGCTCCTGATTGGGATTCTCGGGGGCGCCAGGACTGGCGTATTTGGGGTAGTCGTACAGGCCGATGACAAAGAATGGCTTGCCCTCGTGCATCCAGCGTGGGCCTCGCGCCGGGTCTGTCGTGCCGGGCTCCGGGTCTGGAAGGAGGTCACACGTCGGAGGCGGCTCCGGTTGGGAGCAGAGCGATTCCGCGAGGGAGAGGCCGGGCTGGAGAAGGCAGAGCAGGGTCATGGCTCCGGCCATGACCCTCGAGTCGTTTCTCTTCACGTCATTGCATCCAGTCGAGATGGGCCATCGGGTGATGGCTGACTGCATGCTAATGCGCCCGGGGCTCCGTCGTGGGGGCCGGCTTCGTCCCCATGAACGCCGCATCCCCCATCGCCGAGGGTGACAGCCCGTGGTTGGACAGCCACTCGAGCGCCGTCTCCGCGACCTCCTTCCATCCGTGGTCGATGACCAGCGAGTGCCCCCTGTCAGGGAACACCTTGTAGTCATTCACGGTGGGCGCATTGCGATACAGCTTGTGCGCCGCGCGGCTGATGACCTCCGGGACGGTGTCGTCCCTCCCGCCGCCGATGATGAGCAGCGGGCCACGGCTCGGGTTGTTGACGTCCACCCGGGCCGCGGTCCCGGGGTTCAGGTTGGCCAGCGCTGCCTCAAACAGCGGGCGGGCGGGCGACGGAATCATGTGCTTCGCGTGCAGCGCATCGGACTCCTCCCGGGAGACGGTGCTCGCGAAGCCCCGGTGGAACTGGTCGGGTGTCAGGGCCACGGCGCGCTTGTAGTTGAGCGGGTTGCCGAGCACCGGCAGCGCGTTGCGGAGCTGGACGAGGGGCAGCGGGAGCACGCCCCGCATCTGCGCCGGGTCGATGGCCACGCTCCCCGCGGCAAGCCCCATCCCGAGCAGCTTCTGGACAATCAGGCCGCCGAAGGAGTGGCCAATCACAATCGGCTTCGTGCCGAGCGAGCGGATGACCTGTGCGTAGTGCTCCGTCACCTCGGCGATGCCCCGGTTGGCGACCCGCTCGGGATGCGCGCGTGCCTCGGCCGCGGTACCTGGCTCCCCGGGCCACCCCGGGTTCAGGGGCTCGTAGCCGACCGCACGGAACAGCTCCATCCAGGGCTTCCAGCTGTCGGCATGCATCCAGAGTCCGTGGACGAAGACGACGGTGGGGCGGGTCGCTGCCATGAGGTCCCTCCTTGTCATTGCCGGGCCCGGGAGAGTCCGGGCCCGGCGGGAAGATGCTACCGATTCCGTTGCACGGCAGCGCCACGGCCGGGTGAAGCACGCGAGCCGTGGCCCGTCCACCTCAGGGGTGACTGAGGGGGTTCGCCGCGTCGGTGCCCGCGGCCTGCTCGTCTCCGTCCAGGGACCCGTCGAGGTCCCGGTCCAGACCGATGCGCGCGCCCGAGCCCGGGGGCACGCAGGTATACGTCAGCGCCCCGTTGCCCAGGACGACGCCCAGCCGCAGGTCCGAGTCGGAGACGAGCGGCCACGCCTGCCGGTTGCCCTTGAACTTCCCGCTCCCGACATAGAGGAAGCCCATGTCCTGCCCGGCGACCCGTCCCTTCGCCACCAGCTCACACTCGCTGGCGTCCGCGCGCTGCCGCATCAGGTCGATGCGCGGGCTCGTCACGGACACGTTGCCCGAGGTGAGCGTCACCTGCTGCCCGACGATGGGCGCCAGGTTGCTCTCGAAGACGAGCATGTACTGCTCCATGTTCTTCTTCGCCGTGAAGCCCTCCGGCGTGTGCGGAATGCCGACGGGGTTGGTCAGGGCCAGGTCGAAGTCGCTCCCGAAGCGGAACAGCGTGGGAATGGTGCCGTCGCTGTTGAAGCCGAAGCCGCGCACCTGGTCGCCGAGGAAGGCATCCCCCGGCACCGTGCTGCCCGAGGTGAACGCCACGCCGAACATGCCAATCTTCTGGTACTGGTTGCGCAGGTGCGGCACCTTGGGGAACTGCCTGCCGGCGTCGAAGCCGGAGCGGCCGTCCGCTCCGAAGAAGCCCTTGAAGGGGCCCTCGCCCGGGTTGGCCGTCACGTCCACGGTGTGGCAGGACTGGCACGGCCCCTGGAAGTCGGTGGTGACGTTGACGAAGAAGTCGCGGCCCGCCTGCTGCGCCGGCGTCAGCGAGTTGTCCAGCTTGCGGATGGGGTTGGGCGGGTACATCACCTGGAGGATGAAGGTGGTGAACTTCTGCATCTCCTGCGGGGTGAGCTGCGAGCTGCGCCCGAGCAGGTCCATGAACGCCGGGTTGAACCGCTTGAAGGCCGCGTCCTCGTCGAAGGAGCCGCTGGCCGGCTGCGAGCTGGGCGCGGCGTCGCCGCCGTTCCGGTCTCCACGCCAGTGCATGGGGCCGTGGTTGGCCATGCCGCGCAGGCTCTGCGTCACCATGGGGCCCTTCAGCGGGTGGAAGGACGTGTCCTGCCCCAGCGTCGGGTCATCACCGAACTCGGGCAGCACCGGGACGATGGGGCTCGGGTTGAGCTTCACGGTGCCGTCCGGGTTGCCCAAATCCCAGGCCAGGCTGTCGAAGTCGCCGAAGATGTGGCAGCTCCCGCAGGACGAGTCGCCGTGGCTGGAGCTGCGCCGCGCGTCGTAGAGGAACGGGCGGCCCTCCACCACGCTCGCCGGCTCCGGGTTGAACATGGGCAGGTGGGCCACCTCCTGCTTCGTCGCGGTGTTGACCACGGAGATGGCGTTGTCGAAGCGCGTCAGCACGTAGAGACGCCCGCGCGCCTCGTCCAGCACCATGCCCGTGGGGCCGCCGCCGGTGAGCGGAATCTGGTTGGCCGTGTTGGGCACGAAGGTGTCCGACTCCAGCGCGGCGGTGGAGTACACGCCCAGCTTGGAGGAGCCGAACGCCGCGACGTACAGCGTGGCGCCGTTGGACGTCACCGCCATGCCCATCGGCTGCGCGAGGCTCTTCTCGCTCTCCGCGTTGGGCGCGGGCGCGCAGCAGACGCCGTAGTTGATGTGCTTGTTGAGGTGCCGGGGCGTGACGCCGCCCGCGCCCAGCACGGTGATGCGGCTCTCGTGCAGGTGCCCGCGGAGGCTGGTGCCGGCGAAGGTGCCGGGGCCCTCGAAGCGCAAGTCGTTCCGCGCCTCGGTGTTGCTGACGTAGACCTTCCCGCTCACCGGGTTGACGGCCATGTTGAACAGGACGGTGCCCACGCCGGAGTAGAAGCCCGCGGAGCCCGGGAGCTGCACGGGCGGGTTGGCGGTGGCGGAGATGGCGAACACGTCCTTGTCCGGCAGCGAGAAGCGCACCTGGTCCGTCCACGGGCGCCCCACCACGTCCAGCCAGTCCTGGCCGTTGTACTTGAGAATCATGGCGACCTCGGGTGCGGTCACGCCCTGGAAGTTGGTGTTGGGGCCAGGGTCGCCGCCCGCGGCCTCGCCGCCGTCGGGGATGATGCGCTCGGCGATCACGGTGGTGCGGTTGCCGGAGTGGAACGCCGCCGCGTAGACGCGCGAGCCATCCGGCGTCACCGCGAGCGCGCGGGGTGTGTCACTGAAGAGGGAGATGATGGTGAGCGGGTTGCCGCCCAGCGTGCTGCCCAGGTTCTCCGAGTCGAACACCCAGACGTCCGCGCGGCCGATGCCCGGCGTGGTGAGCTTCGGGTCGAACGGGGCATTCTGTCCCCGGTGCGCGGCGGTGATGAAGGCGCGCTTGCGGCCCGGGCCGGCGAAGACGATGTCGCGGGGCTCGTCACCCACGAGCAGCGTCCGCGTCACCGTGCCGTCGCTCCCATTCGCGTCGAGGCGCACGACGCTGACGCTGTCGGACAGGTGATTGACGACCCAGACCTCGTCGTTGCTCCGCGCCGCGACGGCGACGGGCTCCAGGCCCACGGGCACCGAGCCCTTGTGGACGAGGCCGCTGTTCTCCACCCGGAAGATTTCCAGGCGGTTGTCCGGCGTGTTGGCGGCGAAGAGCAGCTTCCCGTTGGGAGAGAGTGCGAGGGGCCGGACCTGACCGCTCTCGAAGAGGGCGAACGGCGCCGCTGACGCGGAGGTTCCTACCACGAGCACTGAAAGCAACAGCCCTGCGAGAACCGAACTACAGACGTCTCGACAATGATTAACGCAACGGGATTGCATAATTCCCCCTGAGGTGTCGGCCCCCGTACTCGTGTATGGGCGCGAGGATAGGGTGCTGTGGGGAATCAAACGCCCGTGCGGCGGTCGCTGTAAATGGGCGATAGCCAACAGTGAAGCGTCAATACCGCATACACTTTGCACATGACACGCAGTATCAACTGGCGGTGGTGGTTGGCCTCCTTGGCCTGGTGGGCCCTCTCGGGTCTGGCGGCCGCGAGCGAAGCGCACGATGTGGGAGGTGCCACCTGGGAGCACGCGCTGCTCACCTGGGGAAGCTCCAACGTCCTGTGGACGCCCATTACGATTGCCATCCTGTGGTTCGGGCTGCGCTTCCCGCTGGAGCGGCGGCATCTGACTTCACGCGTCGCGTTACATGTGGCCGGGGCGCTCGCGGTGTCGCTGTTCCGCGCGACGGTCATCTTCCTGACGGAGCCGTGGGTCGGCTGGTACAGCCAGCCTCCCGCCTTCCTCGACGTGCTCGCGCACGCGCTGCTCTACAACCCGTTCATCTACCTCACGATTCTCGGGGTGGCGCACGCCGTCTACTACGCCGACCAGGTCCGGCTGCGGGACACCCAGCTCGCCCGCGCGCAGCTGCATGTCCTGAAGGCTCAGCTCCATCCGCACTTCCTCTTCAACGCGCTCAATTCCATCTCCGCCCTGGTGCACCGCGACCCGCGCGGCAGTGAGCGGATGATTGCGCGGCTGAGCGCGCTGCTGCGTGGAACGCTCGATGCGGCCACCCGGGAGGAGGTCACCCTCCAGGACGAGCTGCGCACCCTGCAGCTCTACCTGGACATCCAGGGGGTGCGCTTCGCCGACCGGCTGACGGTGACGCAGGACATCGCGCCGGAGACGCTCGGTGCGCACGTCCCCCACCTCGTCCTCCAGCCCCTCGTGGAGAACGCCATCCAGCACGGCATCGCCCCGCGCTCCGCGCCGGGGACGGTGACGGTGGCCGCGCGCCGCGAGGGCCCCGCGCTCCTGTTGGAGGTGCGGGATGATGGTGTGGGCCTGAACGCCGCTCCTGCTCCCGCGCACGCGAGCAGTGGAAAGGGGCTGTGGATTACCCGCGAGCGCCTGCAGCAGCTCTACGGCACGGACCACCGGCTGGAGCTGCGGGACGCGGCTGGCGGGGGCGCCTCGGTGATGCTTGCCATTCCCTTCCGCACGGTGCCGTCCACATGACTCCGCGCACCCGGGTGTTGATTGTCGATGACGAGCCGCTCGCCCGAGAGCGCCTCAAGGACCTCCTGTCCGAGGAGGCCGACATGGAAGTCATTGGAGAGTGCCGGGACGGCCGCGAGGCCATTGCATCCATCGAGACGGCGCGTCCGGACCTGGTCTTCCTGGACGTGCAGATGCCCGCGCCCGACGGCTTCGGCGTCCTCCGCGCGGTGGCGCCCGAGAAGCTGCCCACCGTCGTCTTCGTCACGGCCCACCGCGACTTCGCGGTGCAGGCGTTCGAGGCCAACGCGCTCGACTATCTGCTCAAGCCGTTCGACCAGGAGCGCTTCCGCATGAGCCTCGCCCGGGCGCGGGAGCGGCGGCGTTCCCCGGCCACGGACCTGCTGGAGCGGCTCGAGTCGCTCTCGCTTCCCCGGCCCCCGGCGCAAGAGCGCTATGCGACGCGGCTCATCACCAAGGTGGGTTGGCGCATGCGCTTCCTGCGCGTCGAGGACATCGACTACCTGGAGGCGGAGGGGAACTACGTCTCCGTGCACCTGGGGAAGCAGTCGTACCTGGCCCGGGAGACGATGAGCGCGCTGGAGGAGAAGCTGGACCCCGCGAAGTTCATGCGGGTCCACCGCTCGCTCATCGTGCGGCTGGACCGCATCGACGAGGTGGAGCCGCTGCCACCGGGGGAGTACGTGCTGCTGCTGCGCGACGGCACGAAGCTGACCACCGGCCGGAGCTACCGGGCGCGGCTGCAACAGGCGCTTGATTTGCCCTCGTGAGGCGGGGCCGCAGGCGCGGCTCCACCGTTCGTCCCCGGACCTCCACCGTTCGTCACATCCGCGTCGACCCCTGAGCGGCGCGGGGCGACTGTCTCCTGACAACCCAGGAGGCCTCGCATACATCCGTCGCTCAAGCAGTGGTCCATGTCCCTCATCCTCGCCATGTCGTCGGCCACCGTGGCGTGCAATCCCCCCGAGCCCATTGTTCCGGATGAGGCGTGGGAGACGGGCGAAGCAACCCAGCCGCTGGGGCCCGCGGCCTGCGAGCCGGGAGGCAGCCTCTTCGCGCCCGGAGAGATTTCCCTGCCGGAGCGCTCGGAGTACCGGCTCTCCATCTCCGCGGACGGGCGGACGGCGTACTACCACGTCGACCACGAGGCGCCGCCGTACCAGACCCTCTACGTGACGCGTCTGGTGAATGGGCACTGGACTCCTGGTGAGGTGGCGCCGTTCTCGGGCACGTACCAGGACTCGGACCCGTTCATCTCCCCGGATGGCCGGTCGCTCTACTTCTCGTCCATCCGCCCGGTGGATGGCGTGCTGCGCGACGACACCGACCTCTACGTCGTACGCCGTGTCGGCAACGGATGGGGGCCGGCCGAGCACCTCGGGCCCAACGTCAACTCCGTGCGGCAGGAATTGTACGCGAGCGTGACGAACGACGGGACGCTGTACTTCGCGAGCGGCACGTTCGACTCGGACTTCGAAATCTACCGCTCGGTGCGCACGCGGACGGGCTACGCACCGGCGGAGAACCTGGGCCCTGGCGTGAACAGCCCGGACACCTGGGAGTACAACCCGTGGGTGTCTCCGGATGGGCGGCTGATGGTCTTCGCCACGCTCAACCGTCCGGATGGGTACGGGTTGGGTGACCTCTACGTGAGCTACAACCGCGGCGGCACGTGGTCGCAGGCCATCAACCTGGGCCCGGCGGTGAACACGGAGAAGGACGAGTTCCACCCCCTGGTGAGCCGGGACTTGCGCCAGCTCTACTTCGTGCGGCAGACGTGGAATCCGTTCGTCCCGTCCGACTTCTACCGCCTCGACACGTACTGCCTCTTCCGCTGAGCCGTGACGGCGGGGCGCCCACGCATGCGAAGGCGTGGGCGCCTTCCTTCACTACCAGGGGATGCTGCATGGAAGCGTCTTGTACACCACGGGCGAGGCCACGCCGTTCGCATCCACCGCGTAGGCCTCCACCTTGAGCGACCAGAGGTACTCCTCGCCGCGGACGGGGGCGCGCGGGCAGTAGAAGTGCTCGGGGCTGCTGCCCTGGTACCAGCCGCTCACGTAGACATTGCCGTTCCAGGACTGCGTCTCCGTGGTCTGCCAGTAGTAGGTGTAGGGCGCGGGGCCGCTGCTGACGGTGTTCGTGAACACGGTGTCGCCCGTGCTGATGTTGCGGGTGAACGTCAGAGAGGACGTGAGCGACTGCACGCTGCTGCCGTACTCGGGAGCAGTGCCTTCCTCCAGCGACGGCGCGCCGCACGCATACAGCGAGGCACTGACCACGACGAGGAGCGCCTGACGGGACACGAGCTTCAGCATGGTGGGTTCTCCTGAGGCACTTCGGGCACGGACGGCAGGGAGACCGCGCCCGCCCGTTTCAGCCGAGGCGGTCCCAGGTGCCGTCGTCCTTCAAGAGGAACACACCTCCGCTCTTGATGGAACACAGCCCCAGGTTTGCGGCGGAGAGGAGCATGCGGCAGGAGGTGTCCTCCACCTGCTCGTCGCTGTCATCCGCCAGGGCGGAGAGGACGCCCTCGCCCGTCAGCTTGAACACGCGGGAGTCCGTGCTGACGAAGACCTCACCCGCGTGCACGCACACGTCCCGGAGGTCCTCGTGCAGGCCCGTGTCGAGCGCCTCCCACCGGCCCCTCCGTCCCCGGACCAGCGTTCCCTCCTGGCCGACGATGTAGACGAGCCCCTCCTCGGTGAGGGTGACGGCGCCCAGCTGCGCCCGGGTCGGCGAGTCCTCACGGCTCCAGCCCTCGCCGGTGCGGACCCAGATTTCGCCCTTCCAGCCCACCGCGTAGATTTCGTTCGCTGAGCGGCCCGCGAGGCCGGTGAAGTGCACGACGCCGTCATCGACACCCGGCGCGGGGGCGCTCAGGTCGGTCCACCGTCCATCCACTTCCCGGCGCAGGACTTCCCGGCCCAGGCCGCACGCGTAGATGACGTTGTCGATGGTGGCGAGGTGGGTCATCCCGATGTGCCCGGGGATGCTCGACACCGACGCCGTCGACCCTTCCGCCGACGGGCGCAGTTCGCACACCGGGCCGCCCTCGCCCAGCGCCAGGACGCTCCAGGTGGACTCGCCCGGAGTGCGCGCGGCCGTCATGCTGAAGGTCGTCCAGTCCAGCCTCGTCTCGAGCGGGTGCCACTGCCCGTCGAGGTACAGGCTGAACACGCTCTGGGGCTTGCCGGCGGCCGCCAGGTGAAGGTCCTCCGCCGCGACGAGGAGCGGCCCGTCCCCGGCACCCACCACGCATCCGCCGATGAACCTGAAGCGCTCCGTATCCAAGTTGCACGCTCTCCGTCGGAGCACCGTAGAGGGCCGGACCTGGCCGGGCAAGCGGCCTGGCCCGCGGACTCCGGGCGCGGCTCCTCACCGCACGGCGGCGGCCAGCTCCAGCGTGTGAGGCTGTGCCACGGCGTCGTCCATCCGGAAGCCATCCGCCAGCCGCACCACGCGCCGGGCCCGCCGCATGACGCGCGGGTCGTGCGTGGAGAAGAGGAACGTGACGTGGTGCGTGCGGTTGAGCTCCTCCATCAGGTCCAGAATCTGCTCGCTCGTCACGGAGTCCAGGTTCGCCGTCGGCTCGTCCGCGAGGACGATTTGCGGCTGCGTCACCAGGGCGCGGGCAATGGCCACGCGCTGCCGCTGGCCGCCGGACAGCTCGTCGGGGCGGTGCTTCAGCACGTGGGACAGCCCCACGTCCTTCGCGATGCTCAGGGCCCGGGCACGCAGGGTGGAGCGCGGCTCGTCGCGGATGAGGCAGGGGAACTCGATGTTCTCCAGCACGTTCAGCACGGGGATGAGGTTGAACGCCTGGAAGATGAAGCCAATCTTCCGGTTGCGCAGCTCGGCGAGCTCGTTGAAGTCGCGGTCGCCAATCTCGCGTCCCTCCAGCTTGTAGGAGCCGTGCGTGGCCCGGTCCAGGCAGCCGATGATGTTGAGCAGCGTCGTCTTGCCCGAGCCCGACGGCCCCATCACCACGGTGAACTCGCCCTCCTCCACGTCCAGGTCCACGCCCCGGAGCGCCTCCACGGTGGTCTTCCCCAACTGGTAGCTCTTGTGGATGTCCCGCATCTCGACGATGGCCATGGTGTTCCTTTCGATTCGTTAGAAGAAGGCGCGAGCGCTCATCAGCGCGCGCCAGTCGGTGGAGGAGAGCGCCAGCTCTCCGTAGGTCCTGCTGCCCACCTCCACGCCGTTCAGCACGGGCAGTGGGATGTAGGCGGCGGCAGTGAGCGTCAGCCAGTCGCGGGCCGACCAGCTCAGGGACGGGCTGAGCTGCCCGGAGAAGTCCCCCAGGCTCAGCACCAGCGATGCGCCCGCCGTGAAGTCGTCGTGAATCTGCGGCTTGCTGTAGCTGACGAAGAGATAGTGCCGGCGCAGCGGGTCGAAGCTGTAGCGCTGCGGCGTCCCCGGGTCCGAGGACGCGCCCGCGCCGCCCAGCACGCCCGCGATGCTCCCGGCCAGCGCCGGATTGGCCCGTGCCAGCTCTCCCGCGGCAGCCAGCGTCTCCACGTAGCGGGCGAAGCCCGTTGAGTCCAACCCGTCCGCATGGAACGCGTACTCCGCTGACAGCATCGCGCTGTCCTCGAAGAGGTACCGCGCTCCCAGGAGCACCTGCGGCCGCAGCCGTCCGTCATGCAGGCGCGGGCGCGAGGCCAGCGCCACGTTCCGCGCCACGCAGTCCGCCAGCGCGTCCGCGTTGCCGGTACACGCGGGCTCCAACTCCAGCCGCGTGGAGCCCGTCTGGAGCAGCGCCTCGCCGTGGACCTCCAGCCCGCCGAAGACGTGCGAGACGGAAGCGCCGAGGCGGTGCTTGTGCGCGAAGGCGTCGTTGTAGAGGTGGGTGAAGGCGTAGACGAGGTTGAGGTCCGTGTCCGCCACCAGCGCATAGGCGCGCGCGGCCACCGCGTAGTGCGCCTCGTCGTCGCGGTCGTCCGCCACCAGGCCCTGCTGGGCCTCGGACGTGGGCTGGTCCGGGTAGACGAGCAGCGCCGTGGGCAGGCCCGCGTACTGCCGCAGCACCCTGGCCGCGCCCACGAGCGAGAAGGTGAAGCGGTCGAAGGGCATCTCCACCCGCGCCAGCCACGCGCCGGCCCGCTGGGACGCCGGGTCGGTGGGGTCCTTGGGCGGGTTGAGGAAGTCTGTCGGGTTCTGCGCCAGACCCGCGCCCCACACCACGCGCTTCTTGCCCACGGTGAGGCTCAGGTGCGGCGTCAGCGCCCAGTCGCCATACAGCTCGCTCACCACGATGGAGGGGCGGTACTCGGGCAGGTCTCTCTCCACGCCCTCGATGAGGCCGGCGCGCTGCCAGAAGAGGGACACGTCCGTGTTCAGGAAGGCTTCGGGAGTGAAGCGCAGCTTGAGCTGGAGGTTGCCCTCGGTGAGGTTCGTCAGCGCGGGCTGGCCCTCGCCGGGCAGCATGCGCTCGGAGAGGATGCGCGCGTAGGTGAAGCGGCTGTCGAGGTAGCCCGTCGTCGTCACCTCGAGCGAGTGAGACGACTCGGCCACGGGCGCGTCCTCGACAGGCGCCTGCGCGAGGAAGGCGGCGGTGAGCAGCGAAGGGAGCAGGGGCATCATGGCGCGCACTCGGGTGTTCAGCGGCCCAGGTCGTCGAGGACGAAGCGCCCGGTCGGCAGCGCGTCGCGCAGCTCGAAGCGGTCGAAGGTCAGCTCGCTGAAGCGCTGGGTGACAATCATGTTCCGCATGCGCACGCGGGACGGGCGGCGCAGCCCGCCGAAGTCGCGCACGTCGGTGAACTCGGCGGTGCGCAGCAGCTTGCCGCTCACCGTGTAGTACTCGCCCTTCAGCGGGAGGCCGTCCGCCTTGCCCAGCCACAGCTTGACGCGGTCATACGCGGCGTCTTCCGTCTTCGCGTGCAGCTCCAGCACCCACGCCTGCTCCTCCCCGGCGAGCAGCTTCGCGTCGTAGTCCCGCGTGTAGTTGGTGCGCAGCACGTCCGCGTTGTTGAAGTCACCGCCCTGGAACGAGTCACGGTTGGCGATGCGCAGCGCTCGCTTGAGGTTGGGCATGTAGACCCAGGAGTTGTCCCCCACGCGGAGGATTTCCTGCCCGCGCGAGGCGGCGGGCTCCTGGAACCAGGCGCGGAAGCGGTCCGTGCCGGACTTCATCACCTTCATCCGGTACGTCCGCGTGCTGCCGTCCTCGCGGTGGGCCGTCATCACCATGATGGCCTCGAAGCTCGCGGGCCCCATGACGGCGTCGTACTGGCGGAGCAGCTCCTCCGCGGACGGCGGCGCGGCGGAAGCGGAGGCGGAGAGTGGGAGCAATGACAGACACAGCAGGAGTGCGAGTGACTTCATGGGAGGTCTCCAGGCGAAGGAGGGCCGCGCTCACAGCGAGCGCAGCGCCTCGACGGGGTGCAGGCGCGCGGCGCGCAGCGCGGGGAACACGGCGGCCAGGACGGCGCCGAGCGTGGAGGTGAGCAGCACCGCCGCCAGCAGCCGCGGCGTGAGGGCGGGGATGATGGTGTACGGAGCGGTGCCGCCGGGCATGGCCATCTGGAACCCGCCCTGCGCGGCGGAGACGGCGACCTGCGCGAAGACGAGGCCGGCGCCGAGCACTCCGCCCAGCAGCGCCTGGAGCGCGGCCTCCAGCAGGAACAGCCCGCCCACCTGCCAGCGGCGGATGCCCACGGCCAGCATGGTGCCAATCTCGCGGGTGCGCTCCTTCACGCTCATCCACATGGCGTTGGCCACGCCGAAGACAGCCAGGATAATGCACACCCCGACGATGATGGTGAGCATGACCTGCTGGGTGCGGATGCGGTCCACGACGCCCGGGCGCAGGTCCGCCCAGGTGTGCACCTCGTACGTGTCCCCCAGCGCCTCTCGCAGCCTCGCCGCCACCGCGTCCACCTCGTCGCGGTCCTTCACCGCCACCACGTACTCGGTGACGCGTCCGTCCATGCGCAGCAGCCGCTGCGCTTCGGCGAGGGGCAGGGACAGCGTGCGCTTGGACTCCTGCGGGTTGAGGCTGATGACGGTGCCGACGAGGTCCAGGTCGAGCGCGTTCTCCTTGTTCTTCTGCGTGGTGGCCTGGAGGACCAGGGTCGCTCCGGGCTTCAGCTCCAGCGCGCTGGCCAGCTCCTGGCCCATCACCGCGCCCTGGGGCGCGTCCGCGCTCACGGGGCGGCCGTGCACCTCGCGGTGGGCCAGGGGCAGCACGTCCAGCTCGCGCGCGGGGTCCACGCCCTGGCCGACCACGAGCGTGGCGCGCGAGCCGTTCGACACCTGCCCGGAGAAGGCGATGCGCGGCATGACTGCTCGTACGCCGGGCACGGAGGCCAGCTTCGCCTCAAGCGCTATATCCTGCGGCAGGTCCAGCTTCAGCGGCTGGTTCTCCTTCAGGTCGAAGTAGCCGCGGCGGTGGACCTGGATGGCACCCACGCGCGCCTCGACGACGTCGTCGACGGCGGCGTTCTGCATGCCCTTGATGCGGGCGCCGAGGAACAGGCTCACGGCGACGCCGAAGAGGATGGCGCCGGTGGTGATGGCATTCCGGGCCTTGCTGCGGGTGAGGTTGCGAACGGCGAGCGTCAGCAGGGGTGACATGGCTTGGAGCTCCGGTGGGGCGCGGAAGAAGAGGGCCTTCAGTTGCCGGCGAGGGCCTGCACGGGACGCAGGCGGCTGGCGCGCCAGGCGGGGTAGAGCGAGAAGAGGGCCGCGCCCACGACGGCCACCGCGACGAGCAGGGCCAGCTCCCCGGGCGGCATCGCGGGGTGCACCTCGATGGGGATGACGCCCTTGGCCCCCATGGGGACGAAGGAGATGCCCTTGCGCCCCAGGTGCGCGACGACGGCCATGCCGACGAGCGCGCCACCGGCTCCCCCCAGGAGGCCCATCACCGCCGCCTCGGCGAGGAAGAGGGCCGCAATCCACGAGCGGCGCACACCCACGGCCATCATGGTGCCAATCTCGCGGGTGCGCTCCAGCACCGTCATCAGCGAGGTGTTGGCCACGCCCAGCAGCATCAGCACCAGGAACACCGTCGTCACGGTGGAGGACAGGGTGCCCATGCGGGCCATGGCGTCCTTCGCCACCGGGGCCACCTCGTCCCACGTGTGCACTTCGTATTCGGGGCCCAGCTCGGCGCGCAGGCGGCCGGCCACCTCGGGGGCACGGTCGAGGTCCTTCACTGACACGGCCAGCTCCGTGGCGCGGCCCTCCATGCGGAGCAGGCGCTGCGCCATCGCGAGCGACACCTGGCCGAAGCGCGCCTCGCCGGGGCCGAGCGCCAGCAGCGTGCCGCTCATCTTCGCGGCCTCCGCGTTGAGGGCGCCGTCGCGGTCCGCCGCGAGCAGCACGGCCTCCGTGCCCGGGTGCAGGCCCACGGCCGAGGACAGCGACTCGGCGAGCAGCAGGTCCGCGTCCTCCTTGAAGGTGGAGCCGGGCAGCCGGGTGAGCGCCCGCCGGGGGCACACCGCCTGCTCACGCTCCGGGTCCAGTCCCAGCGCGGTGAAGAAGAGGCTCTCGTCGCCCACGCTCATCGTGCCGGAGAATTGGAGCCGCGGGGCCACCGCCGTGACGCCCTCCACGTGACTCACGCGGGAGAGGAAGGCGTCGTCGGCGGGCACGTCGAGGGAGAGCGGCGTGGAGAGGACGTTCTTCACGTAGCCCGCGTGGTGCACCTGCACGGCGCCCGTGGCGGCGGTGACGAACTGCACCACGATGCCGCGCTTCATCCCGTTGACGAAGCCGTGGACGATGACGGTGATGCCCACGCCCACCACGAGGGCCGCGAGGGTGAGCGCGGTGCGGCGGCGGTTGCGCAGGACGTTCCTGCAGGCGACGGTGAAGAGGGTCCACATGGGCGGGGCGGCTCCGGCTGGGCGATTCGGCGGAGCGGCCCTTGAGCACGGCGCGTGCCAGGGCCTCTCTCGCTGGAGACGCAGCGTGGACGGCCCGTGAAGCTGTCAGGAGAGCCGGCGGAGGGGTGCCGGATTTCCTGACAGGTGGCCGGGAAGCGAGGGCCTCTCCTCTCGGGAAGGGCGGCCCTGGTGGGTGAGGCCCGGGACGTGCACCATGGGTCCCCGGAGGATGGCCTTGAGCACGAGCCCCACATCCGACACCGAGCTGGCGCTGCCCCCCGAAATCGAGAAGCTCATCACCCCGCGGGGGCTCCTGATGATGGGGCTTTCGCGCCTGGCCTTCGCCCTGGGGCTGTTCGTGGCGCTCGGCTTCGTCGTGCGCAGCGACATGGTGCTGTGGCGCAAGCTCATCCTGGGAGGCATCGCTGGCGGACTCGGGCTGGCGCTCTTCAGCTTCTCCATGACGGTGCTCGTGATGGGGTGGCCGCCCCACCGGAGGCGGCGAATGCTGGCCGAGCGCGTGGCCCAGCACCTGCGCGAGCAGCACCCCTGGGTGCTGCGGCCGGATGTCATGGTGAGTGACTACTGGAGGAAGTGGCAGCCCATGCAGTTCCCGGGCATCACCCAGCGCCGCACGTATGGGGCGCTGGCCGTGTTCCTGCTCCTCTCCTTCGGAGTCATCGTCGCGACGGGCGGCATCCTGAGTCCGGCGCTGCCGCTGCTCATCGTCTTCTGCCTCTTCATCGGCAGCATCATCCCGAAGCAGGCCACGCCTCCCTTCGTCTGGGGCGCGCTGGCGCTCGTCTGGGGGCTTGCCTGGGTGGCGACCCACGGCCTCGTTCCGGGCTACATCCCCGGGGTCTTCGGCGGGGATGCGCTGGTGCCCCAGTCGAAGGCGCTCGTGTATGCGCAGGCCGGCGCGTTCTCCCTCTTCTTGATGTGGAGCGTCTTCGGGGCCAATCGCTTCCAGGTGGTGTTCCTGAGCGCGGTGCAGAAGGCGCTGGATGCGCGCGACGAGGCGCTGCAGAGCCACACCGAGCACGCCGCCACCCTCACCGCGCTGTCGGGGGAGATTGCGCACGAGTTGAAGAACCCGCTGGCGAGCGTGAAGGGGCTGGCGACACTGATTGGCAGGGATTTGGAGGGCAAGCCCGCCGAGCGGCTCGCGGTGCTCCAGCGAGAGGTGGGGCGGATGGAGGAAATCCTGGAGGGCTTCCTCAACTTCTCCCGGCCGCTGCTTCCGTTGCACCAGGAGGAGCAGCCGCTGCGGCACCTGTGCGACTCGGTGGTGGCGCTCCACGAGGGGCTGGCCCGGGAGCACGAGGTGACGCTGACCGTCGTGGACGAGCAGGCCGTCTACGCGTGGTGTGATACGCGCAAGGTGAAGCAGGTGCTCATCAACCTCGTGCAGAACGCGCTCGACGCGAGCCCCGCGGGGGCCACCGTGGAGCTGGTGCTGCTCGGGGGAAGGGAGGCGCGGGTGGAGGTGAGGGATAGGGGGACGGGCTTGTCCGAGTCGGTGCGTGAGCGCCTCTTCGAGCCGGGTGTCACCACCAAGGCGCGAGGCTCCGGCCTGGGCCTGGCGCTGGCGCGCGGGCTGGTGCGGCAGCACGGCGGGGAGCTGACGCTGGAGGACCGCGAGGGCGGCGGGTGCGTGGCGGCGCTGACGCTCCCCGTGCGGCGGCCCGCGTCCAAGGTGGAAGGGGAGGCGGCATGACGGCGCGGGTGCTGGTGGTCGATGACGACGATGGAGTCCGCTACACGCTGCGCGGCATGTTCGAGGACGCGGGACTGGACGTGGAGGAGGCCGCGGACGGCGAGGCGGGCCTGGAGCGCCTGAAGCGCGGCGGGGTGGACCTCGTCGTCTCGGACCTGCGCATGCCGCGCATGGACGGGCTGGAGCTGCTGCGGCAGTCGCGCTCGCTCGTGCCGGTGCCGAAGGTCATCCTCGTCACTGCGCACGGCTCGGAGCGGCACGCGGTGGAGGCGATGAAGCTCGGTGCGCTGGACTACTTCCGCAAGCCCTTCGTCGTGGACGAGGTGCTGGCGGTGGTGCGCCGCGCGGTGGGCCTGGTCCGGCTGGAGGCGGAGAACGAGCGGCTGCAGGGCGAAGTCAACCTGCTCAAGTCGATGGTGTTCGCCTCGCAGGCGATGTCGCGGCTCGCGCTGCTCATCCAGCGCGTGGCCCCACGCGACGTGACGGTGCTGCTCACCGGAGAGAGCGGCACCGGCAAGGAGCGCGTGGTCGAAGCCCTGGTGCGGGCTTCGGCGCGCGCCGAGAAGCCCTTCGTGCGCTTCAACTGCGCGGCGCTCACTCCGGAGCTGGCCGAGGCGGAGCTGTTCGGCCACACCCGGGGCGCCTTCACCGGCGCGGTGCGCGCGCGCAACGGCCTGTTCCGCGAGGCGGACGGCGGCACGCTGTTCCTGGACGAGATTGGCGAGCTGGACGCGGCCACGCAGGCGAAGCTGCTGCGCGTCCTCCAGGAGGGCGAAGTCCGGCCCGTGGGCGAGGACCGGGCGTACCGCATCGACGTGCGCATCGTCGCCGCGACGCACAGAGACCTCGCGCAGCGGGTGGCCGCGGGGCTGTTCCGCGAGGACCTCTACTACCGCCTCAAGGTGGTGCACCTGCAAGTCCCGCCGCTTAGGCAGCGGCCGGAGGACATCCCCGTGCTGGCGCGGCACTTCCTGGGCCGCTTCGCCGAGCGCTTCGGCACCGCGCCAGTGGCCGTCACCCCGGAGCTGCTGGCGAGGCTCTCCGCCCACCCGTGGCCCGGCAACGTGCGCGAATTGGAGAATGCGCTGGAGAGCGCCGTGGCCCTGTCGCTGGACGGCACGCTCGACCTGTCGCTCTTGCCCGGCGGCACACCGGGCGGCGCGGAGCCGGCGGTACGGGCGGGGCTCAAGGAGCGCGTGGGTGCCTACGAGCGGGGGCTCATCGTGGCGGCGCTCGAAGGCGCGAAGGGCAACCGGAGCGAGGCGGCGCGGCTGCTCGACATCAGCCGCGCGACGCTGCACGACAAGCTGCGCAAGTACGGGCTCGCCGCTGGCGAGGAGGACGGCGATTGAGGGACTACGCCTCGGGGTCGACCAGCCTCCCCTGGAACAGCACCGCGCCGCTCCACGTGTCCCGGATGAAGAACAGGAACGGGTGGTCCGCATTGAACTCGAGCACCTCGTTTTCGAGGAGGGCGGCCGTCGGCACTGCCATCATCGCCGTGGCCGCCGCCGCCTCGGTTCCTTCCTCGTTCACGTCGAGGTTCGCCTGGTGAAGCACCGCCGAGAGGTTCAGCCTTTCCCGCGCCGTCATGCCCGAGAAGTCCGCGAGGGCCGGGTCGAACGCCAGCGGCATGCCCATGCCGGAGAGCGCGCCCTGTAGTTGAAGCGTCGTCGCCATCTTGAACTTCGGCAGCGACACCGCCACCTCTCTGCCGGTCAGCTTGAAGATCCGCTTCTCCAGCACGTTGGCATCCAGTGACGCCTCGAGCCGGGCCAGGTCCTCCACGCGTTTCGGAAGCGCTATCAACATGGCCGTCTCTCCCCCCTTGTAGGGAAGCTCCAGCCACTGGGCGATGCCGTCGTCGGTCTGGCGGTACCATTCCGTCTGCCGCATCATCGAGACGGTTGCCGTCCTGTCCGCCGAGACGTGGAAGGGCTGGCCGTCCTCTGTCAGGTCGGGGTCGAAGGGCTCCTGCCAGACGCCCCGGAAGTAGATGGCGTTGGTCAGGACCAGGCGCGTGAGATCCTCCAGCATGCCCTTCCCGATGAGCTCGGGAATCCGCTCTCCCGTCTGCTGCGAGACCCAGCGGTTGATGTGCTGGCGCGCGGCCTCGGTGTTCCTGGCGAAGTCCACCTCCTCCAACGACGCGCCGTAGTGCGTGCTCGTTGCTTCCAGGAAGGGTGGGAGGAACTCGAACCCGCGTTGTCCCCAGAGGCGGTTGGCGGTCCGCAGCTCCACGTTCCCGCTCTTGTTCGCGGTGGCGAGGTGGCCACTCAGCGCCGTGTACGCTTTCTGGAGCGTCGTCTCTCGCACGGCGTCGAGTCCGAGCACCCGCTCCAATTGTGCCTGCGACTCACCGCGTGCGCCCAGCGCCGTCATCGCCAGCGCGAGGGAGAGGCTGGTCGGTGAGTAGAACGTGTTCCCGGGCTCGGCGCCCACGTGGGCATGGAGGGCGAAGGCGAAGTGGTTGCTGGCCGAAGCTCCGGCTCGCATCGCAGCGAAGTTGCTCTCGGTCATGACAGGCTCCTCGTGAGGCGCCCATCCTAGCGGTCATCAGAGGGCGTCGCGCGTCCAGTCCTCGCGGCCGTAGCGCTCCGCGACGAGCGCCTCCGCGCGGGCACGCACGTGCGGCGCAATCGAGCTGGAGGTCCATTGCGCGCCGAGGCTCTCGGTGAAGCCCTGCTTGAGGGCCTCCGCGGCGTCGGCGTGGCTGACTTCGCGGCCGGCGGCCTCCTTCAGGTCCATCATCGCCCCGCGAAGGCGCTCGGGCTCCAGGCCGAAGAGGCGTGCGTGTAGCGCGTAGTCCGTCACGAGCGGCAGCGCGCCGTGCTGCATGAAGGCCCCGCGTTGCCGCCGTTGCGCGCTGCCGACGAGCTTGCGCCCGTTCACCTTCAATTCCTTGAGGGCGGGGGTGAGGAAGCACGCGCCGCTGGCCAGGGTGCGCTCGGGCCGCGAGGGCTCCAGGTCGGCGCGGACGCCGAAGCGGCTCGCGAGGCCCGCGGCGATGGCTTCCGACAGCAGGGTGTAGTTCTGCTCGATGCTGTCGGCGAACGGCGCGCCCACGCGGGCGATGAAGCTGTACGTCAGCTCTCCGTGGTGCAGTACGCCCGAGCCGCCTGTCACCCGGCGCACCAGCTCGAGGCCCTGCTCCTTCGCCGCGGCGGCGTCGACGCTCTCATAGGACTGCGTGCGTCCGAGGCTGAGGCAGCCGGGGCGGAAGACATAGAGGCGCAAGGTGGGGACGAAGTCCGCCCGCGCGCAGGCGTCATCGAGCTGCGCCTCGTCGAGCGCCATCTGCCAGGAGCCTGGGGATTCCTCGAGAGGCTCGATGACGTTCCAGGCGCGGGGCGCTTCGGCGGGGGAGGACGGAGACATGGGGGCATCCTCTCCACTTCGGTCGGGAACGCAATGCCAGCGGCGTGCCACGCCAGGCGGGCCACCCGGGCGGAGGGGTGGCCGGAAGGAACGTTCATTCCGCCAGAGGCTGTGCCGGCCGCTGGGAGCTGGAAGGAACGTTCAATTCGCCGGGCTGGTTGCCTCGGAAGCCAGGTAGCCGGAAGGAACGTTCATTCCGAGCGGTAGGCCGCCGGACGCCGGTGGCTGGAAGGAACGTTCATTCCGCCCGACAGGGCGCCCGGAAGCCAGGTGGCTGGAAGGAACGTTCCTTCCGTGCCGCACTCGGGCCGGGGGCAGGTGACGGCGCGCTCACAGGGCCGCCGCGAACCTCGCGGCGATGGGCGCTGCGACCCGACCGCCCACGCCTCCTCCCTCCACCAGGACGGCGAAGGCGATGCCGTTGCGGAAGCCGATGAACCACGCGTGCGTGGGCAGCGGGGGGACGGTGCCGAACTCCGCGGTGCCCGTCTTGCCGGCGAGCGCCGGTACTCCCACCGCCGCCCGGCCCGTGCCCTCGGTGACGACGGCCCGCATCAGCAGACTCAGCGCTCCCCGGGTGCCGTCCGCCAGTGACGCGCTCGGGCCGTCGTCCAGGTCCGTGACGAGGTAGGGCGCGCGCCATCGGCCCGACTCGGCCGCGGCGGCGACGGAGGCCAGATGCAGCGGCGTGGCCAGCACACGCCCCTGGCCGATGGCCGCGGCCGCCAGCTCGACGGCGTCGCGAGGCGCGGGGAAGGTGCCGCCGGAGGAGGGAAGCCCCGGGTGGTACTCCACGTCGAAGCCGAAGCGGCGGGCCGCCTCGCCGAGCGCCTCACCGCCGAGGCTCGCGGACAGCAGCACGAACGCGGTATTGCACGAGTGCGCGAAGGCCCCGCGCAACGTCGTGGCACCGAGCGCCTCGTCCTCGAAGTTGCGGAAGGTCTTCCCCTTCACCGCCACCGTGGGCGGGCAGGGCGCCGGCGCGTTCACATCCATGCCTCGTGCGAGCAGTGCCTCCGCGGTGACGACCTTGAAGGTGGAGCCCGGCGGGTAGCGGCCGGTGAGCGCCCGGTGCAGCGGCTGCGAGAGCGGACGGCTGGCGATGGCCAGGACCGCGCCCGACTCACTGTCCACCGCGACGAGCGCCGCCGGCTGTGCCACGCCTTCGAGCGCCGCCTCCGCGGCCGTCTGCAGCGCGGGGCGCAGCGTGGTGGTCAGCGGGGTGCCCTGCTTCCCCTCGAAGCGGAAGAGGATCTGCGCCTCTCCCGACGGGCGCGTGAGGAGCACTTCTCCCGAGGGCGTTCCCGCGAGCTGCGGCTCGAAGGCCCGCTCCAGTCCTGACAGGCCCACGCTGTCTCCAGGCTGGTACAGCGGGCCCAGCTGCGCGAGCAGCTCGGCCGTCACCTCGCCCACGCGGCCGAGGGTGTGCGACGCGAAGCCCTCCGAGGGAGACAGCCGGGCCGTCTTCTTGCGGAAGAAGATGCCGGGCACGGGCGCCAGCGCGGGGCGCACGAGCTGGTAGCGCTCGGGGCGCACGTCGATGATGGGCACGAAGCGCTCGGTCGAGCCCGCTGCGTTCAGGACCTTCTCCACGCGCGCCGGGTCCACCTCGAGCAGCGCCTGGAGCGCGGAGGTGACGTCGGCACGGTTGCGCACGCGCGACGGGTCCACGCCGATGGTGATGACCTCTCCCACGTGGGTGAGCGGCTCGCCGTACGCGTCCAGCAGGTGGGCCCGCTCCAGCCACGCCCGGGTGCGCGAGAAGCGGTCGCCCTCGCGCGCCTCGGGGTGGAGCACGGCGGGAGTCCATCGCACGAACCAGCGCCCTTCGCGGCGCACGAAGGGCAGCGTGCCCTCCAGCTCCCACTCGCCGAGCCCGCGCAGCACGTGGACGGCGCGGAAGGTGGCCGTTGCGGTTTCTCCGTCGCGCTCGACGCGGCCGAGCTCGAAGCGGGAGGAGACGACGCGCAGCCCGTCGCGGAAGCGCTGGTGTTGCTCCTCGAAGTTCGCCGGCGGCCCGGCCACCGCGTGCTTTAGGGCAGGCAGGTCATTCGCCGCCCACGCCCGCAGGTACGCCTCGGCTTCGTCCACCGGTCCATCCGCGGGCCTGACTTTCACGGAGGCGCAGGCCGACAGAAACAGGGACAGCGCGACGCCGATTCCAACCCTCCACCCTCGCCAGGACATGCGGCGCACTCTGCTGCGCGGATGCCACGGCGTCACGCACGAAGGATGCGGCGCCGTCGCCATGGCACACGCGGTGCGGCTCCCTCCTCACGGAGGGAGGGCCGGCCGCGCGAGGGCGCGACGACTCCGGGCGTGGCGCGCTCCGCGCCCGGAGTCTTCGTGCGGCGTGGCTAGTTCGGGGTCCAGCACCGGTAGGACTTCGTCACCTCGTTCGACACGTAGGTGTTGGCGTCGACGATGCGGAACCGGATGTACTTCGTCCAGTACGTCCCGTACGTGTAGAGGCCGAACTGGCAGTAGTCGTTGTACGAGGTGGTGCCGTTGTACCAGTAGGGGCTCGTCGAGCCGCCCCCGAAGTCATCCACCACCTGCCACTGGTACGTGTACGGCGTGACGCCGTTGGCGCCGCTGCCGGAGCACGAGACGTTCGTCCCCACCTTCGTACAACCCATCGTCGCCGTCGGGGGGAGGATGTCGAAGGCGGTGACGGTGTCGCCCGCACCGGCTGCCTCCTGCTCGGCCTCCTCGCCTGCGAGGGGTTCACCACAGGCACCGAGCAGGGCTGCCGCTGACACGAGCACGGCCCCGAACTGAAGGTGCTTCACGACACGCTGGATGGACATGAGGTTCTCCTGCGGATGTGGTTGGTGAGGCGGACCCAGTATTCCTGAGATACAGGTAAAACTGAACAACCCTCAAAGGCGTGCGCCCGGTGACTGAAGCGCGCGACGAAGTCGTCGCCCACGAAGGCCCCAGGGCAGGCCGCCGGTGCCGTCGAGCTTTTGCGACCTGCGTCGCCGGGTACAGATGCAATACAGTGGCGATATAATGTGACACCCATGCCGGGGTGCCGCTCCCCACCTGTGCAGCGCGGTGCACGACTCAGGCCTGGCGTCTCCGGGTTGCACTCGGAGCGCGGAGGGCACGTGGCTTGCTCTTCCCGCTCCCGGGTCCACCGTGGAGGAGCTGTCGCATGAAGAGGCGTGCCGTCGCGTTCACCTTGCTCTGGCTGTCGTTGCTGGCTCCGGGCGTCGTCCGGGCGGAGGGCCGCGCGTTCGACTTCTCCGGGGCCTCGCGGTCCGCGCGCCTGGTGGACAGGCCGTCGCCATGGGCGCACGGCCTGGAGGGGGGAGACCGCATCCGTGCGCTCTCCCACTCTGGCGTCACCGTCACCACTTCGGAGGACGAGGTCATCCCCATGCACCTGTGGGTGGTGCCCCTGGTGCTCACCGGAGTCGGGTTCCTCGGCGGCGTCACCTGGTGTGTTCTCGAGAGCGTGTACGGAGGTGATGGCTCCGACTGCTCGGGGGCGCTGCTGGGCGGGACGGCGGTGGGCGCGGTGCTCGGCCTGGGCTACCTGTACGCGGCGGCGTGCGCCGATACGCCGGAGGGCTGTTCCGAGGGGTGCTCCGAGGAGGACGGGGACTGCATCGCGGAAGAGGCCGTGAAGGGTTCCCGCTCACGCGCGGCCCTCCGCGACGCACGCCGCAAGCTGATGCACGGCGCGCCGCGAGGCCTGCCGCTGGGGCTTATGCCCACGGTGGGGTTCGTCAACGACAGGGCCGTCTTCGGGCTGGGCGGCCGCTTCTGACGAGAAGCGTCGCGCGGGCCTACTCGAACAGGGAGACCTCGCCCAACCTCCACAGCAAGCCAGTGAGGCTCCCCTCCTCTGACGTCATGCGCAGCCGGACGTGGCGCACCGGCAGCTCGCCGGTGAGGGGCGCGTCGAGGAAGACGTGGGGTGTGTAGAGCTCCATCGGTCCGTCGAAGGGACTGTCCGTGTCGGTGTCCAGCAGGGAGAACTGGTAGATGTACCGGGTCGGGTCGTCCCGGTCGAAGTTCACGACGGTGAAGCTCCCGAGCGGCGCCCACTCGCCGCCGTCCACGCTGCCCTCCAGCACCAGCCGGATGCGCCCCTGGTAGCCGAGCGTGCCCTCCAGGTTGCGTACCACCACCCGGCGCAGGCGCGCGGGGGTGTTCAGGGAGAAGGTCAGCGCCTCCACGCCGAGGTCGTCGCCCTGCTCGCCCTCGGGACGCGTCAATACGGCCTCGAGCTTTCCGTCCGTGTACGGGCACGGCCGGTCCACGGGGGCCGGGCTGCACGGCATGCCCCGGCTCACGGGGCGCAGGGTGCCGGCGGGCAGGGGCACGCGCGGGCTGCGCCACTCCTGGCGGAACGTCAGCGTGCTGCCCTCCGCGGCCAGCGGCTCGAAGTACCACTGGCCCACGCTGACCGCACGCACCTGGGCCTCCACTCCGCCGAAGTCCTCCAGCACGTAGGGGCTCAGCGCCCACGGAGAGGCGGCATGCTCCTGCTGCCACACCAGCCCGTCACCGCCATGGAGCTGCACCACCGGCTCGGGCGTGCTGGGCGGGACGAGCACCGGCTCCTCATTGCCCTGCATGATTTCAGGCACCGTCGCGGACGGAGGCGTTCGCGGCGCGGGCGGCGTGGGGGCGAAGGTCAGCGAGGGCCCGGGGCCCACCGCGAGGCCTGAGTCCCACCGCTGTAGCGGTGGCAGCTCCACGTCGTCGTAGAAGGAGAAGGCGACGAAGATGCCGTTGCCACCCTCGTCGAGCGGCGGGTACACGCGGAAGCGGTGCTGCAGGTAGCCGTAGTAGCCACCCTCCGGGAAGTAGCCCTCGTATTGGGTATCGCCGGACAGCGCCTCCAGCGTGAAGCGCCCCGAGGCCTCGGTGAGGCCTTCCGAATACGGCTCGTAGTTCCACACGCGCCCCTCCACGGCGAGGAGGTCGTTCGCGGTGTCCAGCGCACGGTCCACGCGCAGCGGGGTGCTACCGGCCGGCGAGCCGTCCGCATGCTTCACCTCGCCGTACATGAAGACGGGGTCCTCCGGCATCCGCTCACAGCCGGTGGCGAGGAGCGCGAGCAGGGGCAGGGTGACAGTCGAAGCGCGCATGTCAGTAGGTCCCCTTCAGGCCGAACATGGGAAGGATGACGGGCAGGCGCATGGGCTCGCGCACCGGGCCCGAGACGTCGTGGTTGTAGTTGTAGCCAAACGTCTCCCACTGGGCGGAGATGTTGAGCACGTCGAGGTACGCGTCGAGCGTGAAGTCCTCCATGGCCCACGACTTCGAGGCGCGGAAGTCCACGCGGAAGAAGCTGCCCAGCCGCTCGACGCGGTCCTCGTCCTGGCGCACCCACTCCGTGCGCCCGTTCGGGTCCGTCACCAGGCGGTGCGTCTGCGAGGACACCTGTCCGGACTCGGGCCGGCCGGTGTTGAAGTGCACCACCGTGCCGAACGTCCAGGTGTCGAACTTGTAGCTGAGCGCGGCGTTGAAGACGTGCGCCTGCTCGAAGGCGAAGGGCAGGGTGCCCTCCACGGTCTCCACCACCCGGTTGTCGTCGCCGTAGCGCTCGATGCGCACGCGGCGCCGGCTCTGGAGGAAGCTGTACGACGCCCAGCCGAACCAGTTGCGGCCCAGCGGGTGGCGCGCCATCAGCTCGAGGCCGTAGGCGTAGCCACTCTCGGACGGGTCCTCGCCCAGCCCGCCGCGGCGCCGGTTCTCCGCCACGTCCAGCACGTCGAACTCCACGGTGCGCGACAGCGGGTTGTAGAAGACGTCGCCGCTCACCTCCAGCCCCTCCAGGGCCTTCCACTCGGCGCCCACGTCGAGCTGCGCGCCGGACTGGAGCCCGTAGCGCAGGCCGGCGGTGTCCACCGCGGGCAGGTGCAGCAGCACGGTGGGCGGCTGGTGGAAGAGGCCCGCGCCGCCCTTGAGCGCCAGCGTCTGCGTGAGCTGGTGGCGCACGGTGAGGCGCGGCTCCACGGCGGCGTGGGTGATTCCGGGCACCAGGTGGTACGCGTCCACGCGGAGGCCGGGCTGGAGGAGCCAGCGCTCCGTCGGGCGCCACGTCGTGGTGGCGTACGCGCCGGAGAAGGTGGCCAGCGACGAGGGACTCTTCAGCGGGTCTCCATTCACGCCCGGGTACTGGCCCGGGGAAAGGGCCTTGCCGGTGATGACGGTGGCGGCGCGCCGGTGCTCCACGTCTCCGCCCACGGCCACCTCCAGCGACTCGGAGAAGTGCCGCTTCCAGCCCGCGCGCAGCGAGTACGTCGTCTGCGCCAGCCCGTATTCGCCCACCGTCTCCGCCACCAGCCCGCCGGAGCGTGACACCGCCTGCTCGCCGGAGAGGGCCACCTTGTCCCAGCCCACCGTGAAGCCCACCTCCGCCTCACCTCCGGCCCACGGGTGCGTGCCGCGCAGGTCCACCCGGTGGAAGCGGGACACGATGCCTCCGCCCGTGTTGCCCTCCCACTCCATGGACGGGCTCGAGCCCACGTCGTCCGAGCTGCCCAGCGCGAAGAGCCGCAGTCGTCCCTCGCCCACCTTCTGCTCCACGCGCGCCTGGTAGTCGTAGAAGGTGGCGTGCAGCTTCTCGTCCTGCGCTCCGGACACCAGCCGCTGGCCGAGTCCAATCAGCAGGCCCGTGTAGCTGACGCGGCCGGCGACGCTGACGGAGGTGCCCGTCTTCTCGAAGGGGTACTCGATGAAGCCGCCGCTGTTGATGAAGTCCGCGTACGCGGTGAAGTGCAGCCGGTCCTCGCGGGGCCGTGAGAGGCGCCCCTCCACCGCGCCGCCCAGCACGCGGCCGAACTGCACCGGCGGCGTGCCCGGGTAGAAGTCCACGGTGTCGATGAAGTCCGGGTGGATGACCGAGGGCCCCAGCAGCAGGTGGTACAGCATGGGGATGCGCACGCCGTCGAGGAAGAAGCCCGTGGCCGCCGGCTGGCTGCCGCGCACCACCGGGTAGCTCACACCCGACGCGATGCTGCCCACGCCCGGCATCAGCATCACCACGCGGAACGGGTCTCCCATCGTGCCGGGCACCTCGCGAATCTCCTGCTCGTGCAGGCTGATGCGGGTGACTTCCGTGCGGGGCCGCTCGTCGCGCACCACGGTTTCATACGGATTCACCCGGCCGGGCTGCAGGCGGTAGACGACCTGCACGGACTGGCCCTGCGTCACCGTCTCCTCGAACGTCGCCGGCTGGTGGCCGGGCGCGCGCACCTCCACGCGGTGGGCGCCGGGAGTGACTTGCAGCGTGAAGCGCCCCCGGGTGTCCACGGTGCCGGCGGGCTCGGGGCTCCCGTCGAGGAAGAGGGTGGCGTCGGCAAGGGGCCGGCGCGTGCCCCGGGCGCGCACCTCGCCGGTGAGGTGCGCGATGGCGGCGGGCACCTGGACGGGTGGCTCGAAGCGGTAGACGAAGGGCAGGCGCACCGCCACGGGCGTGCCGCCCACCGTGGCCGGGGTGAAGCGCAGGCCGGGAGCGGCCTTCAGCGCGGCCTCGGTGAGGCGCGGCTCGTCCGGCGCCTGCACCACCTTCACCTCGGCCACCGCGCCCTGCACGTCCACGAGCAGTTCCAGCGTCACCTCGCCGGGCGTGCCCTCCAGTCCTTCGGGCCACGCGGCGCGGGACTCCGTCACCAGCGTGGGCGGCACCAGTTGCGCCTCGGCGCCTCCCGTGGTGAGGCCCAGGCGCTCGGCATCCTCGGCGGACACGGACGCGCCCCCATCGGTGGCCTGGACGTCTACCTCCACCGCGCGCTGCTCGCTGGCGGGGGAGGGGAGGCCCTGGGCGCCCGCGACGGCGGGCACCACCGCCAGGAGGAGGAAGACGCAGCAGCGTTGCACTCGCATCACACGCACCAACACCGAGGCTCGCGAAGCGGACACTCCGGCCGGTGCGGTTCGCGGGCGCCGCCTATATCAGCCGTGGGGACTCTCCTCAAAACCCCCGACCCGGCTGGCGCGGTCAACGCTCCCTCAATTTCCTTTCGGCCTCTCTGGCGCCACGGGTGAAGGGGCGCGCGCGAGACGCGGAGGTGGGGCGAGGTAGTTGGTGTTGCTCACGAAGAGCCCCGTCCGGGGCAATTCGTTGGCGCGGGGGCCCTTGTAGCGCAGCACGTAGAGGCCGCTGTTCTCGTCGGTGATGTAGATGAGGCCGTTGTAGAGGATGGGGTGCGGCCACATCCCCACGTCGGGGCTGTCGCGGAAGCGCTCCACCACGCGCGAGGCGGGCCTCGGCACGTAGACGCCCACCTCCATGGGCAGCACGGGGTTGGCGATGTCCCACACCCGCAGCCCCGCCGAGTACCCGGAGCTGAAGAAGAGGTTGGGGAAGACGAGCTGCTGCGGAGAGGACTCGCGCGGGAGCGACGGGCTTCCGGGGTCGCCGGGCACGCAGGGGGGCTCCAGGTTCTCCGGCAGCAGGTAGCGCGACACGACTTGCGGCCGTTGCTCGTTGGAGATGTCCAGGATGTGCCCCCAGCTCCGCGGGCACGTCTGTGTGCCGTTGCGCTCGCCGGAGATGACCAGGTACGGCCGGCCCGGCACCGGGTACACCGAGTGCTCCGTCGACGCGGAAGGCGGCGTGAGGGCCCCGCGCACGGCCGGGTCCGGGTTCAGCTTGCGCAGGCACAGGTCGGGGTCGGTGCCGCTCGTCTCGTCCACGGTGACGGTGTCGCGGATGCACGGCTCGCGGTTGGCCAGTCGCGAGCTGTCCAGCACGGAGTAGCCACCGTGGAGGTTGGCCACGTACACGCGCGTGCCGTCCTGGGAGACGGATATCGACGCGCTTTCGGCGGGCGTGAGGGTGAAGGTGGCCACCGGCCTGGGGCTGATGGGGCCGTCCGGGGGCGCCATCAGCTCGAAGACGCGCAGCGACGGCTCGCGCACGTCGCCCAGGTGGACGGAGGAATAGAGGAGGAAGCGCGCCGGCTCGCGCGGGTCTCTCCACAGGAAGAACTCGTGCGGCCGGTCGGTGCCGAGCGAAATCGTCTGCCGCAGCACCGGGCGGCGGCAGTGGGTGATGTCATAGAGCTGGTAGTTGTTCACCGCGCCGCTGTCCTCGCCCGTCTCCCGGAAGTTCATGACGATGAGCGTGTGCGCGTCGGGGATGGTGCGCAGCTCGCGCGAGGTGGCGTTGAGGACGGTGGGGAGCGCGCCCACGGGCCGGGGCCGGCGCGGGTTGGAGATGTCGACGATGAGCACCTCGGGCGGCAGCGGCGGGGTGCCGAACAGCGGGCCGGTGCCGGGTCTTCGACCGATGCGGCTGCCCACGTAGAGACAGTCGCCGGAGATGCCGGTGGGCCCGTTGCGCCCCCGGGCGATGGTGTCTCCCGGGTTGGGCAGCGGGTGGTGGCCGATGAGCTCGAAGCGTTCGCTCCGCGGCAGCCCGTGCCGAGGCTGGCGCCTGGAGTCCTGCGCCGCGCTCCCCCGGGGCACGGCCAGCGCCAGCAGCCCCGTGAGCATCAGCCACGTCCTCATTGCTCCAGCCATGCGTCCCCCGTGCGTCCGATTCCTCGAAGGGGGCGCACGGTAGGGATGGCTCCCGAGCACGACGATGGGCCGTGGGTGGGGCGCCGCGCGCGGCGGAGGACAGCTTTCCTGGCTCGCGGGGTGGGCGGAGTGAGCGGACCTTCAGTGCGCGTCCGCGGTGGGACATGTGTGCGCCTTGCGAGGCATGGGACAAGGGGTCCATCCAAGGGTGGCCGGCTGCACACGCTTCGGCCTCGTCGGGCATGAAGCATGTGGGCCAGCCCACGAAGGGAGGGGCAGGCGGCGCGCGCGCCTGGAGGCACGTGCGCGTGCGTCATTACTCTTTTCCAGACTCAATGAACGAACGCACGCGGTGCTGGGAACGGAGGGCAGCCCATGCGCACGCCGAAGGATGAGCTGTTGCTCCAGGGGTTGGAGCATGCGCTGGCGGGCCGGTCCACGCAGGCGGCGGAGGCGCTCCTCTCCCTGTACGCGCTGCTGGACGTGCAGGGCGTCTCGGAGGATCTGCACTACCTCCTCTTCGCCACCGCGCTCTCGCGGCGGATGGAGGGCGCGGGGGCGGTGCCTCGCAATCCGTACCTGCACCCGGAGCCGGCGCAGGAGCCGCGGCAGATTGATTTGTTCCGCTTGCTGATGACGCACATGCCGCTGGCGTCGGCGGCGGACGCGGTGGCCAACGCGGTGCTGGTGGGCCTCTTGCGCGGGCACGACGAGGCGACGCTGCTGGACGTGGGCATCGGCCAGGGGCGGCAGGAGCGGGGGTTGCTGCATGCGCTGGCGCGGGCGGGCGCGCTGCCGCGCCGGCTGACGCTGGTGGGCGTGGACCCGAGCGGCGCCAGCCTGTGCGAGGCGGAGGCCACGGTGGCGGAGGTGGCGCGCGAGGTGGGCGCGGCCGTGCGCTTCGTGGGGCTGGAGATGCCGGTGGAGGCGCTGGCGGACGCGACGTGGGCGGCGCTGCGCGGGGTGCCCCGGCCGCTGGTGGTGAATGCGGCCTTCGCGCTGCACCACGTGGCGGAGGCGCCCGACAGCGGCGGCACGGCGCGCGACGCGGTGCTGCGGCGCCTGCGGGCGCTGGAGCCGACGGGGCTGGTGCTGTGTGAGCCCAACGTGGACCACCACCGCGCGCCGGTGCGCGAGCGCTTCCGCAATGCGTGGAACCACTTCACGCGCGTGTTCGAATTGCTGGACACGCTGGACGTGCCAAGGGCGGAGCGCGCGGCCATCAAGCGGTTCTTCGGCCGCGAGGTGGATGACGTGGTGGGCACGGTGGACGAGTCGGCCCGCTGCGAGCGCCATGAGACGGCGCAGTCGTGGATGGACCGGCTGCGCCGCGCGGGCTTCGTGGCGCTGGAGGCGCTGGAGCGGGTGAGGCCCGCGGACATCCACCCGGCGGTGGCGCTGCGACGGGAGCGGGGCTTCGTGGGAATCTCCTACCGGGAAGACACGCTGGTGGCGGTGCTGGGTGCACGGCCGGCGGAGGGACGCGGATGACGAGCGACACACCGGACGTGTTGGCCGCCAGGGTGCTGCGGCGCTGCCGTGAGACGGGCGTGCGGCTGGTGCTGGTGGAGTCGTGCACCGGCGGCCTCGTGTGCGCGAGGCTGACGGACGTACCGGGCGCGTCGGCGGTGGTGGAGCGCGGGTTCATTCCGTACTCGAACGAGTCCAAGGTGGAGCAGCTCGGCGTGCCGCTGGAGTTGCTCCAGGCGCATGGCTCGGTGAGCGCGGAGGCGGTGGAGGCGCTGGCCCACGCCGCGCTGGAGCGCTCACGCGCGGACTGGGCGGTGGCGGAGACGGGCATCGCCGGGCCGACGGGGGGCACGCCGCAGAAGCCGGTGGGGCTGGCCTTCATCGCGGTGCTACGCCGGAGCGGGAAGGCCACGGTGGAGCGCCACGTCTTCACGGGAGACCGGAGCGCGGTGCGCCGTGCCATCGCGGACCGCACGCTGGAGGTGTTGCTCGACAGGCTGGGGTCGCAATCATGAATTGAACGCTGGGCCCGTCCTGCTGGACGCCTATCGGCACCCGCGTCGCTTCTCTACTCTCCTAATCACGCCAGAGCGGCTCACCCCGTAATTCCCTGCGCGAGAAGGAGAGCCCGGTGTTCCAGATAGAGGTCGACCGGCAGCACGGCATCGTGGACTTCATCCTCGACGGGTACATCCGCGTGGAGGAGATGCAGCGCTTCGTGGCGGAGCTGCGAGGCGCCACCGACTCGCTGTCGGGGAAGGACATCAAAATCAAGGCGGACGTGAGGACGTTCAAGCCCGCGTCACCGGAAGCCGCGGACATGATTCGCCGCGTGCAGGAGTACGGGCTGCGCTCGGGCGTGGTGCGGGTGGCGGAGCTGGTGGAGAGCCAGATCGTGGCGCTGCAGCTCAACCGGATTGCGCGCGAGAGTCACACGGACCGGATTCTGCGGCGCTTCTGGCAGGAGTCCTCCGCGCGCCAGTGGCTCATCCACGGCGACGAGGACATGGGGATGCATCCAGGGGTGTGACGGGCGCGGCTGGCGCCGGGGAGCTCAGCCCCGGAGTCCCTCCGCGAACGGGCGGCTGAACGACGAAGCCGGCGCCGAACGCGCCTCCTTCAACGCGGCAAGCTGCCGCGTCACGAATGCACGCGTCGGCACCTGAACCGCGCCCCGGCTGCGCAGCGCCAGCTCCAGCGCCAGCGCATGGCGCCGCCGCATGGGCGCGCTGACGAGCGCGTCGAGCACGGCGACGGGAGTGAAGGGCTGACCCGCGAGGTAGCGCTGCTTCGCGTCCAGCCGCTGGCGCTCCTGCTGCCACCACGCGGCCACGCTCTCGGGCCTCGGCATCGGCAGTGCATCCTCGGGCTTCGGCGTGAGGTCCGCGTCGAGGTCCTCCTCGAGGGGAGGGAGCTCCTCGTCCTCCTCCTCGCGCGGGGCCGCATACTCCTCCGCGATGCGCAGCCCGGTGATGGCGCTGAAGGCCTCGCCCGCGAGCGCGGCGACGCGCATGTTCCACATCAGCTCCACGCAGGCCTCCGCGGCGGCCACGCGGCCGGAGAAGCCGAGCGCCCACAGCACGTCCGGCCGGAGCTTCTCGTCAGCGAGCAGCTCCAGCAGCCGCTTCACGTCCCGCTCATCCCCGCTCATCCCCAGCAGCAGCAGGGGCAGCTTCCCACCGGCCTCGGGAGACCCGGCCGCGGCCTGACAGGCACTCCAGGCACCGCGATGGCCCCCCATCAACCCCGTGACGATGGCGGCATCGCGCAGCGCGGGCTCGTCCGAGTCCAACGCGCGCTGCAACACCGCGGGCTCCAGCGGCAGCCGGGCGCGGCCGGCGGCGCGCAGGGCGGCGGCGGCCACCTGGGGCTCGGGGTGCGTGAGGAATGGCAGGCACAGCGGCGCCGTGGCCAGCCCGTGCACGCCCAGCGTGTCGAGCACCAGGGCCTGCAGCTCGGGGACGGCGTCCTCCTCCTTCAGGAGCGCGGGCAGGTTCGCGGGAAGGGTGGTGGTGGGAACCAGCTCGAACGCACGCCGGAGCGCGGCGAGCGCGGGAGGCTCGGCCGCGGGCAGCGCGGCCAGCGCGGCGGCGGGCCCGGAAGGCGCCTCCGCCTGGAGCAGCGCGAGGGCCGCGGCGACGATGCGCTCGGGCTCGTCCGCCAGCGCGGGCACCAGCAGGCGCTCCGCCACGGGCTCACCGCCCAGCACCAGGCCGTCCACGTGCGCGGCGACGTGCTCCTCCTGCTCCGCCACCTCCTCCAGCACGAAGTCGGGCGCCTCGAGCGCCGTCTCCCACTGGCTCCAGCGGAAGGCGGCCTCTTCGAGGTGCGTCTCGTAGATGTCCCAGCGAAGCTTGCGTTCGGAAGGCTCGGCCATGGCGGGCTAGTTGATCTCCACCGAGCCACCCTTGATGCGGTGGGTGCCCGTGGCACGCGATTCCAGGTACGTGCCCTTCACGATGACCTTGCCGTTGCGGCGCAGGGTGATGCTGGCCTCGCCGCACTTGAGGACGATTTCGTCCTGGCCCTCGATGACCACGCGCCTGCCGTCCACACGGGCCTCGGTGGGAGGCCGGGCCGCCTCGGCGTCGGGGGACGCCTCCAGCAGCGCGTCCAGCAGCGGCGTGGCGCTGGGCTCCTGGATGAGGCCCATGACGAAGGGCAGGCCCGGGTCACCGTTCTCGAAGAGGAGGACCACCTTCTGCCGGCGGGCCACGGCCTCCTGGAGGGCCTTCGCATCCAGGACGGTGGCCAGCCGCGCGGACACGGGGCCGGCGGTATTCCCCGGGAAGTCGACGCGAGGCAGGCCGTTGGCGTCGAGCCCGACGAGTTGCCCGGCGCGGCTGCCGAGGATGGGCTCGGGCATGGCCGCGCCGGCGGGGAGTGGCTTGCTGTCGGGATGCGCGCTCATGGTGTGGATTCCGGCGGGGCGCCTAGACCTCGTGGTCGCAGACGAGGCACTTGGGCTTGCCTTCGCTGCCAGCATTGGCCACGACGGGCCCCTGCATGACGGGGAACGGCGGCGTGTTCTTGTCGTTGTGGAGCATCAGGTCCATGGCGCGCGCCACGTTCTTCCCCTCGAACTTCACGTCGAAGGAGAAGTTGACGAACTCGGCCTTGCCCTTCGTCTTGCTGGACGCCACGCCGCCGCCGGCGGTGCCCGCCTCGTCGCCGCTGCTCGTCTTGAAGTTGGAGTCCTTCACGCACACCGGGTTGCCGGCGACGGACACCTTCTTGGTGCCCTTATCCGTGTCCGAGGACTGGGCGATGTTGGGGTACGGAATGGGCACCGGCCCGGCGGGGCTGGGCGTCTTGCACACGTCCGGGAAGGCCGAGGAGACACCGCCACTGTCCTTCGTCACCACGGACATCTTGTTCACACCGGTATTGACGGGCATGGCGTCCACCTCCAGGAAGGCGCAGTCTACTCCCTCGGAGCGACGCGGCGCGAGCACCCGCCGGGACGGGAGTCAGAGGTGCGCTGATGCAGGCGCAGGCCCCCGGAAGCCTGGGAACCCCCTGTTCTTTCAGGCCTTCTTTGGCGGCAAGACGCCTTCCGCGGTGAGCTTCAGCCCGCGCACGTCGTGGACGCCCTCGTCGAGCACCACGTGCCCGCGCCACAGCAGCGTCACCTGCTCCGCGTCCGTGTCGAGGATGACGGTGTCCAGGCGCAGCTCCGGCTTCGCGTCCCCACCACTGGCCAGCTCCACGGTGATGACCGGGGTCGCCTGCCCGGGGAGCGGAAAGGCGAGCCGGCCCTTCGGTGATGCCCCCGCGATGACGACGGCCTCGTCCCCCTTCAGGTAGCCGGGGGCCACCAGGCCCGGAGCGGCGGCGTTGAAGAAGCGCCGGTCGAAGTCCTTGGGGAGCAGCGGCTTGCGCGTCTTGTTCCAGGCCTCGTCATAGGTGCCCGCGAGCTTCGCGCGCGGCTGCCAGTTCGGCGAGGTGAAGCCGAAGCCCGCGGGGGTGACTCGCTGCCCGAACTCGCGCAGCGGCTCCACCGGGTCCTCCAGGTTGGGCAGCTTCAGCCCCTCCTCGAAGTGGCGCGGGCTGGCGCGGAAGCCGGTGCCCACGGGGTTGCGCGGCTCGAAGGAGGGCTTCGCCGCGTCCGTCCTGTCCCACCCTCCGAAGGCGCGCTCCCACGTGAGGGGCAGCTTGTCGAAGGGCAGCGGCTTCGTCGCTGCGATGTGGCCCATGCTCCGGAACCACGTCCGCTCGCCCACCACGCGCACGCCCTTCTTCAGCGGGCCCACCTGCAGGGCCACCAGCGACTCGGTGGCACCCTTCTGCGGCGGGTACGCGTGGCCGAGGAGCACCACGTCCGTGGCGAGCTTGATGAACGCGGTTCCCGGCTCGTACCTGTCGCTGGACTCGCCGGGCTTGCCCCAGGCTTCGCCGCTCCACTTCACCGGCGGCTGCTCCTCTGCGAGCTTCAGCCCGGAGTCACCCATGGAGTAGGTGGCCTTCACCACGAGCAGCAGCAGGGGTCGCCCCTCCTCGTCGGCGAGGCCCATCATGTCGAAGGCGAAGGGGGTCTCGTTTTCGATGGAGGGGTGTCCCATGGCGTGACGGCGAGTGTATCAGCTGGAGTCGGAGGTGCTCGCTCACGACCACGCCAGCAGCCCGACCAGTCCCGCGTACAGCGGCACGTTGAGCGCCAGCGTGAGCCGGTTGATGCGGCGGAAGCGCGCCTGCTCCTCGTCGGCGAACCAGATGCCCTCGTCGCCCGTGGTGCGTCCCTCCACCGCGTGGAAGAAGAGCGCCGCGTAGGCCACCTCGACGAACAGGCTCACCAGTACGAGCCCCACGAAGGCCAGCGCCCACACGTCCGCGGTGCCCGGCGCTCCCATCCACCGCGCGCGGCCCCAGACCAATCCACCGAGCACCAGCGCGATGCACGCCACGTCGTGCGCCACGCCGTACGGGGGTCGCCAGCTCTTCGTCACGTAGAGCAGGTACAGCTCCGCCGCGCCGCGCAGCCACATGAAGCCGGCGAACGCGCCGAGCACCGCGCGCGCTTCCACGGGGACCTTCTCGTCCAGCGCCACCAGGGGGCAGACGAGGAACCAGAGGAACACCGCGTAGAAGAGCCACGCCACCTTGGGCCCGGAGATGCGGCCGCCTCGCGCGCCCTTCGCGTTCTGCGCGCGGCGGAAGAAGAGCGCGGCCACGCCGCAGAGGAGCGCGAGCACGGCGACGACGACGCGGGTGTGCGGGGAGAGCATCAGAAGCGCCGGGGCGGAGGGTAGTGCGTGGGAAAACGCGCGACGTACCACGCGCGCAGCCGGGGCAGGTGCTCCAGCGAGACCTGCGGATGCAGGTGGTGCACCACGTGGCAGCCCACGTTGCGCGGCGCCAGCCACAGCCGGCCCGGCCACCCGAGCCCGTGGTCCGCCGTCACCGCGAGCACGTCCTCCAGCATGCGCCCGCGCGCCTGCGCCGGAGTGTGCTCGGCCAGCAGCCGGTGCGCGTTGAAGCCCGAGGCCACCAGCAGCGGCAGCCCGTAACCCCACGCCACCGCCTGGGGCCAGCGCCACGCCAGCACCAGCACGCCGAGGTGGAAGAGCACCTGTCCCACCTCCGAGCGCGCGCAGGCCCGCACCTCGTCCGAAGCCGCGAGCCCGGGGGCCGCGGGTGCCTGGAGGAACAGCCGCGCATACGGGCCGCGCAGCGCGGGCACCGCCCACGCGAGCAGCCCCACCGGCCCACGCAGCACCCAGAAGGGCACCACGCCCACCAGCAGCAGCCACGCGCGCGCCAGTCGCCAGCCGTGCAGCGGCCTGCGGCGGTACGGGTCCGACGGCAGGCCCGCGTCGTGGTGGTGGCGCAGGTGGTGGTAGCGCGTGGACTCCCAGGTGCTGGCCACGGGGTAGCCCGCGAGCACCTCCACGAGCCTCAGCCCCACGCCCTTGCGCCGCACGCTCAGGTGGACGGCGTCGTGGAAGATGACGCCCAGTGCATGAATCCGCCCGGCGATGACGGGCACCGCGAGCGGCGCGGCCCACGGCCACCACGCCAGCGCGAGCCAGCATGCGCCCATCCAGGCCCACTCGATGGCGGCGAGGCGCAGCAGGCCCGGCACGGTGGCACGCACCAGCAGCGCGGGGGGTACCGCGGCGCGTCGGGGAAGGGGCTCGGGCGCCGTGCTCGCGGCTTGCAGTGAGGCACTCATGGCGTGGACGGAATGCACGAAGTGAGCACAGGCGGGGAGGGCGGATGCAAGCCCCGATGCTGATTGGACAGCCCGCGGGCGGCGGGGCACGCTCGCAAGACCTGCCCGGTCTGGTGCCGAGGCGTGAGTCGCACAGGGGCGGAGGCGGCGAACCATGAGCGCTGGACCGGGGGCGAACCTGGCTGCACAGGTGTATGCCCCGCTGCACACGACACCGCGCGTCGAGCGCTGGGGCTGGACGTGGCCCCGGTGGAATGACCCGCGCCTGCCCTTCGCGGCGCTCCTCACCCTCTACGGCGTGCTGGGCTTCACCTTCTTCGGCTTCAACCGCAGCCCGTGGCAGATGGCCACCATCGTCGTCACCGGCAGCGCGCTGGACGTGGCGCTGGGGTGGCTGCTGGCGCGGCGCAAGGTGGTGCCGCTGAGCGCGTACATCTCCTGCTGCTCGCTGGCGCTGCTGCTCAACTACTCGCACTCGAGCTGGCTGCTCTTCCTGCCGGTGTGGCTGGCCATCGGCTCCAAGTACGTGCTCACCGTCGAGGGCCGGCACGTCTTCAACCCGTCCATGTTCGGCGTGGCGCTGTCGCTGCTGCTGACGCGCGAGCTCATCACGGCGGCGCCCGCGTACCAGTGGGCCAACGGCAGCGTGGCGCTGTCCGCCTTCATCCTCATGGCGGCGCTGGTGCTCTTCTTCTTCCGCGTGGGCCGGGGCTGGCTGGTGGTCAGCTTCCTCGGCTTCTACGCGCTGCAGACGGCGCTGCGCGCGTTCATCATGCGGCACCACCTGCCGCCGGAAGTCCTCTTCCTCGGCACGCTGGGCGCGCCGTCCTTCTTCATCTTCGTCTTCTACATGCTCACCGACCCGGCCACCTCGCCGGGCACGCGGCGCGGGCAGATTCTCCTGGCCCTGGCGGTGACGCTGGTGGACCTGGTTCTCCACCTGAAGGAGAGCGTCTACACGTTCTTCTACGCGGCCCTCACCTGCGCGACGGTGCGCTTCCTCTTCCTCCACGCGCGCGCGGCCTGGAAGCGTGGGGCGGGCGAATCGCTCAGGGCGTTGCTGTCTCCCGCGTACCTGAAGCGCGCGGGTCTGGTGGGCGGGCTCGGCGCCGTGATGGCCGTGGGCTTCACGGTGGCCGCCGCACCGGGTCTCCGCGCGAAGCCGCTGTCCTTCCACATGGACCGCGTGGACGTGGCGGCGGCGGGGCTGGGCTCCACGATGGGCCACACACTGGAGGAACTGGACCCGCGCCTGGCGCACGTGGCGAAGTGGCTGGTCGCGGTAGGTGACGCGGTGGCGACGGGGGACTACGACGGGGACGGGAAGCTGGACCTGTTCCTCTCGCATCCACTGGCCACGCCCGAGCACCACGCCGGCCTCTACCGCAACCTCGGCGACTTCCGCTTCGAGCGCGTGCCCGTGCCCGCGCTGGAGCGCTTCGCCACCCGCTACAAGGAAGAGGGGCTGGCGGGCGGCGGGACGTTCGTGGACTGGGATGGAGATGGGGACGCGGACCTCGCGGTGGCGGTGGCCTTCGGGCCGGTGCGGCTGCTGCGCAACACGCTGCGGGAGACGGGCGTCGCGGGCTTCGAGGACGTGACGGAAGCGGCGGGCGTGGCGGACCACGCGGTGAGCCTGGGGCTCACGTTCCTCGACTACGACCGCGACGGGCACCTGGACCTCTTCGTCCTCAACGCGCTGACGACCCACCTGCCGGACTACTCGCCGCCGGTGCCGCTCAACCTCTTCCACCTGCCCCAGCCGGAGACTCCGGACGACCGGCGCATGTTCCGCTTCATGCACGACGGCTGGCACGACGCCACCAATGGCGGCCTCAATGCGCTGTACCGGGGCCGGGGCGACGGCACCTTCGAGAAGGTGGACGTCCAGGCGCTGGGGCTGAAGGACACGCACTGGTCGCTCGCGGTGAGCACGGTGGACCTCAACCACGACGGCTGGACGGACCTGTATGTGGCCAACGACTTCGGACCGGATGACGTCTACCTCAACGAGCAGGGACGCCACTTCCGCCGCGTCGCCGGGCGACTCTTCGGTGAGATTGGGAAGGACACGTACAAGGGCATGAACGCGTCCGTGGCGGACTTCGACCGCAACGGGTGGCTCGACGTGTACGTCTCCAACGTGCACCACTCGCTGCAGGCGGAGGGCAGCCTGCTGTGGATGGTGGGGCCGGGCGAGGACGCCTTCACTCCGGCGTTCCGCGACGAGGCCACCTTCCGCGGCGCGCTCAACGAGCGGCGCTTCGGCTGGGGCGCGGCGGCGGGCGATCTGGACAACGACGGCTGGCCGGACCTGGTGCAGGCCAATGGCATGGTGGACGACCGGCTGGATGGGCCGCAGTGGCGCATCCCCGACGGGCAGCGCAAGGACTACTGGTACGTCAACCACAAGCTGATGCAGTCCGGGCCGGAGGTGCACACGTACGCGGACAAGTGGGGCGACATCCGCGGGCGCACCCTCTACCCGAACGAGGCGCGGCGCGTGTACCTCAACCTGGGCGAGGAGAAGCCCGGGCACTTCGTGGACCTGGCGCGCGAGCTGGGCATGGAGGACCCGGACAACTCGCGCGGCGTGCTGCTCGCGGACCTGGATGATGACGGGGACCTGGATGCGCTCGTCACCAACCAGCACGCGCCCCTGTCGCTGTACCGCAACACGCTGCGCGGCGCGGTGACTCCGGAGGCGCACTTCGTGGGGCTGACGCTGGTGGGCAACGGCACGGGCACGCACCGGAGCGCGGTGGGCACGCGCGTCGTCGTCTCCTACGAGGAGGACGGGCGGCGCGTGGAGCAGGTGCGCGAGGTGGGGCTGATGGGCGGCTTCTCCGCTTCGGCGGACCCCCGGCTGCACTTCGGCCTGGGGCGTCACTCCGGGCCGGTGAAGGCGGAGGTGCACTGGTACGGCGGCGCGGTGCAGGAGGTGACGCTGGAGCCGGACCGCTACCAAGAGCTGCGGCAGCCGGCGGAGGCCGCCGCGCTGCGCGGGGGCGTCACGCCATGATGTCTCCGCTCAAGGGCTCCACGGTGCGGCGCGAGTCGCTCACGGAGGCGCAGCGCGCGCAGATGCTGGCGCTGATGCAGCTCTGCTACGCGGGCGTGTCGCCGGAGCGCTTCGCGGAGGACCTGGAGGGAAAGCAGTACGTCATCCTGCTGCATGCGCGGCGTGGCGCGGAGCTGGTGGGCTTCAGCACCTTGCGAGTCTCCGAGGAGCGCGCGGGGGCGCGAGTGGTGGAGGTGGTGTACTCGGGTGACACCGTCATCCATCCGGACTGGTGGGGACACAAGGTGTTGCAGGTGTGCTTCGGGCGCTTCCTGCTGTCGCGCAAGCTGCGCAACCCGCTGCGCCCACTGCACTGGCTGCTGCTGAGCGCCGGGTTCAAGACGTACCTGCTCGCGGTGAACTACTTCGGGAGGACGGTGCCCCGGCGCGACTGGACGCCGCCGCCCGGACGCGAGGACTTCCTCCGCGAGCTGGCCACGCGCTGGTTCGGCGCGCAGTACGACGCGGGGCGGGGCACGCTGCGCTTCCATGGCGCGCACTACCGCGTGCGGGATGGCATTGCCCCCATCGACCGTGCCGCGGCGGCGCACCCGCACATCGCCTTCTTCGCCGAGCGCAACCCCGGCCACGCGGACGGCGAGGAGCTGGTGTGCCTGGTGGAGATTCGCTGGTGGGACCTCACCCGGGCGCTGGGGCGCAGCGTGTGGGGCCAGCTCCGCGGCTGGGCGCGGCGCGGGCTGCGGCAGGTGGGCGTCCGCGTGGGGACGTGAGGAGGCGCGACGTGATTGCGTCTTCCATGTTGCTCGGGGGGCTGCGTGCCGCGCTCGCGCCTTCGGCGCTGCGTTTCCACCGTGCCTTGCGTGAGCCCGAAGCTGCGCAGGCGGAGTGTCTGGCCCGGGTGCTGCGAGCCGTCTCGGGAAGTCAGCAGGCCGCGCGCATCCCGGGCTTCGCACGGGTGCGCAGCGCGCGGGACTTCCAGGACGCGGTGCCGCTGGTGACGCCGGATGGCCTCGCTTCGGACGTGGAGCGCATCGCCGCCGGTGAGGCCCGCGTGCTCACGCGCGAGCCGGTGACGCGCTTCGAGCCCTCGGGTGGCTCCTCCGGTGCGAGCAAGCTCGTGCCGGTGACGGCGGGCCTGCTGGACGAGTTCCAGCGCGCCCTGTCCCCCATGCTGTTCGAGATGCTCCACCACAGACCCGCGCTTCGCACCGGGCCGAGCTACTGGTCCATCTCCCCGATGGGCGGCAAGCAGGGCAGGACGTCCGGAGGACTCCCGGTGGGAAGCGTGGAGGACAGCGCCTACTTCTCCCGCGCGCTGCGGCCATTGCTCTCGCGGGTGTTCGCGGTGCCGGGAGCCGTGGGCGCGCTGCCGGACGTGGAGCGCTGCCGCTACGTGACGCTGTGGCACCTCGTCGCCCGTGAGGACCTGTCCCTCATCAGCGTGTGGAACCCGAGCTTCCTCACGCTCCTCATGGACGCGCTGGAGTGGCACGGGGAGCGGCTGGCGGAGGACCTGGAGCGGGGCACCTGCCGTCCACCGGAGCGTGAGGTCGATGCGGTCCGCGCGGTCCTCTCCCGCATGCGCTTCTCCCCGCATCCCGAGCGTGCCGCCGCGCTCCGCTCCGCCCTGCGGCAGGGCCTCCAGGCCCGAGCGCTGTGGCCGCGACTCTCCCTGCTCAGCATGTGGACGGACGCGCAGGCCGCGCACGCGGTGCCCGCCGCGTGCCGCCGCTTCACCGGCGTGGAGGTGCAGGGCAAGGGACTGCTGGCCACGGAGGGCGTCGTCACCTTGCCCCTCTTCGACGCCCCCGCGCCCGTGCTCGCCGTCCGCAGCCACTTCTTCGAGTTCCTCGACGCCGAGCGCCCCGACACCCGCCCGCGCCTCGCGCACGAATTGGAGCGGGGCCACACGTACACGGTGCTCCTCTCCACCTCCGGAGGGTTGCTGCGCTACCGGCTGGGAGACCTCGTGCGCGTGGAGGGCTTCCGGCACGCCACGCCCTGCCTGCGCTTCCTCGGCCGCGCGGACGCCGTCTGCGACCTCGTGGGGGAGAAGCTCGCCGCCACGCGCGTCGCCGCCGTGCTGGATGCCACGCTTCCGTCCCTCTTCGGAGGTACGCGTCCCACCTTCGCCATGCTCGCCCCCGAGTGGCACGCGGCGCCGGAGCCTCCCGCCTACCGACTCTTCCTGGAGACGGCTGCTCCCGACGCACGCCTTGCCGAGGCGGCCGCCGCCGTGGAGCGCGCGCTCCACGAGGGCCACCACTACCGCTACGCGCGCGAGCTCGGGCAGCTCGGCCCGGTGCGCGCCGTGCGCGTCTCGGAAGGGGCCCGCCGCTACGAGGCCCGCTGCATCTCGCTCGGCCAGCGCGCCGGCGACATCAAGCCCATGGACCTGCACCGCCAGCCCGGCTGGTCCGCCTGGTTCTCCGAGGCCTGCGCATGAGACCTCTTCCGCGCATGGACCTGCACCGCCAGCCCGGCGGGTCCGCCCACTTCTCCGGAGCCGCCGCATGAGACAGCCCCTGCACCTGCAACCCGTCGAGGCTCCGCGCACGCCCAACGTGGACCTCGAAGCGGAGGCAGACCTCTCCCGCTGCGGCGCGCTGAAGGACTACTGGTACGTGGCCTGTCTCTCCACGGAGCTGAAGACGGGCACGCCGCTCGCGCGCACCCTCTTCGGCACGGGGGTGGTCCTCTTCCGCGACGCGCATGGCCGGCCCGCCGCCCTGCGGGACAGGTGTCTGCACCGCAACGCACGGCTGTCGCGCGGGGCCGTGTTCGACGGGCGCCTCGGCTGCCCGTACCACGGCTGGGTCTACGACGCGTCCGGCGCGGTGGTGGAGGTGCCCTCGCTCGGGCCCTCGCAGCGCGGTGAATTGCTGGACGCGGAGGCCTGCGCGCGCGAGGGACTCCAGTCCGAGCCCTGCAAGCTGGGGCAGCTCCAGCGCTTCCCGACGGTGGAGCAGGACGGACTCGTCTTCGTCTTCATGGGTGGCCCCGACGCGTCGCGCGCCCGGGCCGAGCCGTTCCGCGTCCCCTACTGGGGACAGCCCGGGTGGACCGTCTACTTCATGGTGACGCGCTTCCCGAACGGGGTGACGAACCTCGTCGAGAACTTCATGGACGTGCCGCACACGCTCTTCGTCCATCCAGGCTGGTTCCGGAAGCCGGCGAGCAAGCGCGTTCCCGCCACGGTGCGGCGCACGGCCGGCAGCGTGCTGGTGACGTACAAGCAGGAGCAGGACACCGTCACGGGGCTCGGCCGCCTCTTCAACCCGAGCGGCCTGCCGCTGCTCCACACGGACAAGTACTACGTCCCCAACGTCACCCGCGTGGACTACCTGTGGGGCGACCACGGCTTCGTCATCAACTCGCAGTGCACGCCCATTGGCGCCACGGACAGCCTCGTCTACACGGCCATCAGCTACCGGCTCCCGGTGGACGTGCCGGGGGCGCTGGTGGGCCGGGCGCTGAAACCGCTGGTGCGCTGGTACACGCGGCAGGTCATCCAGCAGGACGTGGTCATCATGGGCATCCAGCGAGAGGCGCTGCTCGACGGGCCCGGCGGCGGCGTCTACTCCGGCACCGAGGCGGACCTGCACCACGCCGACATCGAGGCCTATCGCCGCTGGCTGCGCGAGGGCGGCCACGGCGCCGGCCCCGAGGAGGCCGAGCGCGACATGGCCTTCTGGATTTGAACCACGGGCCGCGCTCGGCGACCCGTGGTCCTCCTACCGCTGCTCACCCGCGCCGCGAGCCGTAGTAGCCCGTGCCCCCATGCGTCGGGTGGCTGTGCTCCCGCTCCCAGCGCTCGCGCTCCAGCCGCGCCAGGCGTTCGCGCTCCTTGCGCTCGCGCTCGATGCGGGCCAGGCGCTCCCGCTCCACCCGCTCACGCTCGATGCGGGCGAGCCGCTCGCGCTCCAGCCGCTCCTTGCGTTCGCGCTCGATGCGCGCCACCCGCTCCCGCTCGCGCTCCACCCGCTCCCGCTCGATGCGGGCCTGCCGCTCCCGCTCCAGCCGCTCGCGTTCGATGCGGGCCTGCCGCTCCCGCTCGGCGCGGTTGTTCTCCACCCGCCCGTACGGCTCTCCGACGCGGATGCTGGAGGCGCCGTGCACGCTCTGGGCAAGGACCGGACTCCCGACGGACATCGCGAGGACCACGAGCACTCGAATCATCTTCCCGTTCATGACGGCCTCCAGTTGCAGCGGGTTGCGCTGCGTTCTGTCCCTTCTGACGGGAGCCCCCGGGGACGATTCTTCCGCCGGCCATTTCGGTTCATTACGCACCCCGCGCACCCCGACACACCCAATCCCTTTCACGGAGAATCCTGGGGGCTTCAGGCCACACATCGATTGGAGCATTCTTGCTCCACGGGGAAATCAGCGTAAATAAAGCTTACAAAGTGGGGACCCCACCCCTCGGAAAAGCGCGCTCCGCAGGTAACAAAACACTCTGAAACAGAAATCACGCACTGGGGGTTTGAAATTCACATTCCAGGTGTGTCACGAATAGCGGGCCTTTCTCCCTGGAGGTATTTCGTTGGCTATTCGAGTCTTGAAGAAGTTTGGAGCTGCATGGCTGGGTCTGGCCCTCACTGCTTGCGGCGCGGTGGACACCGCGTCGGGTGACGAGGCCCAGCCGGAGAAGGGGGGGGAGGACATCCAGGCTTCGCTGGGTGCCCTCAACAACGCCGGCGTCACCGGCGTCCACGAGGACGGCATCCCGTCCACCATCCGCGGTGAGCTCGGCCAGGTGGAGCGCTCGCTGACGGCCATGGGCATCGGCCAGGCCGCCGTCGCCGCCGCCCCGACGCTGGGTGTCGTGGCGCCCGTGTTCCGCCTGAACCCGGAAGACATGTACCTGCGCAGCGCGCGCACGGACGACCTGGGCAACCAGCACCTGCGCTACTCGCAGACCAAGAACGGCCTGCCGGTGGTCAACGGCGAGCTCGTCGTCCACGTTCGCCCCAACGGCACCGTGTACCTCGCCAACGGCTCCGCCCGTGACGGCCAGACGCTGCCCGCGAAGGCCACCGTGGCCTCCGCCGCCGCCGCGCAGGCCGCCGTGAAGGCCACCGCTGGCACTGGCATCGCCGCCACCGGCAGCCCGCGCCTGGTGTACGTGCGCGACGACGCCGAGAAGCTGCACCTCGCGTGGGAAGTGCGCGTGTCCGGCGCCGAGCTGAACGGCATGCCGATTGTCGACCTGGTCTATGTGGATGCCCGCGACGGCTCGGTTGCCGCGCGCTTCCCGCAGATCCACTCGGCGCTCAACCGCAAGGTGTACTCGGCCAACAACGGCTCGACCACCCCGGGTACCCTGAAGCGCAGCGAGGGTGGCGCCGCCACTGGCGACGCGCATGTCGACATGAACTACGACATGCTCGGCTACACGTACAACTGCTACAAGACGCTGTTCAACCGCGACTCCATCAACAACGCGGGCGCGACGCTCATCAGCACCGTGCACTACAGCACCAACTACGTGAACGCCTACTGGGACGGCACGCAGATGGTGTACGGCGATGGCGACGGCGTGAACTCCATCGAGCTGGGCAAGGACGCGGACGTCACCGTCCACGAGCTGACCCACGCCGTGACGGAGAACGAGTCCAACCTGACCTACTCCGGTCAGTCCGGTGGCCTGAACGAGGCCATGTCCGACACCTTCTCCGCCATCTGCGAGAGCCAGGCCTCGGGCACCTGGAGCACCGCCGCCGCCATCTGGATGATTGGCGAGGACGTGTGGACCCCGGGCACCGCGAACGACGCGCTCCGCTACATGGATGACCCGGCCAAGGACGGCGCGTCCAAGGACTGGGCGGCCAACGTGACGTCGGGCACCGACGTGCACTACAGCTCCGGCGTTCCCAACCTGGCCTTCGCGCTGCTCTCCAAGGGTGGTCTGCACCCGCGCGGCCGCTCCACCATCAACGTGCCGGCCATCGGCGTCGAGAAGGCCGCTCGCATCTGGTACAAGGCCAACACCGACCTGTACACGGCCTCCACCACCTTCGCGAACGCGAAGACCTGGACCATCCAGGCCGCCGCGGACCTGGGCTACGACGCGGCCACGCAGGACGCCGTGAAGGCCGCGTGGGAAGCGGTGGGCGTGGGCGTCACCACTCCTCCCCCGACCACCACCCCGCTGACCAACAACGTCGCGGTGACGGGCATCGGCGACAGCTCGGGCAACAGCAAGTACTACACGCTGGTCGTCCCCACGGGCGCCACCACCCTGAAGTTCACCACCTCCGGTGGCACGGGTGACGTGGACCTGTACGTGCGCTTCGGCGCCGCGCCGGACTCCGCGACCTACGACTGCCGTCCGTACGCCAGCGGCAACGCCGAGACCTGCACCATCACCAACATCCAGGCGGGCACCTACTACGTGATGCTCAACGCGTACTCGACCTACTCGGGCGTGACGCTGCTGGGCGCCTACACCACGGGCACGCCTCCGCCGGGCACCGTGCTGACGCGCGGCGTCCCGAAGACCGGCCTGTCCGGCGCTTCCGGCTCCGTGTCGGCCAACTACACCCTGGCCGTGCCGGCCAGCACCGCCGCCACCATCGCCATCTCCGGTGGCACGGGTGATGCGGACATGTACGTGCGCTGGAACGCCGCTCCGACGACGACCACGTACGACTGCCGTCCGTACTCGTCCGGCAACAACGAGTCGTGCAGCCTGGCGGCGAAGACCACGGCGGGCACGTACTACGTGAACCTCCGCGGCTACACGGCCTACTCGGGCGTGTCGCTGGTGGGCAACTACTAGTCCCAAGCGCTGAATGAAGCACCGGCACCCGGGCGGCCTTCTGGCCTCCCGGGTGCTGTCGTTTCAGGGGGCGGGCGCGGCCGCCGTCACGGCCGGAAACCCGGACTCCTCCTGGGGTGGCCCGACGCACGGCAGCTCCACGGTGAAGGTGGTGCCGACGCCGACGGTGCTCTCCACCTGGATGCTCCCGCCGAGCGCGGTGAGGATTTCACGCACCAGGTGCAGGCCCAGTCCCAGGCCGCCATAGGCGCGCACGGACACGGCGCGCTCGAAGCGGTCGAAGATGTGCGGCAGCCGGTCCGGAGCGATGCCGATGCCCCGGTCCCTCACGCGCAGCCACGCCGTGTCGTGCTCCACCCCGGCCTCGAGGAGGATGGGCTTGCCGGCGCCGAACTTGATGGCGTTGGAGAGGAGGTTGAGCAGCACCTGCCCCAGGCGCATGGCGTCCCAGCGCCCGGGGATGGAGCCCTCCACGTGGACCTCCAGCGCGCAGCCCGCCCGCTCCAGCGGCTCGCGCAGGCGCGTGGCCACGCGGTGGATGACGTCCCGCAGGTCCACCCGCTCCAGGTTCAAATCCAGCCGGCCGGCATGCAGGCGCGAGACGTCGAGCAGCTCCTCGATGAGCGTGGCCAGCCGGAGCGACTGGCCATCCACCGTGCGCAGGGCGCGCACCGCGGCCTCCGGCAGGCCCGCGGGCGCGTGGCGCTTCAGCGACTGCACCATCAGCCGCAGCGACGTGAGGGGTGTGTTGAGCTCGTGCGAGGCGACGCTGAGGAACTCGTCGCGCAGCCGGACGGCGTCCTGGGCCGCGCGGTACAGGCGCGCGTTGTCGATGCAGACGGCGACGCGCCGGGCCAGCTCCTGCGCCAGGTCCAGGTCCGCCTCGCCGTAGTGGCGGCCGGCCGCGCCCGTGGCGAGGGTGATGACTCCCAGCGTCTTGCCCCGTGAGGTCAGCGGCACGTGCATGGCCGTGCGCGTGCCCAGCGACAGGATGCCCGTCACGTACTCCGGCCCCTGCCCCGCCTCCGCCAGCACCTCGGCGGTGAGCTCGGCGCGCAGCAGGGGACGGCCCGTCCGCAGGACGCCCATGATGGAGGCCGGCGAGTTCCAGTCGGGCGGGTACTTCGCCAGCAGCTCGCGCATGCCGACCTCCTTCTCGGGGTCCGCATGCGCGGAAGCCGCCACCCGCACGCGCCCGTCGTCCTCGGCGACGATGAACATGCACCAGTCCGCCAGGAAGGGGACGACCATGCGGGTGGCCTTCGCCAGCGTCAGCTCCAAATCGAGCGACTCGGCCAGCGCCAGCCCCGACTCCGCCAGGAAGCGCACGGTGGCCTCCGCCTTGCGGCGCTCCCGCACCTCCACGTTGAGCCGCTCGAAGAGCTGGCTGTTCTCCAGGGAGATGGCGAGCTGCGAGGACAGCGTCCGCAGCACGCCCACGCGCTCGGAAGTGAAGGCGTGCGTGGCCAGGTCGTTCTCCAGGTAGAGCACGCCCACCGTCCGCGCCTGCCGCTGGATGGGCACGGCCAGGGCGGACTTCACGGCGCGCTGGACGACGCGCGGGTCGGTGACGAAGCGGCCCTGGTGCGCCGCGTCCCCCAGCACGAGCGTCTCTCCCGTCAGCCACGCGTGCTCCACCAACGTGGCGGGGACGGTGCTCGCGGAGACCAGGGGCGTGTGCTCCAGGCTGACGGGCTCCGACACGGTGCCCTGCGCACGAACCACCAGGGTGGTTGCCTCTTCCAGCACCAGCGCGCCCCGCGTGGCGCCCGCGGACTCCAGGCACACCGCCATCAGCTTCTCCAGCAGCCGGTCCAACACCACCTCGCCCACCAGCGTCGCGGACGCCTTGAGCAGGCTGCGCAAATCCAGCGCCGCGCCCTGCGGCCCCTCGTTCTCCGACGGGGCGGCGGGCCCGCTCCAGGCCCTTCCTCCCAGGGACTTCAGGTCCGGGAACTCCTCCTCCAGCAGCGACACCTTGGCCCACGCGCCCCAGCGGGCGAACCCCTCCAGGGCGGCGCGAAGGTGGAGCGCCGCGAAGCGCTTGCGGCCCAGTGCGTGGTAGTAGCGCCCCGCCAGCTCGTTCCCCAGGGCCTCGTCCTGGAGGAAGCCCTCGGCGTGGGCCCCGTCGATGGCGGCGTCGTAGAGGGCCATCGCCTCCACGTGCCGCCCCTCGAGCCGGGCCACCTCGGCGGCGACGAGCTGGTGCTTGTGGCGGAAGTTCTCCGGGCAGCGCTCCGCCCACGCGCCGAGCTGGCGCTGGTTGGCGGCGATGCGGGCCAGGGCCTCGGCCCGTGTGTCTGAACCGTCGCCGCACCGGGCCGCCAGCAGTAGCGACGTCACGACGTTGTGCCTGGAGATGCGGTGCGAGCCCCGGATGTGCACGATGAGGCGGCCCGCCACCTCGGACAGCCGCCAGGCCTCGTCGAAGTCGCCCAGCAGGTACGCAACGAAGAGGCGCAGGATGGCGTGGAAGCCGCGGTTGAGGGGCGCCACCTCCTTCGCGGCGAGGAAGGCCGCCTCGTCGAAGTCGTCGTCGTCGAAGCGGGCCGGCCGGTGGGTGTGTCCCTGCAGGGCGCGGATGGTCTGGCGCAGGAGGGTGGCGGTGTCCTGCATGGGCACATCACCGCACTTGCGGAGGAAGGACAGGCACGTCTCGACAGAGGCGAGCACGCGGGGCAGCTCGGTGCCCATGGCCAGCTCGGTGTTGATTCCGGTGATGAGCGCGTAGCCCGCGAAGTGCAGGTCTCCACCGGCGAGCCCCACCGCGAAGGCGCGGCGCACCAGGGGCGGGTTGGCGCGCAGCGGCATCACCCAGTGGTTCAGGGACAGCAATGAGACGAGCGCCCGGCATTCCTGCCGGGGGTCTCCCTGCCGCCGGCCCAGCTCCGCCGCCATGCTCGCGAAGGCATGGCCGGACACGGGGTCCCCCGCGCCCATGGACAGCATCATCCCGTGGCCCCCGTACACCACGGGCGCCCACGGGGAGTTGCCATGCTCCAGCGTGAGGTTGAGGGCGCGCGTGTTGACGAGGGCGAAAAGCTCCGGGTGGATGTAGTAGGCCACGTTGTCCAGCTCCGCCAGCAGCCGCACGCAGGCCAGCAGCGCCGGGTCCTCCAGGCGCGGCGCGTCCAGCAGGTCCTCCACCGAGCGGCCCTTCATGAGCGGCCCCACCCGGGCCAGCTCCTCGGCGAGCGCCTGCGTGTAGTCGTGCTCCGGCAGCTCCACGCCGAACAGCCGCAGTCCCGACAGCGCCCACCGGAGCCCCTCGTCGAAGCGGGCGTTGATGGCATTCGCGAGCACCAGGAGGCAGTACAGGTTCGCCTGCTCCAGCCGCGAGGGCGCCAGCTCCAGCGCGGTGCGCACCAGCCTCCCGGCCAGCTCGAGGTCTCCCGAGAAGTACGCGCACTCCGCCGCCTCCTTGTGCAGGCGGAAGACCTGCTCCCGGCGCGCGTCCCACTGTTCCCTGGGGAGCAGCTCGATGCCGCGCAGCAGGTACACCAGCGCCGCGCCGAACGCCGCCGTTCCCTTGGCCTTGAGGCCCGCGCGGAAGTTGAGCTCGGCCAGCTCCAGCCCCTCCACGGTTTCGCCGGGCCGCTCCAGGCCCAGGTGGAGGTGGTCCACCGCCGCGAAGAGCCGCTCGTCGAGCAGGTCCCCCCTGGCCTCGCGCAGCAGCAGGCGCCCGGCCTCGCGGTGCACGTGCCGCCGCTCGTCCTCGGAGAGCAGGGCGTACGCCGCCTGGCGGATCCGGTCATGCGCGAAGACGTAGGTCGCCTCCCGCCCCGGGACGTCGGGCGCCGCGGGGTCTTCGCCGCGCGGGGGCCTGCCTCCCTCCCGCTCCGGGATGAGCAGTCCCTCGCGCAGGAGGTGCCAGAGCGCCGAGGCCGCGTCATCCCTGGAGTCATCCACCAGCGCGGACAACAGCGACAGCCGCACCCGGTCCCCCAGGCAGGAGGCGACCTTCAGGGCGCGCTGGGCCCGCTCCGGCAGTTGGCGGATGGTGGCCATCATCAGCTCCACCACGTTCTCCGTCACCTGCACCCGCGCCAGCCGGTCCAGGTCCCACTGCCACTCGCCACGCTCCAGGTCGAAGGTCAGCAGGCCGGACTGGTGGAGCAGCCGCATCAGCCGGGTGAGGAAGAGCGGGTTGCCGGCTGTCTTGCGCAAGAGGCAGTCCGCCAGCGGGCGGGCGCGCGCGGGGCCGCAGCGGAAGGTGTCGGCGCACAGCGCGGTGACGGCGGCCAGGTCCAAGGGGGCCAGCTCGAGCGTGCGGAAGGGCATCGCCTCCTCTTCGCGCAGGGACGCCAGCAGCCGGGACAGCGGGTGGTTCTCGTCCACCTCGCGCGGCCGGTACGCGCCCACCACCAGGACGTGACACGACTCCGGGTCCGCGGCCAGGTGGTGGAGGAGTTGGAGCGAGCCGGGGTCCGCCCACTGCAGGTCCTCCAGGAACAGCACCAGCACGTGCTCGGCGGACGCGAGCGCCTGGACGAAGGACTGGAAGACGAGCTGCAGTCGCGCCGTGGCCTCCACCGGCGCCAGCGGCAGGGGCGCGGGCTGTGGGCCCAGCAGCGCGTCCAGCTCCGGGATGATGTCGCTGATGACACGGCTGTTGGGGCCCAGCGCCGCGCGCAGCCGGCGCCGCCAGCCCTCGCGAGCCTCCGGGGGCTGTTCCTCCAGCCGGTGCATCAGTCCCTGGAAGGCCTCCACGAAGGCCGGGTAGGGCACATTGCCCCGGAGGATGGCGAACTTGCCGCTCAGCACGTGGTCTCCCGGCGCGGCGCGGCGGCCCAGCTCCCGGATGAGCTCCGACTTGCCGATGCCCGCCTCGCCCGCGAGCAGGACGCCCTCGCTGCGGCCGTGGCGCGCACGCTCCAGCGCCTCGCGCAGCCGCGCCAGCTCGCGCTCGCGGCCGTACAGGCGCGGGGGGAAGGTGAGCTGGCGGGCCAGGTCCACGCGGCCCAGCTCGAACGAGCCCACGGGCCCCGAGGCCTGCCGGCGCCGCGTCTCCAGCAGGTCCGCGAGGAGCGCCTCGGCGCTCTGGTAGCGCTCCTCCGGCATCTTCGCGAGCAGCTTCAGCACCAGGTCCGAGAGGATTTTCGGGACGGCGGGGTTGGCGAAGGCGGGCGGCACGGGCGGCTTCGCCAGGTGGGCGTGCACCAGCTCGGCCGGGTCCATGGACACGAAGGGCGGCAGCCCGGTGAGCAGCTCGTAGAAGGTGGCGCCCAGCGAGTAGAGGTCCGCGCGGTGGTCGATGGGGCGGTTCATCCGCCCGGTCTGCTCGGGGGCCACGTAGGGCAGGGCCCACTGCAATTCGCCCGGCATCTCGTGGCTGGGGGGCAGCCCGGCCACGCGCGTGGCGAGGTCGAAGTCGACGACGGTGACGTGCCGGCTGCCGGCGCCCACCACCATGTTGGTGGGGTTGAGGTCGCGGTGGATGACGTGCTGCTGGTGCAGGCTGGCGATGATGCCGGCGAGCTGGAGGGCCAGTTCCAGGAAGGCGTCCATGGCCACCGGCCGGCGCCCCAGCCACTCCTGGAGGTTCTGCGGGCCGGCGTCCTCCAGGATGAGGGACGGCATGCTCGCCGCGTCCTCCTCCAGCGTCACCGGCCGCGAGACGCCGGGCACCTCGCCGTGGAGGGAGCGCAAGAGTGAGTACTCGTGGCGCAGCATGGCCACGCTGCCGGTGGCGAGCGGGCCGGCGCGCACCCGCTTGACGACCAGGGGCTCGCCGTCCTGCTTGAGGCCTCGCAGCACCACGTAGCGGCGCCCGCGGTGGATTTCCCGCAACCCCTCGTCACCACCGAGCGCCTGGAGCATCGCGCGACTCCCCACCTCCATCCATTCTCCTCCTTGAGGATTTGGATGGTGGGGCGCCGGAGCACTCCCGGGAGCCGTTGCCCGGGCGCTCGCCAGCGGTGTCGCGGGGTGTTCTTGCCAGCGGGGCGCTGGCTTCCCACCTCCCCTTCATGACGGTGCTGCCAGAAGGGCTGTGCTACCTGCCCATATGCATGGCGTGGTGGGCCGGTGCGTGAGGCGGGCTACCCCACGCGCCGCAGGCCCGCCAGGTCCTCCGGCCGCAGGGCCCAGCGCGGCGGGGGGGGTGGCGTGGTGAGGGTGCCCGTCTGCACCGCCGGGAAGCCCTCCACCCGCGCGCCGTCCGGGAAGCTGGAGAGCGGCTTCACCAGGCTGCCCGCGCTCACGATGCAGCCCCGGCCCAGGCGGCTGCCGTCGCAGAGGATGGCGCCCGGCTCCACCAGGGTGCCGGCGCCCACGTGGCAGCCGTGCACCATGCAGCCCGGGCCGATGATGACGCCGTCCTCCAGCACCAATCCGCTGCTGTCCTGTGGCAGGTGCAACACGGTATTCGAAAGCACCTGCACACCCGCGCCGATGCGCACCGGCCCCTCGGAGTCGCCGACAATCTTCACCCCGGGCCCGATGATGCAGCCGGGACCGATGACCACGTCGCCGGACACCTCGGCGGTGGAGAAGAGGGTGGCCGTCGGGTGGACGAGCGGGTGCTTGTCCCGATACGTGTAGAGCTGTCCCATGGGGGCATCCTCGGCGCGGTCTCTCGCGGAAAAGGCGGTGAGGGGCTGGCCGGGCAGGGAGAGATTGCCGCCGCGCAGCCGCCGCAGTCGCTCCAGGTCGTCGGCGGTGGCGCGGCGGAGGAGCTGGCCGGGTCGGCCCTCCACCACCGACTCGTCCGGTACCACCATGCCGGAGGGAATGACGGTGCCCTCACCCACGAGGCAGCGCGCGCCCACGCGGGCGAAGGGCATGAGGATGGCGCCGCTGCCCACCTCGGACAGCGCCCCCACCTCCGCGCCCAGCACGACGCAGCGGTGGCCGAGCACCGCCCGCTCGCCCACGATGACGGGGTGCTCGGACGCGCCGGTGACGGTGGCATTCTCCAGCACGGCCGCGCCCGCCCCCAGCCGCACGGAGCCCCCATGGGAGCGAATCACCGCGCCCTGGGCGATGACGGCGCCAGGGCCCAGGTGGAGTGTCCCCAGGACCCGGGCGCTGCTGGCCAGACTGAAGTGCGCGGCCCCCCCGGTGGGTGCCCCGGGCGGGCTCACGGGTAGCAGGCTGATTCCCATTGTGTGAGCACCCTACACCCGGCCCTCCGACTTAAAGACGGCCCTCCGGCGCAGGTAGGCTGTCGGCCCCCCGACGCTTGGACGGATCGCCTCGCCTTCAGGTCCAGGGTCGGGCGGTGAATCCTCGGGGTTTCCCCTCAGGCGGTCAGGCGTGCCGCGCAGCGCTCGCCCGGCCGCGGGGTGGATCAGCGGCCAGGACTCACCCGGGGTCCGGGTCGCACGCACCGGGTCAGGCGACGGCGGCAGTCCCGTCCCTGGACGCCGTCGGACCTTCCTGACACAAGGTCGGCACGGAGGCATGCAATGTCGTCGGATACATCTCCCGCCGGTGCGGAGCCGTCGCCGGTGGTCGAGGCCGGAGGTCTGCCCGAGGTGGCGGCCCCCGGGCTGTGGACGTCCTTGAAGGAGGCCGTCCACGGGACGCGGCAGGACCTCACCCGGCTGCCGATACGGCGGGCCATCTTCCTGCTCTCCGTGCCCATGGTGCTGGAGATGGTGATGGAGTCCGTCTTCGCCGTGGTGGACGTCTTCTTCGTCGGCCGCCTGGGCGCGGACGCGGTGGCGACGGTGGGGCTGACGGAGTCGCTGCTCACCATCATCTACGCGGCGGCCATGGGGCTGAGCATCGGCGCCACGGCCCTGGTGTCCCGGCGCATCGGCGAGGGAGACCCGGAGCGCGCCGCGCGCACCGCGGTGCAGGCCATTGGCCTGGGCGTCGCGCTCGCAATCCCCATCGCCGTGGCGGGCGTCGTCTTCGCGCGGCCGCTGATGGCGCTGATGGGCGGCTCGCCGTGGGTGCTGGAGCACGGCGTGCGCTACACGCAGGTGATGCTGGGCGGCATGGGCAGCGTGCTGCTGCTCTTCCTCATCAACGCCATCTTCCGCGGCGCCGGGGACGCGGCCATCTCCATGCGCGTGCTGTGGCTGGCCAACGCCATCAACATCGTCCTCGCCCCCATGCTCATCTTCGGCGTGGGTCCCTTCCCGGAGCTGGGCGTCATGGGCGCGGCGGTGGCCACGACCTTCGGCCGCAGCTGCGGCGTGGCGTACCAGCTCTACCGGCTGGTGCGCGGGGACGGTCGGCTGAAGCTGCGGCGCGAGCACCTGAAGCTGGAGCCGGGGACGATGCTGGCCATGCTGAAGCTGTCCGGCGCGGGCACCGCGCAGGCGCTGGTGAACACCACCAGCTGGGTGGTGCTGGCGCGCATCGTCGCGACGTTCGGCAGCGCGGCGGTGGCGGGCTACACCATCGCCCTGCGCATCGTCCTCTTCGCGCTGCTGCCCTCGTGGGGCTTGAGCAACGCGGCCACCACGCTGGTGGGGCAGAGCCTGGGCGCGCGGCAGCCGGAGCGCGGTGAGCAGGCGGTGTGGACGGCGGCCCGCCTCAACGCCATCTTCCTGGGCACGGTGGGGCTCGTGTTCTTCGTCACCGCGGAGCCGCTGGTGGCGGCCTTCGCCCGCGAGCCGGAGGTCGTCTCCCACGCGTCCCACGCGCTGCGCATCATCAGCGGCGGCTTCCTCTTCTATGCCTTCGGCATGGTGCTGTCGCAGGCCTTCAACGGCGCGGGGGACACCACCACGCCCACCCTCCTCAACATCTGCTGCTTCTGGCTGCTGGAGGTGCCCCTGGCCTGGGTGCTCGCCGGGCCGGTGGGGATGGGGCCCTCGGGCGTCTTCCTGTCCATCGCCGTCGCCTTCTCCGTGCTGGCGGTGGCGGCGGTCATCCTCTTCCGGCGCGGCACCTGGAAACATCGCGAGGTCTGAAGCCCCATGTCCCTCCAGCTCCTCCCGAGCATCCTGGCGTGCGGGCTCGTCCTGGCCGCGTGTGGCTCCACCGTGGAGTTGCCGGACGACGCGGAGGCGTGCGCCGGCATCCGGTGCACGGCGGGCAGGTGCTTCTCCAACGGCGGTCAGCCCCAGTGCCGCTGCGGTGAGTGGGAGACCGCGGCCGGGGTGGACTGCGAGGTCAGCGCCTTCGAGGCGCCGGATGACCACGGGGCCTCTCCCGCGGACGCCACCGTGTTGACGCTGCCCATGGCCGCGCGGACGGCCGAGCTCCAGGTCGGCCGGCGCTCGGAGCTGAGGGACAGGGACCTCTTCGCCTTCACCGCCCAGGCGCGCCACGCGTACGCCTTCCGCTGCGGGCGGGTGAAGCTGGAGGAGTGCACGCTGCGCCTGCTGGACGCCTCGGGCCACCAGGCCCCGCTCACCGTGAGCCGGTTGCTGGAGGACGGCAGGGTGACGTGGGTGGGCGTGGCCCGGCCGGAGACGGCGGGCACCTGGTACGTGGAGGTGAGCAACGAGACGTTCGAGGGCAGCTACACGTATCAGCTGCTGGACCTGGGCGCGGACGACCATGGCGACAGCCGCGAGGACGCCACGAGGCTCCAGGCCCTCCGCGAGCCCATCGCCTTCCCGGTGACGCACAGCACGCCGGGGGACCGTGACGTCTTCACCTTCCGCGCCGTCGCGGGCCAGGGCTACCGCTTCAGCTGCGAGCAGTCGAACGCCATCTACCATGAGCTGAGGCTGACGACGGCGGGCGGGCGGGTGCTGGAGGTCCTCCCGCAGTTCGCGGTGGGCCGGGCCGCCGTCGGAGCGATGGCGACGGGGACGGAGGACTGGTTCGTGGAGCTGCTCGTCTCGTCCGGAACGTTCCCGGTGACGTCCTCCTGCCGGCTCGACGACCTGGGTCCCGACGAGCACGCGGACGGAGTGGAGGGCGCCACGCCGCTGATGCCCGGCTTCCCGGTGTCCGTCACCTTCCAGTCGAGGGCCGACACGGACGTGCTCTCCTTCACCGGTGAGCCCGGCCACATCTACACGCTGAAGTCGGGAGGGGCGGACGAGTGCGAGGCGAGGGTGACCGACGCCGCCGGGGTGCCGCTGGCCCTGGGCAGCTCCGGCTCGCTGAGCTTCGAGCCGGTGGTGCAGGGGACGTACTACCTCGTCCTGGCGCGGGGCTCCGCCTGGCTGCCTTCCTTCTTCCTCACGTGGGTGGACCTGGGGCCGGACGACCACGGCGACACGCCGGAGACCGCCACCTTCATCGGACAGGCGGCCGTCGCCACCGGCCGGTTCGAGTCGCCGCTGGATACGGACGCCATCGCCTTCTCCACCGAGGCCGGGGGCATCTACCGCGTCGACTGCGAGCCCGCGTGTGACATGTCCCTGGACACGCAGGGTCGCGTCCCGGCGGGCTTCGCCCAACTGGGGCCCGGACGGTACCTGGTCCACTCGTCGTGGCTGGAGCGCCGCACGCTCCTGCTCCGACCCCTGCCCGGCATCGAGAGCTTCACCCTGTGGTTGACGAAGGTGGCCACCGACGATTACGGCGACAGCGCCCTCGACGCGACACCGCTCACGCTGCCGGCCACCGTGTCCGGAATCCTCCATACGGGCGTGGACGAAGACGTCTTCACGGCGCAGTTGGTGATGCGGCGCCGGTATCAGTTGTCCATGACGGTGAGCGGGCTCCCGATAACGGTGACCGACCCGAATGGCTCCCTGATGTGGTTGTTCGGTGACGGGTTCACCACGAATGGCGCCGGCACGTACGTCATGCGGGTCCACGGGGGCGCGGGCCTGACGCAGCAGCCGTGGCGCTTCACGCTGCGCGAGCAGTGAGCGCGGGCCATCACTCCGGACGCCACTGCCACCCGGCCGACGGGTGGCGTGTGCGCTGGGGAACAGGGGCCGCCGCCGCGCGGGTGCGGCGCGTTGGCGGGGCGCGGGGCCATTCATAGCTCCAGTGCGCGCCGTCAACCCGAGGTCCGCACTTGCTTCGTTTTTCGCTCCGCGGGGGAGCCGCTCCCCTGGTCGTCACCGTGCTGCTCGCCCTCGCCGGCTGCGGCCCCACCTTCGAGATGGCGGACGACGAGGTCGCCTGCGAGGGCGTGCGGTGCACGGCGGGCACGTGCTTCTCCAACGCGGGCCAGCCCAGTTGCCGTTGCGGCGCCTGGGAGGACTCCGCCGGGCTGCTGTGCCAGGTCGCCGCCTTCGTGACGCCGGACGACCACGGAGGCTCGCCCGGAGAGGCCACGCCGCTGGACCTGGGCGGCCCGCACGAGGGCCGCATCAACGCCAGCACGCGCGGCCAGTCGGACCGGGACCTCTTCTCCTTCACCGCGAAGGCCGGCCACACCTACTTCTTCTACTGCGGGCAGCAGTCGGATTCGCTGCCCCGCTGCCTGCCGCGGCTGCTGGATGGCTCCGGCCGGCAGGTGAGCAGCTTCGTCCTCGACTCCAAGCGGAGCTCGTGGATTTTCACGGGGCTGGAGGAGGGCACCTGGTACGTCGAGGTGTCCGGCGACGGCGGCGTGACGGGGACGTACACGTACCAGCTCGTGGACATGGGGCTGGATGACTTTGGCGACTACCCGGCGGGGGCCTCGGGAATGGACCCGTCCGACGCGCCCTTCAAGGTGACGAGCACCTTCCTGGGGGACGAGGACGTCGTCCGCTTCCAGGCCGTGGCGGGCCACGCCTACCGCTTCAGCTGCGCGCTGCCGACGCTGGAGTCCGGCGTGGTGCTGCGGCTGATGGATGGCACGGGCCGGGTGGTGGACTCCGCCGAGGGGCTCGGAGTGCGCAACCAGCCCCGGCTGGACATGAAGGCCACCACGTCCGGGACGTGGTTCATGCAGGTGAGCCCGACGCTGGGCGACCCACCCCTGACCTTCGACTGCCGGCTGACGGACCTGGGGCTGGATGACCATGGAGACACGTCGGCCACCGCCACGCGGCTGACGGCCGGCGTGCCCGTCTCCGTGCGGATGCACTCGAGCAAGGACGTGGACGAGCTGGTCTTCACGGCCGTGGCGGGCCACGCCTATGCGCTGCGGCAGCAGCCCGCGCTTCCCGTGGACCTCCAGCTCTTCGACAGCGCCGGGAAGCGCCTGGGGGCGATTGCCGCCAACGCCTACCTTCCGATTCCCGCCGGTGGGGCGGGCGCGTATCACCTCAAGCTCACGCCTCCCCGGAACGGCATGTCGGACGAGCCCTTCCAGCTCGTGCTGGAGGACCTGGGCCCGGATGACCACCCCACCTACGTCGCGGACGCGGCCCGCTCTCCGCTGGGTGTCCCCATCTCCGTGCGCGCCCATTCCAGCTCGGACTTCGACACGCTCGCCTTCGAGACCGACCCGGACGGCGTCTACGTGGCGAGCTGCGAGCCCGAGTGCCTGATGAGCCTCAACGCCTATGGCTCGCGAAGCGGCTCGGAGCAGGAGCGCGTGAGCTCCAAGCACGTCACCGTCAATGGCGTCGCGTCGCTCACCGTCACGGTGCTGTCGACGTCCTTCCTGGAGGCCCACACGCTGAAGGTGGAGCGGGTGGGCACCGATGACTTCACGGGCGTCTCGAGCCAGGCCGCCCCGCTGGCGCTGCCCGCGTCGGGCAGCTTCGAGGCGGAGAACGACCTGGACGTCTTCACCGTCACGCTGGAGGCGGGCCGCACGTACAAGGTCGACGCGTCACCCTCCACGCTCGTGTCCATCTCGAAGCCCGGCGACCCGCAGCGGGTGCCGGCGGGGAGCTCGTTCACCGCGTCGCAGTCGGGCACCCATGTGGTGGCGCTCTGGCTGTCGGAAGGCAGCTACCCGGGGGCCTGGAGTCTGTCGCTGACGCCGGAGTGAGGTGGCTTGACTCGCGCGGTCCGGAAGGAGGCCAATGCGTCCCATGCGACGCTCGCTCCTCCTGGCCTCTCTCGTCCTGTTGTCCTCTGTCGCTTCCGCGGCGGAGGCGCCTCCACCCGCCGCTCCCGTGGCGGGGGCTCCAACGTCCTACGTCCTCAAGGCCGCGCGCCTGTTCGACGCGAAGGCGGGGAAGCTCGTCACGCCGGGCGTGGTGGTGGTGCAGGACGGGAAGGTGACGGCGGTGGGGGCGGGCGCGAATGTCCCCGCCGGAGCGCGCGTGGTGGAGCTGGGTGACGCCACGTTGCTGCCGGGCTTCATGGACGCGCACACGCACCTGACGGGCGAGCCGGGCCCGGACTGGCGTCAGGACCTCATCGACGACCTGCAGCGGACCATCCCCGAGCAGACACTGGAGTCGCTGCCGAAGGTGCGCGCGACGCTGATGGCCGGCTTCACCACGGTGCGCAACCTGGGGGCGCCGGACTTCATCGACGTGGGGCTGCGCAACTCCATCCGCCGGGGCACGGTGGTGGGGCCGCGCATCATCGCCGCCACGGTGGGGCTGGGGAGCACGGGTGGGCACTGCGACGGGGGCAACTCCTTCCGCAAGGGCGTGCTCGCGGAGGAGTCCACGCGCGGCGTGGCGAACGGCCCGGAGGCACTGCGCGCCCTGGTGCGGGAGAACCTCAAGTTCGGCGCGGACCTCATCAAGGTGTGCGCCACGGGCGGGGTGCTGAGCCTGAACTCGGACGTGGACTCGCCGCAGCTCACGCAGGCGGAGCTGGATGCCATCGTCGACGAGGCGCACGCGCGCAAGCGCAAGGTGGCCGCGCACGCGCACGGGGCGGAAGGGGCGAAGCGGGCCATCCGCGCGGGCGTGGACTCCATCGAGCACGGCTCGCTGCTGGATGACGAGGCGCTGGATTTGATGAAGAAGAAGGGCACCTGGTACGTGCCCACGGCCATGGCCTTCCAGGGCGTGCGGGAGCGCGCGGACAAGGGGATGTTGCCGGAGGAGAACATCAAGAAGGTCCGCGCGGTGGACGAGGCGCGGAGGCAGGCGCTGCGCAAGGCGATTGCGAAGGGCGTGCGGATTGCCTTTGGCACGGACGCGGGCGTCTTCGCGCACGGGCGCAACGCGGGCGAGTTCGCTCTGATGGTGGAGGCGGGCCTGCCGCCCGTGGAGGCGCTGCGCGCGGCCACCGTCAACGCGGCGGAGCTCTTGGGTGTGTCCTCGACGCTGGGCACGTTGGAGCCGGGGAAGCTGGCGGACGTGGTGGCGGTGCCGGGCAACCCGCTCCAGGACATCCGCAAGACGGAAGGCGTCTTCTTCGTGATGAAGGAGGGCGTCGTCTACCGGAACGACACGGAGCCCCAGGCGCCGAGCGCCGCGCGGTGACCCGCGACTACGGCAGGCAGATTTCGAAGCCGGTGCGCCCGGGCGGGAAGGTGTCGCGCGGGCGCGAGGCGGGCGTGACGGCGTAGAGGTGGAAGTCGAGCCGGCGCTGGAGGAAGCCCTTCAGCGCCGGGGCCAGCGCGTCGTCTTCGCCCTGGTAGAGGGTGAAGAAGTGGAAGCCCTGGCCGTGGAAGTCCGCGTACACCTGCTCCAGCAGGGCGCGGAAGATGGCGGGGTCCTCGCCGCGCACGCTGGTGTTGCAGAGGTAGAAGTAGCGGAAGTCGCTGCCTGGCGCGGGCAGGCGCGGCGCCCGCACCACGGACGCCATGGCATTCCACCCGAACCGCACCCAGCGCATGCCGCCCCGGTACGCGTGGACGCGGTAGCGCTTCACGGCCTCGGGGTTCCACGCGGAGGTGCAGCCCACCAGCCGCCCGCTCGCGTCGAAGGCGAGGTACGTGTCCTCCACGCGCAGCCCCGGCCAGCGGGCGAAGCGGTGCTCCAATTCGCCGGTGTCGAAGCGGTAGCCGAAGGGACGCGCGCGGTGGTCCGCGTCGAGGAGCGCGGCGATGGCGGGCACGTCCGCGGGCGTGGCGCGGCGCACGGTGAAGGCGCTGGGGCGGGGCCGGCGGCGGAGGAGGAACTGGACGGAGACGGCGGAGAAGCGGCGCAGCAGGGCGTAGTGGGGCTGGGCCTCGCGTCCGGGCTTGCGGCGCACCAGGGCCTGGAGGGCGGTGGCGTTGGAGGCCATGACGGCGGTGAGGAAGGTGTCCACGCCCAGGCGCTCGGCCGTCTCTTCCAGCACGGGGCCGAAGTAGCGGGCGAGTCCACGGGCCCGGCGCGCGGCGAAGCGGGTGCGCAGGTCTCCGAGGTAGCCCACGCGGCACGGGCGGCCGTCCAGCCAGCCGTCGCGCACGTGGATGGCGCCCATGCCGTCGAGCCGGTCCGCCACTTCGCCCTGGTGGACCCAGACCTCGGCGTCCCCGCGCTGCATGTCGAAGAGGGCGAAGTAGTCCGGGGCGCGCTGGGTGGAGAGGACCAGCTCGCCCTGCATCGGCACCGCGCCGAACAGGTCGAGCAGCATCGGGTTGTCGTTACGGGTGGCGCGTCGGAGGAGGCTCATGCGGCGGCGGTGAGCCTACCCGGTGCGGGCCGCGCGTTGGCGCCGGGCACGGCGCCGTGCTCACATCCGGGCCCGTTCGCCCGAGGGGTACGGAAGGAAGGGCCATGCGGGAGCTGTTGCTGCGCCTCAACCGCCGCTTCGCCGGCCGCCTGGCCACCACGGTGGTCGTCCTCGTGGGCACCTTCCAGTGCTACTGGTGGCTCAACGCGCACCTGCCGCCGCGCGTCGATTTGTCGCTGCCGGTGGACGCGGCCATTCCCTTCCTGCCGTGGACGTACGCCGTCTACACGTCCTTCTTCGTCTTCCCGCTCGTGGCGGCCTGGGCGCTGGAGGCGGAGGAGTACGTGCGCATGCTGGGCGCGGTGCTGGCGGTGAATGCGCTGTGCTACCTGGGCTTCTTCCTCTTCACGTCGCACTTCCCGCGCCCGCCGGTGGAGTCGATTGCGTCCCCGTACTGGCGTGAGCAGTTCCGGGTGATGTGGTCGCAGGACTTGCCGGGCAACACGTTCCCGAGTCTCCACGTCGCCGTCACCGTGCTCGGAGCGCTGCGGCTGCGGCACCGGCGCGCGGGGGGACTGTGGCTCGTGTGGGCCGCGCTCATCTCCGTGTCCACGCTCACCGTGAAGCAGCACTTCGTGGTGGATGTGCTGGGTGGGGTGGCGGTGGCGCTCGCGGCGCATGCGGTGTTCTTCCGGCGGTGGCGCGGCGTGGCGCAGGGGCGCGGTGATGTGACGCCCGTCCTCGCGGGCAGGACTTCGGGAGAGGTGAGCCCGTGAGTGGCCGGTCACTGTTTGCCATGGTCTCGGGGAGGCGTGCGCGATGAGCGGCGCGTCCGTGGATATCCCCACGCCACCGGGGCGGCTCAACGTGGCACTGGCGCTCGGCATCATCAGTGGGGGCGTGGCCTTGCAGTGGGTGGCCTCGCACGCGGAAGGGTGGCTCGGGGTGCTGGGCGCAGGCGTGGCCTTCTCGTTCCTCTTCCTGCCGCTGTACTCGCTGCTGCATGAGGCGGAGCACCGCGTCTTCCATGCGCACCCGGCGGTCAACGAGGGCTTCGGCGTGTTGCTCGCGGCCTTCTTCCCGGGGCCGTTCTCCTTCCTGCGCGCGTGTCACCTGGGGCACCACCGCCGCAACCGAAGCGACGCGGAGATGTTCGACCTGTACTACCCGGGCGACGACGTGCGGCGGAAGCGCCTCACCTTCTACGCGCTCTACCTGGGAGGATTCTGGCTGCTGGTGCCCCTGGCGATGGCGGTGGTGCTGGTGGCGCCCGGGGCGCTGCGGGGCCGGCTCGTGAAGGACCCGTCCGCAGTGGCCATGGTGGAGGGCATCCCCGAGTCCTTCATGCGCCGCATCCGCCTGGAGTGCATCGGCGTGGTGCTGCTGCACGTGGGGCTGGTGCTTGCGCTGGACCTGTCTCCCGGGCGGTACCTGCTGCTGTACGCGCTGTATGGGCTCAACTGGTCGGCGCAGCAGTACGTCACCCACGCGCACAGTCCCCGGCACGTGCTGGACGGGGCACACAACCTGCGAGCCCATCCGCTGTACGAGTCGCTGCTGCTGCACTTCAACTGGCACCTGGCGCACCATCAACACCCGCGAGTGCCGTGGCTGTACCTGCCGCGCCATGACGACACGACGCGCGAGCGGCCGGGCTACCTCACGGCCTTCGTGCGCTTCTGGCGCGGGCCCCGGCCCGTGGTTGCGGATGCGCCCGGCGAGGCACGCCGATAGATACCGGGAGTGCGCGCTGTAACACCTGCCCGGGTGGCGACCTATGCGCTCAGGACCCGAATCCAGGAGTCACGAAGCCATGGCCGACAACGAAGCCGTCCGAGCAGGGGAGCGACAGTCAGCTCCTGGCTTCCTGAGCTGGGTGGCGGTCCTCGTACATGAGCACCGCGCGAGGCTGCTGGCCCTGGCGCGGAGCCGGGGGCTGGACGCGGAGGAGGCGCTGGACGCGGTGCAGGACAGCTTCATCTCGTTCTTCCAGCTCCCGGAGGCGCGGGCCATCTCGGGAGCGCCGGAGGACTCGCTGAAGCTGCTGACGGTCATCCTCCAGCACAACGTGCAGAACTGGCGGAGGAAGCACTCGCGGCGGCAGCGGGCGAGGCTGCTGCTCGAAGCGGCCGCCACCCCGCGCGAGGACACGACGAGCGATGAGCTGATTGCCCAGGCCGAGGAGCTGGCCCGGGTGAACGGCTGCATCGTCCGCATGGGCCGGCTCCAGCGGAGTGTGGTGAAGCTGAGCCTCATCGACGAGCAACCGCGAGAGGAGGTCGCGAAGGTGCTCGGCATCTCGGACGGCTACGTGCGCGTCCTCGTGCACCGGGCGAGGGAGCACCTGCGCTCCTGCGGCTTCCCGGAGGATGAGGACGGGCCCCTCGTGGACGAGCCGTGGGACTGACGGGGCCCGTGTAACGCGCGCCCGGGGCGCGACCTACGTGTCTGTGAGCGGGCATTTTCGCCCGTCCCTCGAAGGAGCGGCAGACATGGCAGGCAAGGTGGCAATCGTCACGGGCGCGTCGAGTGGTATCGGCCTGGGGCTCACGAAGGCTCTGGTAGAGCGCGGTTACTCCGTCGTCGGCACGTCGCGGCACGTGTCGAAGTCAGGCGCGCTCTCCGCGTCGAACCGGCTCGCGCTGGTGGATGGCGACGTGGGCGAGGTGTCTACGGCGAGGCGGGTGGTGGATGAGGCACTGTCGCGGTTCGGCGGGGTGGACCTGTTGGTGAACAACGCGGGGACGTTCATCTCCAAGCCGTTCACCGACTTCACACCCGAGGACTACGCGACGCTGCTGTCGACGAACGTCGCCGGCTTCTTCCACATGACGCAGGCGGTGCTGAGGCACATGGTGGGCCGGAAGTCGGGGCACGTGGTGAATATCGGGACATCCCTCGTCAGGCAGCCCATGGCGGGCGTGCCCGGTGCGCTCTCCATCCTCACCAAGGGTGGCATCGAAGCGGCGACGCGTGCGCTCGCCATCGAGTACGCGCCGCATGGCATCCGCGTGAACACGGTGGCTGCGGGTGCCATCGACACGCCGATGCACACGCCGGACAAGCACGGCTTCCTCAAGAGCATGAGCCCGGCGAACCGGGTGGGCACGGTGCCGGAGATGGTGGACGCGGTGCTGTATCTCGACTCCGCGGGCTTCGTGTCCGGCGAAATCCTCCACGTCGACGGCGGCGCGCACGCGGGGCGGTGGTAGCGCGCTCGCGTTCTTCAACGCGGTGACGGTTCGCGGAGACTCACGTCGCAGAGCCAGCGTCGCGTGCCGGGAAAATAGGCGCAGGTCTCCAGCGGGCCGCAGGCCTGGGCATTCTTCGAATCACATGGACGCCGGCACTTCTTCTGCTCGCAGACGGTGCCCTCGGGACAGGGGGGATGGTCCGCACCGCATCGACGCGTGCACTCCATCTCAACCTCCCCCGGGCGTCCGGGCAGATAGCTCACGCTGCACGAGGTCCCTTCAGGACAGGCCTGGCGCTGACAGTTGTCTCCCTGGATGCGAGCACATGCCGAGACACCCTTCTTGAAGGGTACGCATTCCTGTCCTTCAGGGCAGGCGCGTCCATCACAGGTGGGCATGCAAGAGGGCCCGTTTCTCCCGTCCAGGCAGGTGGTGCCTTCAGGGCAGGTTCCTGGCTCCCCAAGCTCGCACGGGCGGCCGCAGTAGCCGTTGCAGAGAAGCCCTGGGCGGCAGACCATCTCGCGGGTGTACGTGAACGCGGACGAGCAGGGCGCGCCTTCATCCGCCAGTCCCTGGACGACACAAAGGCGTACCCATGGCCCATGGCCCCGGCTCCGCAACGCTTTGCAGGTGAAGCCCTCGTCACATTGAAGGTCCGTCCGACACTCGCTGGACAGGCAGAGGGCTGTGCCGCTCGGGAATGAGAGGCATCCGAGCGGGGGCTCACAGTCCTCCGCCTTCTCACACGGCCGCTCATGAGTCAGCAGTGCCCGGCGTTCATCGAGGGTCAGGACGGGGCTTGCCGTCTCCATGTTCCTTTGAGGCTCTTGCGCTGGGGGCCTGTTCGCGGGCCAGTCCCGCCCAGCGGCGACGACGAAAACGACGGGAAGCGGAAGTAGGAAGCCCGCGAGAGCCGCTAGCAGGGGCCGCCACTTCACTTGCATCTCCAGTCGCACTCTTCGTCGTCACCTTCTTTCTGGGGGCAGTCCCACTTCCAGGTCTGCCCAGGAGGGCACTCCTGCTCTTGAGCCTCCTTCGTGTCCTTGCGCGCGGCGCGGTCGATGAAGCCATCCCGCATGTGGTCATGCGGGCATCCCGTTCCGGTCAGGAGCAAGACCGCGGACATCACACCGTGGCGCCAGCGCATGACTTCCCCCGTGGCAGCGACAGCCTGCTCAGGGTAGCGCCAACGAAAGACAGGTCGCGATTAGCGCCGCGTGAGAGTGCTCAACACCCGACTGCCAGCGTCAGCGCTGCTCCGCCTTCTTGAACCGCAGCCGCTTCAACTCCTCGAACCGCGCCCGATTACGCGGCGGCGTCGTGGCCACCAGCCCGTCCAGCATGCGCTTGGAGCTCTGGTAGATCTCCTCCACGGCGATGTCGAACGCATCGGTGTTCTGCTTCGACGGCTTGCGCGTGGCGGCAATCTTGCGGACGAACTGCAGCGCCGCCGCACGGATGTCGTCGTCGGTAGCGGGCGGCTCGAAGTTGAACAGGGGCTTGATGTTCCGGCACATGCCCCAAGGCTAGGAGCGTGCGGGGCGCACGGGCAAGGCCACTCAGGCCGCCCGGTCGGCGGTGGCGACGAGCCGCTCGTGAAGCACGAAGAGCACCAGCGCGAAGCAGGCAATCATCGGTGCGATGGCCCGCAGGCCGGCGTATTCGCTCACGAGGCCAGCCATGTTCGGCAGCACCGCGATGCCCAGCGTCGCCATGCTCACCTGGAAGCCCACCGCGTGCGGCGCCATGTGCACCCCGACGCGCCTGGGCGTCTCGGCCATGAGCCCCGGGTAGATGGACGCGAGCGAGAATGACAGCAGCGGCAGCGCGATGGCCCCCAGTGCGAGCCCTGGAATGGCGAACAAGGCCGCGGAGAGGACCACCCCCACGGTGGCCATCCGGATCATCCGGACCTGCCCCAGCCGCTCCACCACCAGTCCCAGCACGAGCCGCCCCGCGAAGAGCCCACCCCAGTAGGCCGCCACCCAGGTCCCTGCCGCCGTCCCGGAGAGGCCGCGCTCCTCCGTGAGCAGCGTGTAGCTCCACTGCCCGGCGCAGACCTCGATGCCCGTGTAGAAGAAGAAGATGGCCAGCTGCAGCCAGACCGTGCCGCTGCGCAGGGCCGTCCGGCCGCTGACGCGCGGCGCTTCCTCCGGCACCGGGCCGCTGCCACCGGGCGCGTCCAGAACCACCGGCGCCTCGGAGGGCGGCGTGTCCCAGCGTCTGCGCGACACGACAAAGGCGATGACCATGGCGGCGAGCAGCCCGCCAACCACCGCGTAGCCGACCCGCCAGGAGCCACCACGGCTGAGGACGGTGGTCATGATGGCCGGCCCCACCGTGGCGCCGGCCGCGTACGCGGCGTGGAGCCAGGACATGTGCTTCGGCCCGAAGTTCCGGGCCGCGTAGGTATTCAGCGCGGCGTCGATGGCGCCAGAGCCGAAGCCCATCAGGAGCGACGCCAGCAGGATGAGTGCGAAGGCAGGGGCGGCGGAGATGCCCAGGACACTCGCGGCGACGAGCGCCGTGCTCCCCGTCAGTAGCAGGCCGATACCCAGGCCCTGGATGAGCCTGCCGGCGAGCATGCCGGAGAGGAAGTAGGAGCCCGCCGCGACGGCGACAGGCGCACCGAGGAGCGCCTGGTGGAGGCCCATTCCATCCCGCATGGACGGCCAGGCGACTCCGAGCAGCGCATCGGGCAGCCCGAGGCTGATGAAGGCGAGATAGGCGAGGGCCAGGATGGACCCGGAGGTGCGGGAGCTCGGACGTTGCATGGCGGCGTGAGCCGTGGATGCCACGGGACGCGGACATGACGCCAGCGACAGTTTCCGGCGGAGCAGCGTGGCCAACGCACGCCTGCTCGGGCGCGGACGGGGCCCGGGCGGACCGGCACACTTGCGGCACTTTTCGGACCGCGACTGTGTCTTCACGGGGACGGTGGATGCCCGTTAGAACGGGCACACCATGGCTCCACGGACCTGTCTCGTCACGCGGCGCGAGGAGCTGGAGCAGATACTCCAGCTCCAGGCCGCCAATCTGAAGCAACACGTGTCCCCCGAGCAGGCCGCGCGTGAGGGCTTCCTGACGGTGGCGCACACGCTGGACGGGCTGCAGCGGATGCACGCGCTCGCGCCGAGCGTCATCGCGAAGGACGGCGACACGCTTGCGGGCTATGCGCTGGTGATGCCGGTGGAGGCGCGCGCCTTCGTCCCCCTCCTCGAGCCCATGTTCCAGCTCTTCGAGACGCTGAGCTGGCGCGGGCGCCCGCTGGGTGATTACCGCTACTACGTCATGGGCCAGGTGTGCGTGGCCGAGGCGTACCGGGGCCAGGGCGTGTTCGACGCCCTCTACCGCGGGCACCGCGAAGGCTACGGGACGCGCTTCGACTGCACGGTAACGGAGGTAGCCACGCGCAACACGCGCTCGATGCGGGCCCACACCCGCGTCGGCTTCGAGCTGCTGAAGACGTACCGGGACGCCACGGACGAGTGGGCCGTCGTCGCCTTGCCGCTGCACGATTGACTGTCGGGGAATGGGCGGGCCTGTTCAGCGTTGCATGGCCCCGGAAGAGGCGGGGGTGCCCCCGTCTGGCCGGATGGTACGGTCCGGCGCTGCTTCCGCCCTTCCTTCACGACAGAGGAGCCCACCCATGACGCACCGCCGCACCACGCTGAGCATTCCGACCCTGGCCGCGCTCGTCTTCCTCGCCGCCACGCCCGCGCTGGCGCAGAAGACCATTGCCCCCGAGAAGGCTCCCGTCAGCCCGCTGCAGATGACGGCGAAGAAGCTGGACGACAAGACGTACGTGAAGGTGACCTACAGCTCGCCGCGCATGCAGGACCCGAAGACGGGCGAGAAGCGCGTCATCTTTGGCAAGCTGGTGCCCTATGGCGAGGTGTGGCGCCTGGGCGCGAATGCCGCCACGGAGCTGACCACCACGGGTGACCTCGAAGTCGCGGGCAAGAAGCTCGCGGCCGGCACCTACGCGGTCTTCGCCATTCCGCAGGCCGACAAGTGGACGCTCATCTTCAACAAGGACCTCGGCGAGTGGGGCGCCTACAAGTACAACAAGGACCAGGACGCCCTGCGCGTCGACGTGCCGGCGAAGAAGAGCGTCGACACCCATGAGGCGTTCACCATCGCCCTGGACGACAAGGGCACCGCGCTGAACTTCGCGTGGGAGAACACGCAGGTCTCCGTCCCCGTGAAGCCGGCGAAGAAGGGCTGAGCCACACGGCCTTCGCTCACCGGGAGGCGAACCGTTTCGCCTTCCCGATGCGCACGGCCAGCAATTCCCCCGCGCGCGCGTCGCGCGGGGGACCCACCACGCGCAGCAGCGTGCCGCCCACCGGGAAGCGGTACTCCGCCGCGTGTCCGAGGAACAGCCGCGCGGAGAGCGGCAGCAGCGTGCCCTCTCCGCCCAGCTCCAGGTCCTCCGGGCGGACCACCAGCGTGCACGGGCCGTCCGGGGCCACCATGCCCGCGGGCAGGGGGAACTTCGCGTCCCCCTGTGCGGTGTGGAACTCCCCGTCTCGCACGTGGCCCACGAGGACATTCGCCCCTCCGACGAAGCCCGCGACGAACGGTGTCGCGGGCTCGCGGTAGAGGCGCTCGGGGGTGTCCACCTGCTCGATGACACCCTGGTTCATCACCGCGATGCGGTCCGACAGCGCGAGCGCCTCGCCCTGGTCGTGCGTGACGAAGACCATGGTGGTGCCCAGCCTCGCGCGCAGGGCGGCGATTTCCGCGCGCAGCTCCTCGCGCAGCGCCGCGTCCAGGTTGGACAGCGGCTCGTCCAGCAGCAACACGCGCGGGCCCGCCACCAGCGCCCTCGCGAGCGCCACGCGCTGGAGCTGTCCGCCCGACAGCTCGTGTGGCCTCCGCGTGGCGAGCGCCTCCAGCCGCACCCAGCGCAGCGCTTCCTTCACACGTGACGCCACCTCCGGCTTCGGCATGCGCCGCAGCGTCAGCGGGTACGCGACATTCTCCTCCACGGAGCGGTGCGGCCACACGGCGTAGCTCTGGAAGACCATGCCCAGCCCACGGCGCTCGGGCGGGACGCGGACTCCGGGCCCGGCCACCGTCTCCCCGCCGATGCGGATGACGCCTGTGTCCGGATGCTCCAGTCCCGCGAGCATGCGCAGCGTCGTCGTCTTGCCGCAGCCCGAGGGGCCGAGGAGCGACACCAGCTCTCCCTCGCGCACGTCCAGGCTGAGGCCGCGCACCACCGGCGTGGTGCCGTACGACTTGAACAGGCCCTCCAGCGCGAGCGCCGCCATCACCGCACCTCCACCGCGCGCCGGCCCATCCGCGCGAGCACCGCCTGTCCCACCACCACCAGCGCGACGAAGGCACACGCCAGCACCGCCGCCGCCGCCGGGTCCGCGTAGCTCTGCAATTCGAACAGCAGCGTGCCCAGCACCTCCGAGCCCGCTGGCACCAGCAGCACGGACATGGTGATTTCCGTCGCGCACGCGAGGAACGCGAGCACGAAGGCCACCACGAGCGCCGGCCGGAGCAGCGGCAGCGGCGCGTCCACGAACGCCCGCAGCGGACCCGCGCCGCTCACCCGCGCGGCCTCCGCCAGCGACGGGTCAATCTGCGCCAGCGCCTCCGCGCTGTTCCGCGCCCCGAGCGCCAGGTACTTCGCCGCGTACGCGATGAGCAGCAGCCACGGCGTGTGCGCCAGAGCGAGTACGAAGGCGACGCGGCCCAACAGGATGAAGCGTAGGTCGCGCGAGAAGGCGAGGAGCAGCGCCAGCGCGAGCACCGTGCCCGGCACGGCGTAGGGCCACACCGCGAGCGCCTCCACTCCCGCGCCCGCGCGGCGGAAACCTCGCTGGAGCACCGCCGCCGCGAGCCCCAGTGCGCACACCAGCCCGCCCGCGCCCGCCGCCAGCAGCAGGCTGCGTCCGGTGGCGCGCAGCGTGCGCGGCTCCAGCAGCACGCCGGACCAGTGCGCCAGCGTCAACTCCCGCCACGCCAGGTCCGCGCCGAAGCTGCGCTGCATGGACGTGAGGAGGATGGCCGCCAGCGGGAGCAGCACCCACACCGCGCAGGTGACGCCCACCGCCACCGTGGCCGGCCCCCGCGCTCGGCCCAGGGGGAAGAGGCGGGAGGACACACCCTTGCCCGCGCTCAACCGCACACGGCCCGAGCGCCCCAGCGCCCACGTCGCCACGAGCGCCAGGGGCACGAGCAGCAGCAGTCCCGTGGCCAGCACCGACGCACGCGCCAGCCCCGCGTCTCCGCCCAGCAGCACCAACTCGTAGATGCGCGTGGTGAGCACGCGCGTGGGCGGCGACGCCGACACGCCCAGGAGGTACGGCACGCCGAAGGACGACGCCGCCATGAGGAACACCATCACCGCGCCGGACAGCAGCGACGGCAGGGCCAGCGGAAGCGTCGTCGTCAGCAGCGCGCGCACCGGCGAGGCGCCGCACACGCGCGCGGCCTCCTCCAGCGCCGGGTCCACCCGACGGAACGCGGCGGCCCCGGCGAGCAGCACCAGCGGCAGACCCGAGAGTCCCTCCACGAAGGCGATGCCCGCCGGGCCGTAGATGTCGAAAGTGCCCTCGCCCAACAGTCGGTTGAGGTAGCCCGCCCGGGGGCTCGCGAGGGACAGCCACCCCATGCCCCAGATGAACGCGGGAATGGCGGAGGGCAGGGTGAACAGCACCGTGAACGTCCCACGCAGCGGCAGGTCCGTGCGGAACAGCAGCAGCGCCAGCGGTGTGCCGAGCACCAGCGCCAGCAGCGCGGCCCCCGTGGACACCGTCAGCGTGTTCCCCAGCGCCCCACCTTCCGAGGCCAGCCACGACAGGTCCCCATGCGTCCCCACTCCGCGCAGGAGCAGCACGACGACGGGGCCGACGGCGAAGAACAGGACGGGCACCAGCCACGCGCCCAGCCCGAGCCACCGCCCTCGCGCGGCGTGCGCGCTCATCGGGAGAACGCCCGGGTGAAGGACTCCTTGACGTCCCCACCGCGCGTGAGGCCCCGCTCCACGAGCGCGGGTGTCCACGGCTGCGCGCGCTCCAGCAGCGCGTCCACACCGGGCTCACCCCGCGGCCCGCCGAGCCTGGGGTCCACCGCGTGCATGTCGCCCTTCTCGACGATGAGGCGCTGGCCCTCGGGGGACAGGAGGACGTCCAGCACGGCCTTCGCCGCCACCGGGTTGGGCGTCGTCGCGAAGAGGCCCACCGGGCCGGGGATGACCACGGCGCCATCGGTGGGCCACACCACCTGGATGGGACTGCCGCGAGCCCGGGCCGCCAGCGCGTTCTCCAACAGCAGCACTCCGGCGTCCGCCTCGCCGCTCTCCACCTTCTGGAGCACCGCCGCGTTGCCTCCGGCGACGATGGCGCCGCGCTCGCGCAGGCCGGTGAAGAAGGCGTCGCCGTACCTCGCCTGGCAGAACACCGCCCAGGTGAAGGCGGTGCCCGACGTGAGCGGGTCACCAATGGCCACGCGCCCCTTCCAGCGTCCGTCCGCCAACTCAGCGAAGGACGACGGCACAGGCGTGGTGCCCTGGCGGTGCACCAGCACCATGGTGGACAGGCGGATGGCCGCGTAGCGCGCGTCCAGGTCCACCAGCGAGCGGGGCACCCGGAGCACGTTGGGCGAGGCGTAGCGCGCGAAGGCGCCCTCGCGAGCGAGCCGCTCGTAGAGGAACGGGTCCGACGTGGCGAGCAGGTCCGCGCGCACGGCGCCCGCGGCGCGCTCGGCTTCGAGCCGGCTGGCCACCTTCTCGCTGCCGGCCTGGTACCAGTGCACCTGAACGCCGGGGAGCTTCTCCTTCAGCAGCGGGTCCAGCGCGTCCAGCACGTGCCGATACATGGACGTGTAGACCCACACGTCTCCGGACGGTGCGCCCTCGCGCGCGGCCACGGGGCCTGACGCGGGCGCGGCGGACTCGATGCGGCACGCGGCGAGCAGGGCGAGCAGGGCGAGCACGGCGGCCAGGCCGGCGCCCCGGACCAGGGCAGGAGAGGGCATTCGCCGGGGATTATGCGGAACGGGAGCGGAAAGTCACCGCTGCGTCGGGTTGCGGCGGGGATGCATGGGTTTCGGCCACCGCGGCTTCGGGCTCGCGCGCGGCGGTGTGGAAGTTCGTGGGGTGGTAGCGGTCTCGCAGCCGCATGAACGGCGTCTCGACGAAGCGGTACAGCAGCCAACCTCCGAGCAGACAGAGGGCGGCGATGATGGCCACGGTGGTGCCGCTGCCCAGGCCCCAGGGCTTCAGTTGCTCCCGCGCGATGTGGGCGAGCGGCTTGTGCGTCAGGTAGATGGCGTAGGACCACGCCGCGAGCGGCGCGGCGCCCGGCACTCGCACGCGGTACAGCAGCGAGCCCGGGCTCAGTGCAGCCACCACCAGCAGCGCGAAGGCGCAGGCCACCAGCGAGTAGCCAAAGCCCGTCATCGCGAAGCCGTACCCGTAGCCGTCGATGTAGTAGTACCGCGCGAGCAGCGCGAAGAGGACCGTGGTGGCGAGCACTCCCGCGCCCAGCGTGGCCCCGCCCCGGCCGGTGACGCGCTTCCAGAGTTCTGGATGGAAGTTCTTCAGCATGGCGATGGCCACACCGGGCAGGAACTCGTCGAAGCGGCAGAACGAGGAGTAGTAGATGTTCGGGTAGTAGCCCTCGACGGCGCCGCCCTCCTCCAGTCCGTACCGGAACCACAGCACGCAGCGCAGCGTGACACCGGCGACCATCAGCCCCGCCAGCGCGAACCAGGCCACCCGCTTCGACAGGGAGCGGCCGAAGTGCAGCGCGCCGACGATGACCAGCGGGAGCAGGACGTAGAACTGCTCCTCGATGCACAGCGACCATGCATGGGAGAATGCCGTGCCCGGCTGCAGCCACAGGTTCTGTGTGAAGGTGAGGAAGCGCCACAGCGGCGGGGGCGTCTTGCCGCCCATGAGCGTGGGCAGCGTGAAGTACAGCGCCAGCACCACGTAGTAGTTGGGCAGCGTCCGCAGCAGGCGTCGGAGGTAGAACGCTCGCAGCGACAGCGACTTCCCCTTCGTGACGCCGGAGAGGAGCTGGTTTCCAATCAGGTAACCGCTCAGCACGAAGAACAGGTCCACCCCCGTCCAGCCCACGGTGCTGACCCAGCCGAAGGTCGGCTCGCCGCTGACGAACACCCTGTAGTGGTAGGCGAACACCAGCAGGATGGCGACCGCTCGGAGCGTGTCGAGCCCATCGAACCGGGGGGAAGTCTGCGCGGAAGTCACGGTGCGAACCCTCGTCCCGGGAGCGGCGGGCTCCCATGGCTGTAGCACCGGAGCGTGGGCCGGAAAGACCCACCCCGCCACTTTGCGGCGGCGCCCCGCGGATGTGTCCTGCGCCGCGCAGGCGGGCTGCACCCCGAGCCGTTGCCGCTCCGGCGCGCGCCTCCCTAACTCCACCCCCTTCGTCGCGGTCCTTCGCCGACAAGGGGGAAACATGTCCGGGTATCGCCTCATCTCAGGGCTCGTGGGGCTGGGGGTCCTGCTTGGCTTCGCCCGGCCCGCCGAGGCCGCGTGCAGCTACGCGGCGTGCACCGCCCTATCGGCCGTGGACCGCACCTTCACCTCGGGCACGCGGTGGGCGTTCTCCGTCCAGAGCTGCCCGTGTGAGGGGTTGTCCATCCGGAATGCCTCCTTCACGCCTCGGGGAGGCACGTCGCGGGTGGTGCTCTCGCAGGCGGCCATCGCGGAGATTCACGTCCCCTATCTCGTGGGCACGCCCCGCCTCCTGGACGTCACCCGGGATTCCGAGGGGCTGGGCGTCAGGGCCATCCAGCTGAGCCAGGCGGAGTGCGCGGGAGGCACGCTGCTGGCCAACAACCGCATCTGCGTGAACATCGAGGACCGCGGCTACGCCTGGAAGTTGTCGACCACCTTCCAGCGGGGCGAGCTCGTCTCGGTGACCATGGCCTCGCAGCTCGGCACGTACACGTACATCAACCGGTGGGAGTTCCACGATGATGGGACCATCCAGCCCATGCTGGGGATGACGGGGCGGCTCGCGTATTACGGGACGACCGTGGCCTATGCGCCCTATGGCAGTCGCATGGACTCCGTGGCGAACCCGACGCCGTCCTACGGGCTCACCCACATGCACAACGTCTATTACCGGATGGACTTCGACCTCGGTGGCTCGGCGAACGACGCCATCGCTCGGATGACCCTCCAGCCGTCCACGGCCCCGTCTCCCGGGAGCACCTGCGCCACGCCGGGAACCTGCTGGACGAACGTGGAGACGCCCATCCTGACCGAGTCCGCCCATGACATCGTCGCCGAGGCCTATTCGACGTGGCACATCTACGACAAGCAACTCACCAACAGCGACGGGCGCAGCGTGGGCTATGAGCTCGTCCCCAAGCTCGATGGATTGTGGACCGGACAGGTCACCACCGATGAGCCCTGGTCCCAACACGAGGTCTGGGTCACCCGGTTCAATGCCTGCGAGACGCTCGCGGTGAGGAACTTCCCTCCCCACATCAGGTCGACCTGCGCCTCCGCTCCTTCGAATGTGGGCGCCATGGTCGACGGCCAATCCGTGGATGGGCAGGACCTGGTGGTCTGGTACGTCAACCGGCACCTGCACACGCCTCGTGACGAGGACGAGGTCAACATGCCCACCGAGTGGATGTCCTTCACGCTCAAGCCGAGAAGCTTCCACCACCGGAACCCGCTCGAGCCCTGAGCGCGTCCCGGCCCTTGCTTCAGTCCCCTCGCAGCGCAATCGCGGGCGGCACACGGGCGGCCCGGCGCGCCGGCAGCAGCGCGGCGAGGAAGGCCACCGCGCCGAGCACCAGCACCACTCCCGCGTAGGTCATCGGGTCCACGGGGCGTACCCCGCTGAGCAGGTGTGTGAGCGCGCGGCTGGCCCCGGCGGCGAGGCCGAGCCCCACCACCAGGCCCGCCGCGGTGAGACCCAGATAGCGGCCCAGCACCAGGCCCGTCACCTGCCGCTCCCGCGCGCCCAGTGCCATGCGGATGCCCAGTTCGCGCGTGCGCTGCAGCACCGCGTACGCCACCACGCCGTAGAGCCCCACCGCAGCGAGCAGCAGCGCCACGCCCGCGAAGAGCCCCACCAGCAGCAGGTAGAAGCGCAGCGGCGCCACCGTGCCGTCCACCACCGAGGACAGCGTGCGCACGCTGCTGACCGCGAGGCTCGCGTCCAGGGCGCGAAGCTCCGCGCGCACCGCCGACGCCAGCGCGAGCGGCTCTCCGTCCGTGCGCACGAGCAGCGTCATGCCGGTGCCTCGCGCCTGCTCGTAGGGCACGAACAGTTCCGGCACGGCGGGCGCCCCGAGCCCGTCGAGGGCCTGGTCCTCCACCACCCCCACCACCCGGCCTCCGAAGGCGCCGTTGCCCCAGTCCATCTCCGTGCTCACGGTGTGGCCGACAGGGTCCTCGTCGGGCCAGAAGCGGCGCGCCGCCTCGGCGCTGACGAGCACCACGCGCCCGCCCCTGTCTTCCGCCGTCAGGCCCCGGCCGCGCAGCACCTTCACGCGCAGCGCCTCCAGCGCTCCCGGAGTGATGATGCGCACCCGCGTCTCCCACGGCGCATCCCCCGGAGCCGAGGGCCGATGCGCGTCCTTCAGGGGGACGGTCCACTTGATGCCCCCGTCCATGGGCAGCAGGCTCACCGCGCCCGCCGCCTTCACGCCAGGCAGCGCGCGCACCCGCTCCAGCAGGGAGTCGTAGAAGGCCTCGGGTGCGGCGCTGCCGAAGCGGTAGTGCAGGGGTGGCAGCTCCATCCTCACCGTCAGCACGCCCTCGGGCTGGAAGCCCGGCTCGGCGCCGCGCAGGTGGACGAAGCTGCGCAGGAGCAGGCCCGCGCTCACCAGCAGCAGCACCGCGAGCGCCGTCTCCCCGATGATGAGGACCGAGCGCGTGCGGTGGCGATGCGCGCTGGTGCCACCGCCGCCGCTCACCGCGCGCAGGCCGCGCCCCAGGTCCGCCCGCGCGGCGTGCAGCGCCGGCACGAGCCCGAAGAGGAACGTGGTGAGCACCGCCAGCCCGGCCGTGAAGGCCAGCACGGTGCGATTGAGTGCCACCTCGTCGATGCGCGGAATGTCGCGGGGGCCGAAGAGGGCCAGTGCATCCAGCGCCCACATCGCCGCGAGCAGGCCCGCCCCGCCGCCCAGCACGGAGAGCAGCGCGCTCTCCAGCAGCAACTCGCGCGCGAGGCGGCCCCGGCTGGCGCCCAGGGCCAGCCGGACGGACAGCTCCCCCTCTCGCGAGGTGGCGCGCGCCAACAGGAGATGCGTGAGGTTGGCGCAGGCGATGAGCAGCACCAGCCCCACCGCCCCCAGGAGCAGCAGGAGCGAGGGCCGCACGTTGCCCAGCAGCACGTCACGCAGCAGCTCCACGCTGGCGCCCGTGTCCGCGTTCGTCTTCGGGTACTGCTCGGCCAGCCGGCGGGCGATACCGGAGACTTCCGTGCGCGCCTCCTCCAGGCTCACACCCGGGGCGAGCCGGCCGTACACCTCCAGCCAGTGCGCGCCGCGTGCCTCCGACTTCACCATGCTCGCGTCCCATTGCAGGGGCGTCCACAGCTCCGAGCGCGCGGGGAAGTCGAAGCCGGGCGCCGCCACGCCCACCACCGTCCACGGCTGCGGGCCGCCCAAATCCAACGAGCGGCCCAGCACGGACGGGCTGCCGCCGAAGCGCCGCTGCCACAGTCCATGGGAGAGCACCGCCACCTGGGGCGCGCCCGGTGCGTCGTCGCCCGCCTGGAGTCCCCGGCCCAGCTGCACGCCCGCGCCGAGCACCTGGAAGAACTCCGCCGACACCAGCCCCGTCTGGATTTTCTCCGGCGAGGACTCCGGGCCGTCGGCCCCCAGCGTCACCGCCGCGCTCGCCAGGCCCACCACGCCCTCGAAGGCACGGGCCTGCTCGCGCACGTCCCTCAAGTCCAACGGCGAGGTGGGGCCGGGGCCCTGCCTGCCCACCGTGTACAGGCGCACCAGCCGGGCGTCGTCGCGCATGGGCAGTGGCCGCAGCAGCACCGCATGCACCACGCTGAAGATGGCCACATTGGCACCGATGCCGAGGGCCAGCGTGGCCACCGCCACCACCGTGAAGGTGGGGCTGCGACGCAGCCGGCGCAGCGCGAGCCGGAGGTCCTGGAGGAGGGTGTCCATTCCAGGACCCGGGAGCATGGACCATGCCAGCCCGCACGGCCAACCCCGCCCGGACGGCGGGCAGGCACGGCGGGAGACACACGTGCCCGGCGCTGGGAATCTTCATTCCCGCATCCGGACAGGCGTCGTCACGGGAGCGCTCAGAACGGCTCGAAGCAGTCGTAGTTGCGCTGCGAGAGGATGCGGCCGTCCTTGAAGGTGAGGAACATGCCGCAGGCGGCGCGCAGCTCCGCCCCCACGGCCAGCGTGCGCAGCGGCACCGCGAGCGTGCCCGTCCAGTCCACCTCCAGCGCCACGGTGTCGCCCTGCTCCATCGTGCCGCGCACGGCGTAGCGCTGCGACGACAGCAGCGTCTTCGCGCGCTCCGAGTCCTCGAGCAGCTTCTTCAGCTCCCGCGTCTGGCCGTTGCGGGTGAGCGCATTGGGGTACTCGCGTTGCACCGCATCCGGGTGGAAGAAGGGCGCCAGTGCTTCGCCCGCCACTCCGTTCTCCAGGGCCTGGAGGTAGCGCAGCGCGGTGTCGAGGTTCGTCGTGGACATGGACTCCTCCGGGAAATTGCACAACCCATGTTGCACGACCATACGTCTTCCAGCACCTGCCGGGCGGCCCGCGCTCCATCGTGCCATGCTCGCGCGCCATGGCCCTTCCCCTGGAAGACTACGCACTCATCGGTGACACGCAGAGCGCCGCGCTGGTTGGCAAGGACGGCTCCATCGACTGGTTGTGCTGGCCGCGCTTCGACTCGGACGCGTGCTTCGCCGCGCTGCTGGGCGACGCGTCCCACGGACGGTGGCTGCTCGCCCCGGCGGGCGGCATCCTCAAGGTGACACGCCGCTACCGCCCCGGCTCGCTGGTGCTGGAGACGGACTACGAGACGGAGGACGGCGCGGTGCGCGTGGTGGACTGCATGCCCCCGCGCGGCAGGGAGCCGGACCTCGTGCGCGTGGTGTACGGCCTGAAGGGCTCCGTCCCCATGCGCATGGAGTTGCTCGCCCACTTCGGCTACGGCGACCGCTCGCCGTGGGTGCGCCTCCATGACGACCATGCGTCCGCGCGCGCGGGTCCGGACTCGGTGGCCCTGCGCACCCCCGTGAAGCTGCAACGGCGGGGTGGACTCTTCACCGCGGACTTCCCGGTGGAACCGGGTGCGCGCGTGCCCTTCGTCCTCTCCTGGCACCCCTCGCACGAACCGCCGCCGCCCCCGCTGGACGCGCTGGCCGCCGTGGCGGACACCGAGGCGTGGTGGAAGGAATGGTCCTCGCGCCTGGTGTCCACCGGGCCGTGGCACGAGCACGTCGAGCGCTCGCTCATCACGCTCAAGGCGCTCACGTACTCGCCCACGGGGGGCATCGTCGCGGCGCCCACCACGTCGCTGCCGCTGTCCTCGGGAGGCCGTCCTGGCGACGCGCGCTTCTGCTGGCTGGGCGACGCGACGAATGCGCTCCAGGCGCTGCTGGACGGGGGCTACCTGGACGAGGCCCGCGCGTGGCGCGACTGGCTGGTGCGCGCGGTGGCCGGCGAGCCGGACGAATTGCAGTCCTCGTACGGCGTCGCGGGGGAGCGGCGCTTCCCCGAGCAGGAATTGCCGTGGCTGCCCGGCTACGAGGGCGCGCGGCCGGCGCGCATCGGCCATGCGCCCCGTCGCGGCCTGGGCACCGAGGACGTGGGCGAGGTCATGGGGTGCTTCAGCGACGCCGCGCGCCGGGGACTGCCTCCCAGCGGCGACGCGTGGGCACTGCAGCGGGCCATGCTCGAGCACCTGGAGGGGGCGTGGCTCCGGACTCCGGCGGAAGGGCCGGCCCTCACGTATCCCCGGGTGATGGCGTGGGTGGCGGTGGACCGGGCGCTGGAGAGCGCCGCGCGCTTCGGCCTGGATGCGCCGGTGGAGCGCTGGAAGCGGCTGCGCTCGGACGTGCACGCGGAGGTGTGCCGCGACGGCTTCGACTCGCGGAGCGGTGCCTTCACCCGTGAGTACGGCGGCCGAGGCCTGGACGCGCGGCTGCTGCGCCTGGGGCGGTTGGGCTTCCTGCCCGCTGTCGACGCGCGCGTGCGCGGCACGGTGGAGGCGGTGGAGCGCGGCCTGGGCGAGGGGGACTTCGTGCGCCAGGACGACTCGCGCGGCGCGGGCGTGTCCCTGGTGTGCAGCTTCTGGCTGGCGGACAGCCTGCACCTCATGGGCCGGCGCGACGAGGCCCGCGTCCTGTTCGAGCGGCTCCTCCAGGTGCGCAACGACGTGGGCCTGCTGCCGGAGGAGTATGACCCGCGCAAGCGCCGCATGGCCGGCCACTTCCCGCACACGTCCAGCCACGTGGCCCTGGTCCAGGCGGCCATGGGGCTGTCGCGGGGCACCGCGCTGACGGGGGAGGGTGCCTGAAAAGCAGAAGCCCCTCCGTGCGGCATGCACGGAGGGGCCTGTCTTTCAATCTGTAGCCGAACTCCCGCCTACTTGCAGGAGCGCGCCGGCATGCCGTCAATCCAGTCGGCGATGAGCTGCGAGCCCTGGTCGTGCCGGAGGGCGCGGCCAAGCTGCGGCATCATCTTCCCGGACTCCACCGTGTTGAGCCGGTACCAGAGGATGGACACCGTGTGGTCGCCGGGGACGATGTCGAACTCGCCGCCCACACCACTGCCCGCCGAGCCCGGCCGCTTGCAGGCACCCATGTTCAGGGTGAGCTCCTCGGTGCTGTCGATGTCGAGGAACAGCTGGCTGGTATCCCCCGCCGTCGCATTCCGCCGGTGGCAGTGCGCGCAGTTGATGTCCAGGTAGGTGCGGGCCCGGATGCTCAGGTCCGCATCCGCCGGGTTGAACGCGTCCGGCGCGCGCGGCAGCTGGATGGCCGGAGGCGCCCCCGTCAGCTTCCCCAGCTCCGCCAGATGCTGGAGCTGGTTGACCTGCACCCCGCCGTAGTCGTGGTTCCGGTTGAGGTAGCGGGCCTTCACACCGATGGGGAGCAGCACCTGGTTCTGTGCCGCGTCCAGGATGTGGTGGCACTGGCTGCACTGGTTCTTGCTGGGCACCAGGTAGTCGAGCGTCCGGGACACGCCGTCCGCGCCGATGAACGTGAGGTTGCGCACCACGCGGCCGCCGTTGGCCAGCGTGGCCTCCGTCTGGGCGTCGTTCCAGAAGTACGGGTACGCCTCCCAGCCGCCGGGCTGCCGCACCAGCACGCGCGTCTCGATGACACGCACGTTCTTCTCCGGCTCGCGGAGGTCCGCGGGGAAGGAGAACGTCTTGGTGATGAGCGTGCCCACCGGCAAATCCAGCACGTCCTTGGGCTGATACGCCGCCTTCTTCCCCGGGGGGATGTAGAGCGTGCGGGACTTGAGGGCGTAGTCGGAGAAGAGCGCCGTGGTCAGCTCGTAGGGGACGTTGCCCTCCACCGGCACGAGCCCGCCCGTCGCCGGGCTGCCGGTGAAGAGGCCCAGGTCCGACAGGTTCGTGGGGATGACCACCGAGCCGTCCGGCAGCCCCGGCCCGGCGTCCGGTGTCCCCGCGTCCCCGCCGCCATCCGGAGTCCCGCTGTCCTCGCCCGCGTCCGTGCCGGCATCCACCCCGGCGTCCGCGGTGCCACTGTCCACCGGCGGTGTGCCGGAGTCCTCCTGGGAGGTCCCCGCGTCGGGCCCCGTCCCGGGCGGGTCATCACCGCCGGAGCACGAGGCCACCGCTGCGGTCAGCAACACCGCGGCGAGGCCCCATCCGAGTCCGGAGCTGAACGGCTTGCGCATGCGACGCTTCTCCTCCGACACCCGCATCGACGACGGCCTCAGGGAAGCGCCAGCGCCGGAGCGAAGCCGGAGCAGTTGAACGGCGCCGCGCCCTGCGAGTAGCGGCGCGTCTCCGCGAAGGCGCCGGGCACGTCCGGCGACGCGGACATGAGCTTCGCGGCGACGGCCTGCAGGTCGAAGTCCACGATGGCTTCCTTGGTCGTGGCCGGCAGCGTGTTGCCGGTGAAGCAGATGTTGATGGGGTTCTTCAGCGTCTCGTTGCGCGGCGCCGGGTCGATGCCGTCCCAGAGCAGGTGCTCCACGCGCGTCGTGGCCTGCGTCGCGGCGCCGTAGGCGTACACCGCGGCCACCAGCGCGCCCAGCGGGCGGCGCTCCGCGTCCGTCTTGCCGTTGTCCACCGCCTGGCCGCTGCCACCCGTGAAGGTGTTGCCGTGGATGTAGACGTCCGCGCTGTTGAAGTTGAAGAACGCGGCGCTCCACAGGCTCAGGTCATCCTCGATGGCGAGGCCGCTGAGCACGGCGATGTCCACCGTGTGGTTGTCACCCCAGGTGTTGCCGACGAACTCCACCCGGCGCGACGCGAGGATGAACGTACCGGTGCCGGCGGGCACCTGCGACACCGTGCTGCTGCTGGCCGTCACGGAGGCGAAGTTGTCGCGGTTGTTCCCCGTAATCGTGTTGCCGGTGATGAGGATGTCCGTGCCCTTGATGGGGTTGCCGGGGAGGTCGAACACCACGAGGCCCGTGGTGTTGTCCTGCGCGGTGTTGCCCTGCACGTAGGCGAACTTCGTGTTCTCGATTTCGATGCCCGCCACGTTCTGCTTCGCGATGTTGCGGCGGACGATGGCGTAGCGCGTCTGCCCCACGTAGATGCCGGCGTCGGCCGCGTTGTAGGACTCGCAGTCCTCAATCGTGACGTAGGACGACTTCACCGGGTAGATGCCGTACTTGCCGTTGTTCTCGTCGTCCGCGTTCTTCCACTCGGTGCGGATGCGCTGGACGAAGACGTTGGCGGAGTTCTCCACGCGCAGCGCGTCCTTGCGCGCGTTCCAGATGGCCAGGTCCTTCACGGTGAACAGCTTGCCCACCACGTCGATGCCGTTGGTGTTGCTGGCGGCGCCGGTGAAGTCGAGCACCGTGCTGGCGCTGCCGCCCGTGCCCTCGCCCTTGGCGCCCTTGCCCGCGCCGACGATGGTGATGCCGTTCGTGCGGATGGTGAGGGCGTTGTCGAAGACGAACGTGCCCGCGCCGAGCTGAATGGTGGTGCACTCGGCCAGGTCGTTCACCGCGTCCTGGAGCGCCTGCACCTGGTTGGCGTTGAAGGTCAGCGTCGCCTGGGGCTTGCCCGTGCAGGAGAACTCCTGGGGCCAGACCTGGGTCGTGCCGGCGTCGGTGCCCGCGTCGGTGCCGGCATCCGTCCCCGCATCAGTCTGCGTGCCCGCGTCGGTCTGCGTGCCCGCGTCCGTTCCCGGGTTGCCGGCGTCCGGAGTACCGGAGCCGTCATCATCATCCGAGCATGCGGGAAGGGCGAGCAGACCCACCAGGGCGAGGAGCACGGTACGAGGCGCGCGCGACAGCGGCAGACGGTGCATCAGGGGTTCCTCCTGCGGAAAGCGCTGCGCCTCTTCGCTCCCGAGCGTGGGGCTCCAGGGCGCAAGCAAGACCGAGCGAATCCTCCCCGTGAAGATGGTCAACCTCAAGGGTCCGGTGACGAATTCATGACGCACTACCGTGACGCGGTGCGTTCTGTAACCGGGTTGAGAATAGGCGCATGTGTCGAGCGACACCGCGCGTCCGTTGCACGCGGATTCGTGCCGTGGAAGCACCGCGCACAGGACTTCGTCGGGCTCCACCCCGGCGTGTCGGGCACCCGCCTGGCTCGGGTAGAGAAAGCTCCCACCCGATTGTCGGCAGTCCCTGTGGAAGGCGGGCCCCCCTCTGGGAGTTGCAGGGGGAAATGACCCGGGGGCCCCTGAAAAGGCCGGAAACGCCGTCAAGCGGACGACAGACCGTTCCTGTAGTAAGTCGCCCCCGGAACCGACTGTGGCGGCGGTGTCTCACCGACCGCGCAAGGCGAAGGAAGGGCAACGACATGCGGAAGACGTGGCTGGTCGCGGTGATGCTGGTGCTGGCGGGCTGCCAGCAGCCGGCGAAGACGGATACGGCGTCCGGCGGGGGCGCGACGGGTGGCGGCAGCGCCGCGAACCCGCAGACGGAGGAGCAGAAGACGCTGTACGCGCTCGGCCTGTCCATTGGCCGGAGCATCAGCGTGTTCGACATGACTCCGGAGGAGCTCGAGTACGTCAAGGCCGGCATCACCACCCAGGTGAAGGGTGAGAAGTCGCCGGTGGACATGGAGACGTACGGTCCGAAGCTGCAGGAGCTGGCTCGCTCGCGCAGCACCCGCAAGGCGGAGAAGGAGAAGGAGAACTCGAAGAAGTTCCTCGAGGAGGCCGCCAAGGAGTCCGGCGCCAAGAAGACCGAGTCCGGCCTCGTCTACAAGGAGCTGACCCCCGGCACCGGTGAGTCGCCCAAGGCGTCCGACATCGTGAAGGTGCACTACAAGGGCACGCTGACCAACGGCACCGAGTTCGACAGCTCCTACAAGCGCGGCGAGCCCACGCAGTTCCCGCTCCAGGGCGTCATCAAGTGCTGGACCGAGGGCGTGCAGATGATGAAGGTGGGCGGCAAGGCGAAGCTGACCTGCCCGTCGGACATCGCCTACGGCGACCGCGGCGCCCCGCCGAACATCCCCGGTGGCGCGGCCCTGGTGTTCGAGGTGGAACTGCTGGAGATCGTCAAGGCCCCCGAGACCCCGCCGGGCATGCCGGGCATGCCGGGTGGCGCTCCTCCGACGGGCGCTCCGCACGGCAAGCCGGCGACGCCTCCGGCGCCGACGAAGTAGTCACACCGCTGCTCCACGGGAGCGGCGTCTGAAAGAGGGCTGGTGGGGGATGTCTCCCTCCCAGCCCTCTTCGTGTTTGCGGGGCTTCGTCCGCGTGCGAGCCGGTGGCGCGCGGCGGTCGGCCCGGGGTACGCAACGGGGTCATGCACTCGAAGAGGGAGCACGCCATGCGCCAGAGCCTGCTGCTGTTCTTGGGAGCGTTGTTGCTGGGGGCCTGTGTCAGCGGACGCACCGTGGAGGTGGGGCGCGAGCCGTCGCCGACGGGGGCCGTGTCGGAGGCGGAGTTCAAGGCGATGCACACGCTGCGTCCGGACGCGGCGCCGCCGCGCAAGGGGCAGGAGGTGGAGGTGGCGGGGACGAAGATGTACCTGAGCCTCCCCGAGGGTGCGAAGGGACCGCTGCCGGCCGTGCTCGTCATCCACGAGTGGTGGGGCCTCAACGAGCACATCCAGCACTGGGCGGACCGGCTGGCGGCGAACGGGTACGCGGCGCTGGCGGTGGACCTGTACGGCGGCAAGGTGGCCACCACGCGGGACGAGGCGATGGCGCTGGTGAAGTCGGTGGACGCGGCGCGCGCGCTGGAGGTGCTGAAGGCCGCGCACGCCTTCCTCCAGAAGGACGAGCGCATCCGGGCGGAGCGCACGGGGAGCATCGGCTGGTGCTTCGGGGGCGGCTGGTCTCTGCGTGCCGCCATGGCCCTGCCGGAACTGGACGCGGCGGTCCTCTACTACGGCAACCCGGTGACGGACCCGAACGAGCTCGCCACCATCCACGCGGCGGTGCTGGGCATCTTCGGGACGAAGGACGCGTCCATTCCGCCGGAGAAGGTGGCGGAGTTCCGCCAGGCATTGGACACGGCGGGCGTGCGGCACCGCATCCTGGAGTTCGACGCGGAGCATGCCTTCGCCAACCCGTCCGGCGGCCGCTACGACGAGCACGCCGCGTCCACGGCCTGGCAGGAGACGTCCGCGTTCCTGGAGCAGTACCTGAAGCGCTGAGGCGCGGACCGGGGGCGAGGTGTTGGCCACCTGTCCGATGGGAGCCGTGCCGCTCGGCCGCTGTTGCTCCCTGCCCCCGGGTCGGCTTGAAGGGCGGGCTCATCCTGGAGGGCATGTGCTGAGGACTGGAGCGCGCGTCGCGGTGGGGCTGTGCCTGCTACTGGCCAGTGGCGTGGGGCGGGCAGCGGACGGAGGCGTGGCTCCTGCTTCGCGCGTCGAGGAGGTCACCTTCCGCAGCGGGGACGTCACCCTCGCCGGGACGCTGTGGCTGCCGTCGGGCGTGGCACCCCGTGCGGCGGTGGTGCTGCTGCACGACGAGGACTCCGGGGCGCGGCTGTCGCCGGAGCCGTACCCGGCCTTCCTCGTCCAGCAGGGGCTCGCGGTGCTCACATATGACCGGCGGGGCGCCGGGCGCTCCTCGGGGGAGGGGCAGCCGTGGGTGGCCGGCATCGACGCGTGGGCGGACGACGGGCTCGCGGCGGCGAGGCTGCTCCGCGAGCGCACGGGCGTGCGCGACGTGGGGTTGATGGGCTTCGGCCAGGGCGCCTGGGTGGCCCTCCACGCGGCGGCCCGCGCGCCCGACGTCGGCTTCCTGGTGCTGGTGTCCGGCGGTGGCGGTCCGCTATGGAAGCAGCAGGAGCACCGCCTGCGCAACGAGGCCCGCGCGAAGGGGCTCACCGGCCCGGAGGTGGTGGACCTGCAGGAGCACCTGGCCACGCTCCACGACGCGCGCCTCTATGCGCCCGAGCGCGAGGCGAAGGCGTTGAAGACGCTCGACTTCCAGCTCAAGCGGGCGAAGCGCCGACGGTGGTACGCGGTGTCGCCGCTGTCCCGCTTCGAGGAGCTGCCGCCGCCCCGCCTCCTGGAGGTGCAGCGCGGCGTGTGGCGCAACGTGCTGTCCCATGACTCCACGGAGGACCTGGGCCGGGTGCGCGTCCCGGTGCTCGCGCTGCTCGGCGAACTGGACGAGGTGACACCCACCCAGGCCACGGCGCGCGCGCTGTCGCAGCGGAACGCGCGGGACGCCGGGAGCGAGGCTCCGCGGGTGACGGTGAAGGTGCTGCGGGGCGCGGACCACCGGCTCGTGCTTCCGGCCGACGCGAAGCGGCCGGGTGTGGAGACGCTGGCGGAGGACGTATTCCCCACGCTGGAGGGGTGGCTGCGCGAGCGGGGCCCGGCCGCGCCGTGAGTCAGTACGGCCGCTGGCCGGTGTAGTTGCCGGGCGGCGCGTAGTTGCACACCCAGAACTGCCACTGCGTCACCTGCGAGCCGAAGGGCGAGTTCTTCGTGCACACCTGCGTGGCGCAGCCCACGCGCTCCGTGGCCCGCCACACCACCTGCGTGTAGTGGCCGCACTGCTTGCCCTCCGCGCAGGTGTTGCGCGCGTAGTCGTAGTACGCCACCTCGTCCACCCACGCCTTCACCACCCCCTGGGTATCCCAGTAGTCGAGCGTCGCCGCGGCGATGTTCTCCCCCAGGTTGCCGCGGTTGGCGTTGTGCTTGAACTCGCACTTCGCCGCGTGGTTCGTCGCGGTGGTCGCCGCGCCGGTGTCCCAGCCCAGCGGCTTCAACGCCGGGTCGGGCGTGGGCGTCTTCACCGCCGCCCGCGCCGCGTTGTGCGCGTCCAGCATGTCGCGGGCGAACAGGGGCAGCGTGCTCGGATCCGGGTCGGTGTCTTCGTCGTCCGGAGAGGACTCACCAGAATCACAGCCGGTGGCGAGCCACGGCACCAGGAACCCGAGTGCCAGCAGGTATCGAAAGGAGGGGCGGGACATGGCTGGGATTATCCGTGCCCGCGCGTCTCCATGCACCCGGCCAGCGTCCCCCTCCCGAGGTATTGAACCGGGCGGAAAGTTCCAGGGCCCGGGGGCCGGGGCCGCGTCTGGAATCGTACGGCGGGGGAGGGGGAGGAGCGCGGGGGCCGGGAGCCTGTTAATCTCACCCTTCCGTACCGGAGGCCCCCCATGAGCAAAGACCCCCCACAGAGCCGCGCGAGCAAGGTCTTCACCTCGCTCGAGGGCATGGACGAGTTCAGCGTCATGTCCATCGACCCGGATGCTCGGAAGCTGAAGGTCGAGCTGGAGGGCAAGCGTGCGGCCTCGGAGGGCCGGCCCGAGCCCGTCTCGGTCGGCGTCTTCTCGCGGTTGTTCCGCCGCCTCTTCCGCGGCTGAGGCCCCCGTTTCAGAAGGGGCGCTTGCCCACCCAGTTGCCCGGCGGCGTGTAGTTGCACACCCAGTTCTGCCACGTGGGGAACTGCGAGCCGAAGGGCGAGTTCTTGTTGCACATCACCGTGGCGCACCCCACCGCGCCCGTCTCCCGCCACACCACCTGCGTGTAGTGGCCGCACACCTTGCCCTTCTTGCAGGTGATGCGCGTGAAGTCGTAGTCCACCGCCTCGTCCGCCCAGCTCTTCACCACGTCGGCCGTGCTCCACGCGTCGGGCGTGGCGGCGGCGAGGTTCTCCCCGAAGTCACCCCGGTCCGGGTTGTGCTCGAACTTGCATTGCTTCGCCCAGGACGCGGCCTTCTTCGCGGCCTCGTCGGACCAGGTGAGGGGCGGCAGCGCGACCTTCGGCGTGGGTCTGGCCTGCGCGCGCGCCTGGTTGTGCGCCGCCAGCATGTCTCGCGCGAAGTCCTTCGGCGTGGGCAGTCCGGTGCGAGCGGGGGCCTTCTCCCGCGAGGCCGGCGCCGCCTGTCTCGGCGCCACCTGCCGCGGGTTGCTCCGGCGCGTCGGGCCGCAGCCGAGCAGCGGGGTGAGGAGGAGCAGGGCGGACCAGCGGAAGCAGCGCGAAGACGGAGCCATGGGGCGCGATGATGCGCCAGGACGCCCCGCGCCTGCATGGGAACCGTGCGCGCCGGGCCGGGCGGGACGTGCAGGGGCCGGCCGCACGCCTGCTCTCGCCGGCACGGCCCCTCTGACTACGCCGTGAGGCCCGTCAGCGGGCCGGTGCCGTTGTCCCCGAAGGTGGTGACGTTGGGCACGCCCATGGCCTGCATCAGGGAGATGTACAGGTTGGCGAGCGGCACGGCGCTGTAGCGGACGTGCCGGCCCGGGGTGAGCGCCCCGCCGCCGCTGCCGCCGATGAGGATGGGCAGGTTCTTGTGCTCGTGCGAGTTGCCGTCCGCGATTTCGCTGGAGAAGTACACCATCGAGTTGTCGAGCAGCGTCTTCCCGTCCCCCTCCTGGATGCCCTTCATGCGCTCCAGGAGGTACGCGTACTGCTCCACCTCCCACCGGTCGATGGTGGCGAGCGCGTCGTAGTTGGCCTGCACCTTCTGGTGGTGCGAGTACGTGTGGTGCCCGCCGCTCAAGCCGAGGAAGCCGTACACCTTGGGGCTGCGCGCGTTGGCCAGCATGAAGGTGGCCACGCGGGTGAGGTCGCACTGGAAGGCGAGGACGATGAGGTCCATCATCGCCTTCGTCTTCACGCGCGGGTCCTCGTTGTCGGCCGGCACGGTGCCCGGGTTGCACGACGGACCGTCCACTTCAATCGCCTCCACCTGCTTCTCCAGGTCGCGCACGCTGGTGAAGTACTCGTCCAGCTTGCGCAGGTCCGAGGCGCCCAGTTGCGTCTTCAGCGTGGTGGCGTCGTCGCGTACGAAGTCGATGATGCTCTTGCCGTACGCGCGGCGCTTGTCCACCGTGGCCTGGGTGGCGTTCGGGTCGAAGCCCGCGAAGAGCCGGTCGAACACCGACTTGGGGTGCGTTTCTTTAGCCACCGGCGTGCGGGGTCCGGCCCAGGCGATGTTGTTGGCGTACGGGCAGGCATAGCCGGAGTCGCAGTTGCCAATGCCCTTGCCGGCGTCGTTGCCCAACTCCAGTGAAGGGAAGCGGGTGGCCTTCTGCGCCGCCAGGTGGTTGGCGATGACCTGGTCCATGGAGATGCCCGCGTGGAAGTCGGTGCCCTCCGTCTTGAAGGCCTTGGCGCAGCTCAGGAAGGCGGCGGTGGCGGCGGCGTGGTGGCCGTCGCCGTCCGGGCGGCCCGGTTCATTGGCGAGCCCGCTGAGGACGAGCACGTTGTCCTTCACCGCGGCCAGCGGTGCCAGCGTGGGCGTCAGCTCCCAGGTGGCGCCGGTGCCCGTGGGCGTCCACTTGGGCATGTGGATGCCATTGGGCGTGTAGAAGACAGCGAAGCGCCGGGGCGCGGAGCCGGTGGCCGCCCGGGCCGTCGCGGGCACCATCTGTTCCAGCACGGGGAGCGCCATCAGCGCCCCCGCGCCACGCAGGAGGGTTCTCCGGGAGAGTTGGAACTTCTTGCTCATGGCTGCTGGGCCTCCGTCCCGCCGCGACGCATGGTGAAGTGCTCGCTGAGGACGATGCTGAGGATGTAGTCACTGAGTCGGCCGCCGCTGGCCTCCGCCGTGGCGGCGATTTCCCTCACCGCGCACGCGTCGTCCGGCTTCATGCCTCGGCCGAGCGCGTAGGTGAGCAGGTGCTCGGTGAGGCACGAGGGCAGCTTCGGGTCGTCCTTCACGAAGCGCCGCATGTCCTCGCCGCCGCGCAGCACGGTGCCGTTGGGCAGCTCGCCCGTGGGGTCCACCGGCGCGCCGCTGACCTCCTTCAGCCGCCAGCGGCCGATGGGGTCATAGTTCTCCAGCGCCAGGCCCAGCGGGTCCATCATCCGGTGGCAGCCCGCGCAGGCAGGCTGGCTGCGGTGCTGCGCCATGCGCTCGCGCATCGTCTGGTTCGGGTCCACCGCCGGCGGCAGGTTCTCCACGTCGGGCGGCGGCGGTGGCGGCGCGGCGCACAACATCTGCTCCAGCACCCAGACGCCGCGCTGTACTGGCGAGGTCCGGTCCGGGTTGGAGGTGACGGTGAGCAGCGAGCCCTGGCCGAAGATGCCCTGGCGCTCCGGGTGGCCGGTGAGGTCCACGCGCACGGGCGTGCGGCTGCCCGGCTTCGGCAGGCCGTAATGCACCGCCAGCGTGTCATTCACGTACGTGAAGGGCGCGTCCACCAGGTCCTTCAGCTTGTAGTCACCGGTGATGAAGTCGCGGAAGACGAGCTGCGTCTCCTGGCGCATGGCCGCGCGCAAATCCTCGTTGAAGGCGCCGTAGAGCGTCAGGTCCGGCTCCGCCGAGTCCAGCGCGCGCGTGTAGAGCCACTGGCCCGCGAAGTTCTCCACCAGGGCGTTGGACTTCGGGTCCGCGAGCATGCGGCGCACCTGGGCCTCGAGCTCCTCGGGCTTGCCCAGCTTTCCCGCCTCGGCGGCGGCGAGGAGCTGCTCGTCCGGCATGCTGCTCCACAGGAAGTAGGAGAGCCGGCTCGCCAGCTCCACGTCGGAGAGCCGGTGCGGCTTGGAGTCGCCGGGCGCCGGGTCCTTCTCCACGCGGAAGAGGAAGTGCGGCGACACCAGCACCGAGCGCAGCGCCAGCTTCACGCCCGCCTCCGGCCCGTCGCCGTACGTCTTCGCCAGCGCGACGAAGCCCACCAGTCGCTCCACCTCCGCGGGCGTCACCGGCCGGCGCCAGGCGCGGCGGGCGAAGCGGGAGAGGATGTCCCGGGCGCAGGGCTCGGGGTTCGTCGCGGTCAGCGTGCAGGTGCCGAAGGCCCCCTTCGTCCAGGCCGTCTCCACCAGCTTCTCCGCCGCGGTGGAGTACTTCTCCATCAGCAGCGGGGACATGCTGAGCACGTCCGCGTTGTTGTCGAAGCCGTAGCCGTGGTCGTCCGTCGGGAAGTCGCGGGCCGGCCGGGTGGTGTCGCCCAGCAGGTCCCTCACGGTGGCGTCGTACTCGGCGCGGTTGAGGCGGTGCAGGGTGATGCGGCCCGGGTCCTTCGCGGCGTCCTTGCACTCGTCGTTCTGCTGCTGGGGTTCGTCGTCGGGCGGCGGTGGAGTGTCCAGGCCTGGAAGGTCCTCGCCGGGGAGGACCCGGGCCTGGGGAAGACTGTCTCCATTGCAGCCGGCGAGCAGCAGCGCGCAACCCGCGCCCGCCAGCAACCGCCAGCTCCGTCCTCTTGGAAGCCTGGGTGTCACGTCCCTACCCCCTCCACACTCGCCACGCGCCCCCATGCCGCGGCGCCGCCCGGAGGAAAGCAAGACGCTCACCAACGCCAGGTGCGGAGTGGTGGACGGCTCCAGGTGGGCGGGGGCAGGCTGACGTCCGGAATCCACCAGCGTCTGGGTGGCCCCGAGGGGGTGGGAGGGAAAGGGTTTTCCCCAGGTGGGAAGGCTCCGTGTGGGGACGGGCTCCGCACGGCTGGTGCCCTCCCGGCCAGGTGGGGCCCATGCAGGGCGGGCGGGGAGGACACACCGTTGATGAGGGGCGCAGAGGGACAGGACATGACACCGCGTGCCGATGCCGTCGCTGACGACTTCCAGTTGCTGGTGGGCGTGCTCCCCGGCCCCCTGCAGGCGGCGGTGCGAGCGCTGCCGTCCCAGCAGGTGCTCGAGGTGGTGATGGACCTGGGCCGCCCGCCCGAGGCGCGACTGGTGGACCGGGTGGAGCCGTTGCGCGAGGAGCCGGTGCTCCGGGAGGACCTGGAGCACGTACTGGCGCAGGTGGGGCCTCCGGGGGACGACAACCGCGCGGGGATTGAGCGGACGCTGCATCGCGTGTCCGCCATCCGCAACCGCAAGGGCAAGGTGGTGGGGCTGACGCTGCGGGTGGGGCGCGCCATCTACGGCACCATCGACATGCTGAAGGACCTCATCGGCTCCGGGCGCAACATCCTGTTGCTGGGGCGGCCGGGCGTGGGGAAGACGACGAAGCTGCGCGAGGTGGCCCGCGTGCTGGCGGATGATTTGCGCAAGCGCGTCATGGTGGTGGACACGTCGAACGAGATTGGCGGGGACGGGGACGTGCCTCACCCGGGCATCGGCACCGCGCGGCGGATGCAGGTGTCGCGGCCGGACCGGCAGCACGACGTGATGATTGAAGCCGTGGAGAACCACATGCCGGAGGCCATCATCGTCGACGAGATTGGCACGTCGGCGGAGGCCGCGGCGGCGCGGACGATTGCGGAGCGCGGCGTGCAGTTGGTGGCCACGGCGCACGGCAACACGCTGGAGAACCTGGTGCTGAACCCCACGCTGTCGGACCTCGTGGGCGGCGTGCACACGGTGACGCTGAGCGACGAGGAGGCCCGGCGGCGTCACACGCAGAAGACCATCAGCGAGCGCAAGGCGCCGCCCACGTTCGACATCGTGGTGGAGATGGTGAGCCGGGACGAGGTGCTGGTGCACCCGGACACGGCGGAGTCGGTGGACCGGCTGCTGGCGGGACAGGCCGTGGGAGGCGAGCGCCGGAAGCAGGACGTGGACTCGGGTCAGGTGGAGGTGGAGGCGGTGAAGGCGGCGCCGCCGTCACTGCCCGCGCTGCGGCCGGGGCGCACGGCGGGGCCCGGCGTGCGCGGGGCGGAGAACGTCACCGCGCGGATTCCCGGCCTGGGCGGGACGACGAAGGTGTACGCGCACGCGGTGAGCCGGGACTTGCTGGAGAAGGTGCTGCGCGAGCTGGCGGTGGACGTGCGGATGGTGAGCCGGCTGGACGCGGCGGACCTGGTGGTGACGCTGCGCTCGCGGGCGAATGACCCGAGGCTGCGGCGCATGACGGAGAAGTCGGGAGCGCGGGTGGAGGTGGTGAAGCGCAACAGCTCCTCGGAGCTGCGCCGGGTGCTGAAGACGGCCTTCCACGTGGTGGAGGGCGTGGACGAGGACCAGGTCCGCGAGGCCGTGACGGAGGTGGAGCACGCGATTGAGCGGGTGCTCAGCGAGGGCGTGTCGGTGCCGCTGGCGCCGAGGCCGCCGAGGCTGCGCAAGCTGCAGCACCGGCTGGTGAGCCGCTACCACCTGGAGGCGGTGAGCCACGGCAGCGAGCCGGTGCGGCACCTGACCATCTACCCCGTGGGCGCGGAGGTGGAGGCCGCGCTCGCACAGGAGGAGGCCGAGGGGACGGCGTGAGCCACCGTCCCCTCAGCGAGTAGAGACGCGCGTCAGTTCCGGTCGAGGAACGCCTTGTACGCGTCGAAGCCGTAGTCGCGGCCGAGGAAGTCCTTCACCAGCTCGGCGGCGGGCTTGGAGCCGCCGGGCTCCAGCACGGTGCGGCGGTACTTCATCGCCGTGTCCCGGTCCAGGTACCCGTTCTTCTCGAACTGCGTCTCCAGGTCCTTCGCGATGACTGACGACCAGAGGTACGTGTAGTAGGCCGCCGAGTACGAATCGAGGTGCCCGAAGGCGAGCTCGAAGTGCGCGCCGTCGCGGTACTCGTGCTTGAAGGGGCTGAGCTTCTTCTGCAGCACCGCCAGCGCCTCCGTGGTGTCGAAGCCCGGCTTGCGCGAGTAGTAGTCCAGGCTCACCGCCGACAGGAACAGCTGCCGGCGCGACCACAGCCCCTTGCCGAACTCCTTCGACGCGCGCAGCTTCGCCACCAGCTCCGCGGGAATCGGCTCGTTCGTCTGGTGGTGCTTCGCGAACAGCGCCAGCACCTGCGCGTTGCTCGCCCACTGCTGGAGCAGCATGGACGGCGTCTCCACGAAGTCCCACTCCACGCGCGTGCCGGCGATGCCGCTCCACTGCTGGCGGCCCGCGAAGACGGCGTGCACCAGGTGGCCGAACTCGTGGAAGAAGGTCTCCACCTCGTCGTACGTCATCAGCTCGCCGGGGCGGCCGAAGTTGCACACCAGCGTGGCCTCCGGGTAGCGCTTGCCGGCCTGGCCCGCCACGAGGTCGAACTGCGCCGCGTGCTTGTACTTGTCGTCACGCGGGTGCATGTCCAGGTAGATGCGGCCCAGGAGCGTGCTCCCGTCGAGCACGTCGTACGCCTCCACCTCCGGGTGCCACACCTTCGCGTCGTCCACCTTGCGCCAGGTGAGCCCCCACATGCGCGCGGCGATGTCCATGACGCCCGCCTTCACCCGGGCGTACTCGAAGTAGGGCCGCACCGCCTGCGAGTCGAAGCCGAAGCGCTCCGCGCGCAGCCGGTCTTCGTAGTAGTCCTGGTCCCACGGCTCCAGCGTCTTCGCCCCGGGCACGTCCTTCTGCTTGCGCGCCAGCAGCTCCGCGAACTCCTTCTTCGCGCGCGACTCGGTGGCCGCCGCCAGCTTGTCGATGAAGTCCGCCGCCGCCTTCGGCGTGCGGGTCATCTTCGTCTCGGTGGTGTACGCGGCCCAGTTCTCGTAGCCCAGCAGCGTGGCCAGCTCGTGGCGCTTGGAGATGAGCTGCGCCAGCACCGGCTGGTTCTTGGGGAAGGCGCGCTGGCGGTAGGCGCGCCACAGCTTCTCGCGGGCCCGGGTGTCCTTCGCGTACGTCATGAAGGGGAAGTAGTCGGGGTAGTTGGAGGTGATGACCACCTTGCCGTCCTTCCCCACCGGGTGCGACGTCCGGTAGTCCTCCGGCAGGCCGTCCAGCTCCTTCGGGGCGAAGGCCACGCTGCGCACGTCCTCGGCGATGTTCTTCCCGAACTCCTGGCCCAGCTTGAGGATGTCCTCGTTGAGCGACTTCACCTTCTCGCGCGTGGCGTCGTCCCGGTCCACGCCGGCGCGGCGGAAGTCGAGCAGCGAGCGCTCCATCCAGTACCGCGTGGCCGCGTCCGCCTGGGACAGGTCCACCGCCGCCAGGGCGTCATAGACGCCGCGGTCCTGCGACAGCGCCACGTTGGCCGAGTCCACGCGCTGCTCGCACTCGCGCGCGGCGTCGCGGAAGGCGGCGTCGGGGTGCACCTCGCGGGCGAGGCTGGAGCGGTTGGTGGCGGCGTTCAGCGCGCCGGTGGCCTCGTCGTACGCGGCCAGCACGGCCTTGCCGTCCTTGCGCGCGTCCAGCGTCTTGAGCGCGGTGATTTGCGTCCGGGCGCGCTCGAGGTCCGCGTCGCAGGCCGCGGTGTAGGCCTGCACGCTGCCGGAGAGGATGTCGGCGAAGCGGGGCGGGGGCGGCTCGGCGGGCGCGGGGGCCTGCGCGGGAGCGGGAGCAGGGGCCTCGGCCTGGGGCTGGGTATGCTGGGGGGCGGGCTCGGTGGCCGCGGTGCCGTGCGAGCAGCCGGCCGCCGCCAGTGCCGCGGAGAGGGTGAGGGCGGTGAGTCTCTTCAAGGCTGGGTACCTCCGGAGTCCATCGGAAACGCTGAAGCGTCATGCCACATCCCGACGCCTTCCGCTCGGCGGTGGGGCAGGCGTGCCGCATGGCGCCCCACTGTGAGATGACGGGGCGGCCGGGATGTCAGCACCACTCCACGTGAGGAGATTCACTCCGTGACGGACCCTGAGTGCGTGGAGTTGCTGCAGTGGGCCGCGCCCCGGCTGCGCCTGCGCTGGGACGGCTTCCGCCGTGTCCGGGGGCAGGTGTGCAAGCGCATCGGCCGGAGGCTCCAGGCGCTGGGGCTTCCGGACGCCGCCGCCTACCGCGCCCGGCTGGAGGCGGACGCGGCGGAGTGGGCGGTGCTCGACTCGCTCTGCCGCGTCACCATCTCCCGCTTCTACCGCGACGCACACGTCTTCGACGTGCTGCGCGACGGCTTGCTGCCGTCCCTGCTGGAGGCGCTGCCCGCGGGGAGCCCCTTCCGCGCGTGGAGCGCCGGCTGTGCCTCCGGTGAGGAGCCCTCGACGGTGGCCGTCCTCTTCCGGCTCGGCCTCCAGCCCCGCTTCCCGGCCGTGCGTCTGGAGTTGCTCGCCACCGACGCCGACGAGGCGCTGCTCGCCCGCGCGCGCCGGGGCTGCTACCCGCGTGGCTCGCTGCGCGAGTTGCCCTCGGAGTGGGCCGCCCGGGCCTTTCCCGACCCGGGCCCGGAGCCGTGCATCGCCCCCGCGTACCGCGAGGGTGTCACCTTCCTCCGCCAGGACCTGCGCGCGGAGATGCCGGACGGCCCGTTCCACCTGGTGCTGTGTCGCAACGTGGCCTTCACCTACTTCGCCCCGCCGCTCCAGCGCGAGGTGCTGGCGCGGCTGGTGTCACGCCTGGTGCCGGGCGGGCTGCTCGTCATCGGCGGCCATGAGTCGCTTCCCGAGCACGGCGCGGAGCTGGAGTGCGCCGCGGGGCCGCTTCCCGTCTTCCGCCGGACGACGGGCTGAGGCGCTTCGGACCCGGTTTCAATACACCCCGTGAAACATGAGTCATACGTCAGGATTCGTGACGCGCCCCGCCTTGAGCGCTGCACGAGCGCCCGGTACCACGGCTGTCTCTTTTGGGGCCAAACCCCTGGCCGGAGGGAAGGCAACGTCATGCGCAAGGCGCTTTGTGCGGCAGTCGCTTCGTTGATGCTGTCGGCATGTGGAGGTTCTGGCGGTGGTGACACCGCCGCCGAGGTGAAGCAGGACGGGCTGTCCATGTCCGAGGCGGCGGGCCGCACGGACGGCACCTTCGTCCACGGCGGCGGCGAGGTGTCGTTCTCCTCGCGCGAGGTGGAGCCCGGCGTGTACCGGCTGGAGGTCGGGCTGCGCGGGATGACGCTCAGCGGGCTGCTGGACCCGGCCAGCGGCGTCTCCACGCTGGACGGCTTCGCGGACGGGAGCGCGACGGACACGCAGCTCGGTGACGCGGACCGCGAGCTGCTCGCCGCCTTCTACGGCGCGCTCAACGCGCAGCTTCCCGCGGGCGACGCGGCGGCCCCCGAGGCCATGTACCTGCGCCGCGCGGTGGGCCTGTGGGCGCAGAACCCCGCCACCGTGGAGCTGAAGCGCACGGTGATGGGCGAGCAGGGCCGCGGCTACACCATGCTGTGCAGCTACACCAAGTGCAACGGCCGCCAGACGGGCAGCTGCGGTGGCGTGTACAACTGGTACTCGTACTCGAAGCACGACTGCAACAAGGGCGGCTTCGACTGGGCGGGCAACCAGCAGATTGCGCAGCTCGGCGACCACACCTCGTGCAGCGGTGACGAGTTCTACCTGAGCGGCAGCACGTGGCTGTGCGGTGAGCCGGACCACTGGTCCCGCCCGAAGGTGCTGGGCAACTGCTACGGCCGCTGCGGCGGCGGCTGCGGCGGTGACACCCAGTACACGCTGGATGCCACCAACCACGACGGCTGCGTGCGCAACGGCCACGTGCTGGCGAGCGGCTACTGCGATGACCAGTTCGTGTCCGCCAGCGACGACGAGCTGCTGGCGCCCAACTGCTACTGAGCGCATGCCGGCGGTTCGCATGAAGGGGAAGCGGGCGGGCGTCGGGGCGTGCTGGCTGGTGCTGGCCGCCCTCGGGTGCTCGTCCGCGTCTTCCAAGACACAGGCCGCGGAGGAGACGGTGCGCCGCTTCTTCGCGGCGCTGCCCTCGGAGGACTGCGCGGTGCTGGAGCCGCTGCTGGCCACCGGGGGCAACGCGCGCCCCTGCGAGGAGACCGTGCGGGAGCTGAATGAGCACGGCTTCTCCCTGGTGGGCATCTCCGGGGCGACAGTGGACGGGCGGGACGCGGAGGCCGTCATCGTCCGGGCCCGCGTCGCGCGGGACGGTGAGGAGCGCAAGGAGCCGTGGCTGCTGCGAGTGGAGCGGCAGGCAGGCGCGTGGCGCGTGCGGTTCTGAGAAGTGGAGTACGCTTCACGTCCGGCCTCCTGCACGCGCCTTGCAGAACGGCGGGCGCCAGGGAGGGCAAGCGAGTCATGAGGATTCGATACCGTCTGATGCTGGCCGCCGCCGTGGCGCTCACCGTGTCCCTGCTGGCGGTGGTGCTGTGGCCGACGTCTTCCGTTCCGCCGGTGGTGCCGGAGGCTCCCGTCGCGGTGGCTCCCGTGGCGTCCGCGCCCGTGGCTTCTTCGCCGGAGTCGGTGCCCGAGAAGGTCGCCGCGCGGACGCGGGCGGAGCCGGTGCTCACGAGCAGCGAGGCGCAGGCCACGGTGGTGGCGCTGGGGCCCGGTGACGTCGCGCCGGAGCCGGAGGTGGAGGGCGCGCCCGCGCAGGAGAACGACGCGATTGCTCCCGAACTGCCGCAGACGGCGCAGTGGCGGCTGGAGAAGACGACGCGCATCACCGCGCTGCTGGGGCGGGATGTGGAGCGGCTGGAGCGCGAGCGCGAGGATGCCGAGGCGCGCGGTGACGAGCGGCGCAGCGCGCAGCTCCAGACGCTCCTCGTGCGCCACCGGGCCCGGCTGCACGAGCTGCGCGAGGAGATCCAGGAGCTGGGCGAGGCGGCGAAGCAGGAGTCGTCCGCCGAATGAGGCAGGGGCCCGCGTCGGCGTCCCGCTCGAGGGCCCGTGGCTCTCCGTCAGGTGCGTGGACGCGGGGCTCGCCCGTGGGTAGGAGTGGCGCTGTTGCTTGCGCGGGCGGGAAGGAACCGTCCTTCAGCGCGAGGGCCGGTGGCTCTCCGTCAGGTCCGTGGACGCAGAACTCGCCCGTGGGCCGGAGTGGCGCTGTTGCTCGCGAGGGCGGGAAGGAACCGTCCTTCCGCGCGATGGCTGGTGGCTCTCCGTCGGGTCCGTGGACGCAGCGCTCGCCCGTGGGCCGGAGTGGGGCTGTTGCTTGCGAGTGTGGAGAGGTCGCGTCCTTCTGGCGGTCGTGGTCGCATGCCGTGGCTCCGTCGTTTGAGGGCAGCCAGCAAGGCCCTGCTCCGCACGTGCCTCATGGAGAGGTGACTTCGCGGTGGGCCGGCGACACCGCCGTGTCTTGCTCGTTCGGGGGCCGCCGGGGAGGGCCGTTCGTGCTCGGACCTCGTGGCGCGCTTGCCTTTCTCCTGCTGACGGCTGTGGCTTCGCTGCTTGCTTGCCAGCCCGTGGCCGAGGCGCCGTCCGTGCCCGCTCCGCGCACGGACTCGATGTTCATCGTGGACGGCACGGACGCGCCGGACGCCGCCGCCGCCGTGGCGCTCATCGCCCGGCGCACCCGCTGCAGTGGCGAGCCGCCGGTGCTGCTCTGCTCGGGTGCGCTCATTGCGCCGGACGTGGTGCTCACCGCGGCGCACTGTCTGGCCATCTTCGGACCGGAAGGGCCACACGAGGTCTACTTCGGCCAGGTGTTGCTCCCCCAGCCGGAGCCCTCGCCACGAGGCCGATTCGCCCGTGTGTCCCATGCAGTCATCCACCCGGACTACGACGCCGCCACGCACGCGTATGACGCCGCGCTGCTGCGGCTCGCGGCACCGGTGGACGTGGCTCCCTTCCCTCTGCCCGACTCCAAGACTGCCGTGCCCGTCGTCGGTGCCTCCGTGCGGGCGGTGGGCTACGGGGACACGAAGGACGCGCGGGCCCCGTCTGGCCGGAGGCGACAGGGAACGCTCGCGGTGACGCAGGTGGAGCCAGCGGCTTTCCTCGCGGGCCCCTCGCCGAGCATGAGCTGTGTGGGAGACAGCGGTGGGCCGGTGCTCCTGCGCGATGGTGAGCGCGAGGTGCTGGTCGGGCTCACCGCGAGCGGCGACGTCGCCTGCCGGAATGAGGCTCGCAACGTGCGCGTGGATGTGCTGCTCGACGGCTTCATCCGCCCGTTCCTCGCGGAGGCCCCCGCGCCCGTCGTGCCCACGCTGGCCCCGGAAGACCTCTGCCGCGCCACGTGCACGCGCGACGCCGAGTGCCCGTCGGGGCTCACCTGTGTGTCCGCTCAAGGTGCGCCCGGACGGTGCCTGATGCCCGCGCTTCAGGAGGGGGATTACGGAGCGGTGTGCACGGACGACGCTGCCTGTGGCGCGGGCGGGCTGTGCGCGCGGTTGGAGCCCGAGGGCGACGCCGCGTGCCGCTGCTTCACGTCCTGCTCCGGGCCGCTCCCCGACCCGGTGGACCCTCCCGAGCCCGAAGCCGATACGGGCGGCTGCTCGAGCGTGCCAGGCCCCGCGCTCCTCGGACTGCTCGTGCTTGCGCTCCGAGTCGCGCGCGGCGTACGTCGGCCCGCACGGCGCTGAGCGCTGGTTGGAGGACGGTGCGCATGCTGCATCTGCTGGTCCTGAGGTACCGCGTGGCTGAGCAGGAGGCGGAACCCCATGTCGCGGAGCACGTCCGCTACCTGGAGCACCACCACCGGGCCGGGACGTTCCTCGTATCCGGGCAGACGGTTCCGTCGGAGCAGGGAGGCGCCATCCTGGCCCGAGGCGTCGATCGCGCCACCGTGGAGCGACTCACCGCCGAGGACCCCTTCGTCCGGGCCGGCGTCGCGGAGTACACCGTAACGACCATCGACCCGGGCCGTGTGCACCCCGCCCTCGCGGAGTTGCTTGGCGTGAGTGCGTCGCGCGTGCGTCCCAGTTCTTCGGGCGGCGGACGCGTGGAATGAAGCTTCCTTCCACGTTCGCTGGTTGCCGGGTGGGGGGCGCCGGGCGCTGCCGGACGCGTGGAATGAAGCTTCCTTCCGCGTCCGCTGGTTGCAGGGTGGGTGGGGGCCGGGCGGTGGATGCGCGGAATGAAGCTTCCTTCTGCATCTGCTGGCCGCCGTGTGGGGGCGCCGGGCGTCGGACGCGTGGAATGAAGCTTCCTTCCGCGTCTGCTGGTTGTCGGGTGGGGGGCGCCGGGCGTGTCGGACGTGTGGAATGAAGCTTCCTTCCGCGTCCGCTGGTTGCCGGGTGGGGGCGCCGGACGCCGCCGGACGCGTGGAATGAAGCTTCCTTCCGCGTCCGCTGGTTGCCGGGTGGGGGCGCCGGACGCCGCCGGACGCGTGGAATGAAGCTTCCTTCCGCGTCCGCTGGTTGCCGGGTGGGGGCGCCGGGCGCCGGACGCGTGGAATGAAGCTTCCTTCCGCATCTGCTGGCCGCCGGGTGGGGCGCCGGGCGTCGGACGTGTGGAATGAAGCTTCCTTCCGCGTCTGCTGGTTGCCGGGTGGGGGCGTCGGACGCGTGGAATGAAGCCTCCTTCCGTGTCTGCTGGCCGTCGGGTGGGGCGCCGGGCGCCGGACGCGTGGAATGAAGCTTCCTTCCGCGTCCGATGGCTGCCAGGTCGGGTCGCCGGGGCGGGACGCGTGGAATGAAGCTTCCTTCCGTGTCCGATGGCTGCCGGGTGGGGTTGCCGGGCGCCGGACACGCGGAATGAGCCTTCGTTTCGTCATGGCTATCGGGAGAGGGGTCGCCGGGCGTCACCTGCGGAATGAAGCTTCCTTCCGGGACCGCTCAGTGTTGCGGGGTGGCGCCGGCGCCGTCAGGCGGTGCACTGCTGATGGACCAGTGTCCTCCGTGGCGACGAAGGCCCTGACAGTCACGACGGTGCGTGGCTCCACCTGGCGCGCCTTCGTCCCCATGCCATCACGCCCGGGGCACATGCATGTCGCGCCCACATTCCGGCCGAGCCCGGCGGCGTGCCCGATTCTCCGGGACGCGCGGCCACGGTGCCTCAGGCGGGGATGCTCGTCTTGCGCGCGCCCCGGCGCTTGTAGACCTTGCCCGCCTTCAGCGGCGTCGTATCCCCGCGTCCGGTGGTGCGCTTGGCGGTGCCTTCCTTGCGGTACGCCACGGCGGCCGCGGACGGCAGCGTCTTGCGCCGCGACATGCTGCTGCCCGATTCCGGCACCGGCAATCTGCGGCCCGTCGCCGTGAGCCCCTTGCCCGGCGCACTGCGCGGGCTGACGTTGCGGTCCTCGAAGTCCGTACTCCCCAACGCCCGACGGCCGCTCTTCTTCGCCTTGTGGGAGCTCTCGCCCGCGGCCCGGCCCACGTCCGTGGCCTTGAGGGCCAGCGTCGTGCCCCTCTTCTTCGCGTTCTTCACACGCACCGCTCGAGTCTTCTCTGGCATGGAACCTCCCAGGCACTCAGGTAGGAATGAATCTCCCCGGTTGCCAGGGCGCGGTAGGACGGACGGGCCCCAGCGTTGCGTCCGTTGCGCGCCTTCCTTCCGCTCCACATCCGCGTCGCACCCGGGGACGAGGTTGCGCACGCGCACGTCGCGGTGCTCCCATGCCGCCACCGTGCACCGCCCGCCCTTCATGCCCGACGCGTCCCACCGCGTCTGCCCCGGCTGTGGCCGGGCCGTCCTCCCGGGCCGAGATGCGCGCTGCCGGGAATGTGGTGGCTTCCTGGAGGATGCCGCGTACGTCTCGCGCGGACCTCCGCCCCCACCGCCTCCGCGCCAGCTCAGCCGGGCACAGCGCGGCGCCGTCCTCCGTCCGAAGCTGAGTACCCAATATTGGCTGGGCACGCTCTTCCTCACCCTGGGCGCGCTGATGCTGCCGGTGGCGCTCGCCTTCCTCCGGCCCCTGCTGTTGATGACCGGCATCTTCCTGCTGGTGGGCATGCTGCTCCGCCGCTCCGGCTGGCCCGGAGCGCTCCGCCGCGAGCAGCGCCGCCGCCTCCAGGCGCTGCGCTGGGGCCTGAGCGCCCCGGCGGAGCTGACCCGCGTGGAGCGCCACACCCTTCCAGGACTCCAGGCGGGACGCGTGGCGCAGCTCGACTACGTCTTCCTCGTCCACGGCCAGCCCGTGCCGGGAAGTGTGCCCTCGTCGCGCCTCGCGGACGCGCGGCGGCTCCCGGGGGAGCCCGTCTGGGCCGTCTACCTGGCCGACAGTCCGGACGTCAGCGCGCTCTGGCCGCCCGCGTCCTGACGGACACCCGCCCCTGGCCCGGACGTTGCTTTGCCTGTGGGCACATTCCTTCCCAGGCCGCGCACCGTGTCCTCCGGGCCACGGTGCGCGGCCCGGCTGCCCCACCGCGACCATGTCCCAGACCCAGACTGCGTCCCCCGCCTTCCTGTCCGTGCTGCGCCGCCATGGCTTCTGGCCCGCGCTCCTGAGCAGTGCCGCCGCGGTGGGCATGCTGGCCCTCCGGCTGGACTGGAGCGAGCGCGCCAGCTTCGCGTTCCTCCCCTGGAACCTGTTCCTGGCGTGGGTGCCCTACGTCCTGTCGCTGGTGGCGCGCCTGCTGATGGCGCGGGGCCGGGGCCACGGGTGGCTGCTGGCGCCGCTGGCCCTCGGGTGGCTCGCGCTGTTCCCCAATGCGCCGTACCTCCTCACGGACTTCATCCACCTGCACCAGCGGCCCGTGGTGCCGCTCTGGTTCGACGCGGCGCTGCTCGCGCTCTTCGCCGCGACGGGCTGGCTGATGGGGCTGCTCTCGCTGGAGGTGTGGAAGGAGTGGCTGGAGCAGCGCTGGGGCCGGGCCCGCGCCTGGGCCTTCGTCGCCGCCACGTCGCTCCTGTGTGGCTATGGCATCTACCTGGGCCGCGTGGAGCGGTGGAACAGCTGGGACGTGCTCGCCGAGCCGGGGCGCCTGCTCTCCGCCATGGCCGCGCACCTGCGCGAGCCCGGAGCCTTCCCGCACCTGACGCGCCTCACCGTCCTCTTCGCGGGGCTGTTGCTGCTCTCCTACGCCCTCTTCGAAACGCTGATGGCGCGCTTGCGCTGCCGCCGTGCCACGTAGCGGGCGGGAGCCTCCAGCCGGGGGTGCCCCCGGAAACGAGGACACCGCCTCCACCCGGTGCGCCCGGGTGGGGACGGTGTCCCACGTGCTTCGCGCTTCCGCTCAGCCGCCGTGCAGGGGCGCCCGCTTCTTGGGCCCGCCCCCGTGCTTCACGTTCATCTCGCTGGGGGTCTTCTTGCGGCCCTTGAGCGTCGTCACGCGGCGCCGCTGGCTCTTGGGCTCGTGCAACTCGGCGGCGGGCCCGAGCGTCACCCGCTCCAGCGTCTTCTGACGGCGCAGCGCCGCGGCGTCGTCTCGGGGCAGCGTCTTGCGCCCCTTGCTGGCCTGCACACTGGGCTGGGCCGAGTGCGCATCCACCCGCCGCTTGTTCTTGATTCCTGCCACTTTCGTCCGCACGGCCATGATGCCCTCCTTCCCTGGAGAGGTAAGGACGGCGCCCCGGCTTTTCCATCCCCCTCCGGGGGAAGGGACGGGGGCCACGCCGCGTGCCTGCGTGCCCTCCAGCCGCTCCTCCCTCCCCGCGGGGAGGGGCACTTCCCTCCGGGCCGACCTCGGGCCCGTGGGCCCGGCGGCGCCTGGCGGGGAGCTGCTACGTCGAGGAGCGCTTCCCCTTCTTGGGCGGGCGGGTGCTGGTGGTGCTCTCGGGCGGGAAGAGCCAGCCCTCGGCGGCGCGGGAGGAGGAGGTGTTCTGCGTGGCCTCGGAGGGCTCCAGGTGGAGGCCGCGGCAGCCGCGGCACCAGGACTGGGGCCGGCGCCCGCTCTTCATGATGCGGTAGCCGAAGTCCTGCTCGGTGGGGCCGACGTGGCCGCAGCGCGGGCACCGGGTCAGCGACGTGGTGCCGGTCTCCTTTGCCTTCTGGCGGCCGTGCTCCACCACCAGGGCCAGGGCCGCCGCGAAGCCAATCCGTCCCGTCGAGGCGACGTGGAAGCTACGGCCGCGCTTGCGGTTGCCGCGGCCCAGTACGGGCCTGAGGTCCATCCCCCCGAGCAGGTTGCGCTGCTCGAGGACACGCGACGGCGAGTTGTCCGGGGTCGAGTGGCTCACGGGACAACTCATACCGGGGCGGTCTGACATGCCCTGCCCGAGGGCCCAGGTCCCCTGGCCGCCTTCCAGGTGGGTACTGAACAAAAGTCCAGCAATGTCGCGGATCTACGCGCATCCCACCCCGCGAGTGGGGTGGCTCGGGAGGCCGTACGACTGGCTGGAAGGCCCGGTGGAGGTGGGGGCGTGAGCAGCTTGTCGGGGGCGAACGGAGGCCCCCGACATGACCCGCCCGACCAATGAGACGGAGCTGATGCAGCGCCGCGTGCAGCGGCACGAGTCCCACACCCGCTCCACCTACGCGGCCTTCATCCGCCACCTGTGCGAGGTGGGGAGGCTGGAGCCGTCGCTGGCCGAGTGCGCGGCGGTGGCGGTGCTCCGGGCGCTGGAGCGGCGCATCCTCCCGGCCGAGGCGAAGGACTTGGAGGCCCAGCTGCCGCGCCGGCTGGTGGACTTCCTCCCCCCGCTGGAGCAGCGCCCGCAGCGGCCCCGGCGCTTCGGCAGGGAGGAGTTCCTCCAGACGGTGGCGGACGACCTGGAGATGCCGGTGGAGGAGATGGAGCCCGTGGTGCGCGCGGTGTTCCGCGCGATGCAGGACCTCATCTCCGAGGGCGAGGCGAACGACGTCGCCAGCAACCTGCCCCCGGACCTCCAGGCGCTCTGGCGGCTCACGCAGTAGGGGCGGCGCCGCTACTCCCCGGTGTCCGGCCCCAGCAGCCCGCCGCCGCCCCCGTCCGAGGAGGGGAACACGGGCGTGCCGCCGGGCAGGCTCGGGTCATGCGGCAGGCTGCCGCGCGGGCTGCGCAGGTACACGAAGGGCGTGGCGAAGAGGAAGTTGGACACGCGGGACGTGTAGATGTCCGCGTAGCGCTCCATCTGCCGCGCCAGGTGGCTCTTGTCGTTGCCCGCGCGCGTGAGCAGACCCCAGACGGGGTTGGACAGCTCGGTGGCGGCGCGCGCCATGGGGCCCAGCTCCGCGTCCAGCGCCTCCAGCTCCGTGCGCAGCTCGGCCTGCCGCGCCACCAGCGCTGCCTCGGAAGGGGTGTCCGAGCGCGGGCCGTACTGGAAGCGGCGCCGCTGCTGCTCCAGCCGCAGCTGGCAGCTCTCCGCCTCCAGCCGCTCCTTGTGCTCCATGCGCTCGCCCAGCCGCGCCTCGGTGGCGCGGAAGCCGGCGATGGCGCGCACCTCGTCCTCCAGCTCGCGGAGGATGAGCGCCGTGCGCCAGCGCAGCACGTCCTTCGTCACATGCACGTCGCCGAACATGTGGTCGCCCACGTAGAGAATCTGGTCCCCGCTCAGCCCCAGGTGCCGCTCCAGCTCCACCGCGCTGCCGCCGAAGTAGGGCGTGCCGGGCTTGAGGGGCCCCGAGTGCTGCCGCAGGAGCGCCTCGCCGCCCACCTCCACCACCTCATAGAGCGCCGAGCGCGTGGTGAAGAACTCCGGCTTGCGCGCGGACACAATCACCACGTCGAACAGCTGCCGCCACGTCATGCCCCCCGGCAGGTGCCGGTCGAAGGCGAAGTGCATCATGGGCTCGGTGTAGGCCCACTCGCTGTTGGTAATCAGCAGGAGCTTCTTGCCGGCGTGACGCTGGTCCAGCAGTGCCAGCGGCGTCTCCGGGTCGTCGATGACGTAGCGCTCCGGGTCGGCGATGATTTCCGCCTTCAGCCGCCCCTGCATGTGCGTGGCGTCCAGATTCTTCCGCACGTGCTCGTAGAGGTCCGTGTACCCCATGGGCGTCGAGCCCGGGAGCTGGCCGGCGTCCAGCCGGTCCACGAGCTGCGCGAAGATGCAGGCCTCGGACAGCGAGAAGAGCGTGTTGAGGAACACCCAGCGCCGCTCGTGCAAATCGATGAGGGTGCTGGCGTACTCGTCGCGCTGGGCCTCGAAGTCCATGGGCCGGGTGCCATGGAGGGCCTTCTTCACGATTCCGAAGCGGTTGGCCTTGAGGAGGTTGCCCTTCTCGGTGTCGATGATGAGGCCGCGGATGGCGAGCCCCGGGTCGAACGTCAAATCCCCCACCGGCCAGCCCTGCGCCACCAGCCTGTCGCGGATGTATTCGTACGCACGGCGCTCCCACGCCTCCACGCGGTAGTGGATGAGCGTGTAGTCCATGTCGTAGCCCACGGCCTTGATGGCGCGCAGGTTGAGGGTGCGGTTGCAGAAGAGGCCCCGCTCGGGCGGGGGACCGGATGGATGCGAGCGCATAGACACCCCTGGCTTTGCCCCGGACCGGGGCAAAAGTCGATGCCCACGTGGACCCTCGTTTGCTGGCGGGCACATGCCAGGGCCCGTTGCGCGGGCGACGGACGCGTGGAAAGTGACGGGACGAGGGTTGCTCCCGGAGAGAGGTGTCCGTACCGTGCGCGGAGCCTCGGAGCCCCATGCCCGGAGTCTCGCGCCGCGTTGCCATCAGCGCTGTCGTGCTTGCCGTCCTGGTGGGGGCTGCCATCGGTGCGGGCGGGTACACCTTCGTCTACGCGAAGGGCGCCTCGTACCTCACCGACGACCCGGCCGCGTGCGCCAACTGCCACGTGATGAACGAGCAGTACGCGGGCTGGGTGAAGAGCAGCCACCACACCGTGGCGGTCTGCAATGACTGCCACACCCCGCACGACTTCTTCGGGAAGTACTTCACCAAGGCGCTCAATGGCTGGCATCACTCGGTGGCCTTCACCTCCGGGGACTTCCACGAGCCCATCCACATCGGTGAGCGCAACCTGCGGGTGACGGAGGCGGCGTGCCGCTCCTGTCACCAGGACATCGTCGACGCGATTGAGCCGGGGCTGTGGGTGCGGGTGTCCGCGCAGGCCCCGGGTGACTCCCGGAAGGACGCGAACCTGCATGGCAGCCTGCACCCTCCGCCCGAGGACGGGAAGCTGAGCTGCCTGCGCTGCCACCACTCGGTGGGACACCTGGAGCTGGACTGATATGGCGAACCCGAATGCTCCCATGAAGCGCCGGGGCTGGTGGCTGCTGGTGGCCGTGGGCGGGGTGTCCGCCCTGGCCGCGGCGGCCGCGGTCGCGCTGGCCACCAACATCCTCGAGCGCAAGCAGGAGGCCCGAAACCCGTTCTTCCGCGTGGTGGAGCTCACCGACGACACGGTGGACCCCGCCGTGTGGGGGAAGAACTTCCCGCTCCAGTACGACATGTACCTGCGCACCGTGGACCAGACGCGCACGAAGTACGGCGGCAGCGAGGCGGTGCCGCACGCGCCCACGCAGGCGGACCCGCGCTCGGTGGTGGCGCAGAGCCGGCTGGAGGAGGACCCGCGCCTGAAGCGCATGTGGGCCGGCTATGCCTTCAGCAAGGACTTCCGCGAGGAGCGCGGCCACGCGTACATGCTGACGGACCAGACCTTCACCGAGCGCCAGCAGGTGACGCAGCAGCCGGGCGCGTGCCTGCACTGTCACGCCAGCTCGTACACGCTCTACAAGAAGCTGGGCAACGGGGACCTCTTCAAGGGCTTCGACGCCGTCAACCACCTGCCGTACTTCGAGGCGCGCAAGCTGGTGGAGCACCCGGTGAGCTGCATCGACTGTCACGACAGCCAGACGCTGCAGCTGCGGGTGACGAAGCCGGCCTTCATGCTGGGCATGAAGCGGATGAAGGCCGCGCAGGGCGTGCAGGACTACGACGTCAACCGGGACGCCACGCGCCAGGAGATGCGCAGCTACGTCTGCGGCCAGTGCCACGTCGAGTACTACTTCAAGGGCCCGGAGAAGACGCTCACCTTCCCGTGGGACAAGGGGCTGAAAATCGAGAACATCCTCGCGTACTACGAGGAGAACCCGCACAAGGACTGGACGCACGCGGAGACGGGCGCGCCGGTGCTGAAGGCGCAGCACCCCGAGTTCGAGATGTGGAACCAGGGCATCCATGCGCGCTCGGGCGTGGCGTGCGCGGACTGCCACATGCCGTACACGCGGGTGGGCGCGCAGAAAATCAGTGACCACCACGTGCGCAGCCCGCTGCTCAACATCAACCGCGCGTGCCAGACGTGCCACCACTTCTCCGAGGCCGAGCTGCGCGACCGCGCCGAGGCGCTCCAGGAGCGCACCTTCCGGCTGCGCAACCAGGGGCTGGACGCGCTGGTGGGGTTGCTCAACGACGTGAAGGCCGCGAAGGCGGCGGGGAAGACGGACGCGGAGCTGGCCGGGGTGTACGCGCTGCAGCGGCGCGGGCAGTTCATGCTCGACTTCATCGAGGCGGAGAACTCGATGGGCTTCCATGCGCCGGAGGAGGCGGCCCGCATCCTCGGGCAGGCCACCAACATCATCCGCCAGGCGCAGGTGCTGGTGAGGGACCCGACCTTCAAGCCGGAGATTCCCGACATGCTGCCCGCCGCCGAGGGAGATGCCCACCCCGGGCCCGGCGTCCGGGGCAAGACGGTGGGTGCCCCCATGGGGGACGCGGACGGTGGAGGGAGGCCCGGCGATGAGGGTGGCGCGGCCGTTGCTCCGGCGGAGGGTGGCGGTGCGGCCGATGGTGGCAATCCGACCCGGTGACGATGGAGCCGGTGCGGATGCCCCGGCGGCGGTGGCGGCACTCAGCGCAAGCCGGGCGGCGATGGCGGCACTCAGTGCAAGCCCAGCGGCGATGGCGGCACTCAGCGCAATCCCCGGGCATGGCGGCACTCAGCGCAATCCCCGGGCATGGCGGCACTCAGCGCAATCCCCGGGCATGGCGGCACTCAGCGCAATTCCCGGGCATGGCGGCACTCAGCGCAATCCCCGGGCATGGCGGCACTCAGAGCAAGCCCGGCGGCGATGGCGGTACTCAGCGCAAGCCGGGCAGGGCGGGTGGCACGCATTCGGGGCGCGGGAAGACACGGCACTCCGCCCCTGGGCCGCGGACGAGCGGAATGAACGCTCCTTCCGCGATGAGAAGCGGCTGCCCGGCCGGTGGTGGAGCGGGCGCACGCTGTCTTCGGAAGGTCTCCCTCCCGGGTGGAGGAGAAGAAGCGCCGGGCCTGGGTGGACTGAATGCCCGGGAGCGTTCGCCCGTTGGAATAATGGTGGGAGAAGCACACCGGGCCGGAGCGCAAGGGAAGGTCGCATGAGGATGCCATGGAGCCCGGGAGCCATCGCCGTCGCGCTGGTGCTCTCCGCTGGGCTGTCGCGCGCGGAAGAGGCGTGGGAAACGGTGGCGGAGAAGCCATACCTGGTGAAGGTGCGGTCCAGGCCGGGCACCGGTGCGAAGGACGTGTGGGCCGAAGGTGAGCTCGCCGCCAGCGCGGCCGACGTGCAGGCCGTGCTGACGGACGTGGATGCGTATCGACTGTGGATGCCGTACGTGAAGGAGTCGCGTACCCTCAAGGAGCTGCCCGACGGCGCGCGGCTGACGTACACGCGGCTGGACCTGCCCGTGGTGTCGTCGCGCGACTACGTGAGTCATGTCGTGCAGGACTCGAAGCTGGCCGAGGATGGCACGGGTGTCTTTGCCCAGCACTGGCGGGCGGAGCCGGACGCCATTCCCCAGCGTCGCGACACGGTGCGGTTGCGGCTCAACGAGGGAAGTTGGCACGTGGAGCCTCGCGGCGAGGGGAAGGCCCGGGTCGTGTACCGCTTCACCGTGGACCCCGCCGGCTCCATCCCCGGCTTCCTGGCCAACATGGGCCAGAAGGACGGCGTGGTGGACACCTTCCGCGCGGTGGAGAAGCGGGCCCGGCAGCATGCGGAGGCGCGCCGGAAACCGAAGTGACGAAGGCCGGCTTCGCGGCGACGCCATGGCGGTGTGGGGCCATGACGGAGGAATGAACCTCCGCGAGCCCACCTGCCGAGGCACCGCGCCCGCTGCCCGAGGCGCCACATGTGCGAAGCACGCCGGGCTGGAGCGGTGGTGGTGCGTGGGCCGCCGCGCCGGGACGCACCAATCTGCGGATCGGATGTGTAGCGCGAGAGGTTCGGCGCGGGGCGCTGGAGGCTCGGCACGCGGTGTTCGTGAGCGCGCGGCCGAGAGCTTCATTTCCGGAACATGCGGGGCTCGAAGCTGAAGCGCCGGGCTCCGACTCCGTGCCGCACAGGTCCCGCAGACGGACCACCGGGCCGGAATTCGGGACGTGCAACCGGGCCTGGTGGGCGGGGCACGGGAGACGCTCCCGATGGACGCAAACCCCTACGTCCCGGGAGAGGTAGTCCCTCCCTACCTGACCCATGTCAGCCCCCTCCGGTAGAAGGTATTGGCGGAAGAAACGTTCCTTCCGCCCAAGGGTCCGCCCGGCGGGGTGGGGGAAGGGGATGGGGTATGGGGCTGCTGGAGCTGCACTACGGCGGGATGATGCGCGACGCGGCGGAGGTGTTGGGGCTGCGCGGCTATGACCACGTGCCGGCGGAGGAACTGGCCCGGGTGGCGCGCATGTCGGTGGGCTCGCTGTACCGGCGCTTCGGCAGCAAGGAGACCTTCGCCCAGACGGTGCGGGCCTACAACGAGGACGACTTCTGCCGCTCGGCGGAATGGACTCCCTGCGCGCGGCTGCGTGCGGCCGCGGAGATGGACTTCCACGAGGCGTTCTTCACCTTCTGGTACAGCCTGGTGAACTGGGCGGTGGCGCTGCCGGGCCCCTTCTGTTTCGCCTTCCTTCACCGGCACCCGGAGACGCCCGGGCAGCAACCGCCTGGAAGTGCGGCGCGAGCCCTGGTGCGCGATGTCCTCCTCCAGGGTGAGCAGGAAGGTGCTCTGGTTCCGGGGTGCGCCCGGGCGGGCGAGACGCTGGTGTGGGGGACGCTGACCGAAGTGGCGCGCGCTTGGGCCGAGCGACATGAGCCGGTGTCCGAGGACGACGTCCTCGCCTCCGCGCGGACTCTCTGGCGCGCGCTGGCGAAGGCGGAGACTTCCAACGGGCCCCGCGGAGCCGGAACTCCTCCGCATGGGGCAGCGCAGCCCGTACCCGCGATGTCCGGAACGCTCGCGTCGACCCCAGAGCCCGCTTTGTTGGAGGCCGTGCAGGATGCGGCGCAGGCTCGAACAGAGCGGGCTCGGAGTTCACGCCAATCCCACGCCGAGCAGCACGGCGGTGGAGAGACCCGCGATGGCGAAGCTCCAGCCCAGTCGCTTGAGATGTCGCGGCGTGGGCATCAGGACAAAGGTTCCGAGCGCCACCAGCGCGGTCGGCAGCAGCGCCACCACGCGCCATGGCGACACGCCCGTGGACTTCGTCCACAGGAGGGCGCCCGCGACTCCGAACCCACTGGCGGCAAGGCCCACGAGGCGCAGCAGGGCGCGGTCCTGGCCGGGCTTGTGGGCACGGATGACGACGTGCACCGCCACCGTGGCCAGCGAGAACCCGAGTGCGAAGGTGCCCCACAGGGACAGGGCCGCGCCCGGTGCCAGGCCTCCCGCGATGCCCACCGGTACCGCCCACGCTCCGAGCGCCAGGGATGCGATCAACTCTCCCGAGAGCGTGCGCTCCTGCCGTCCCCACGTCATCAGCAGCACCTCCGCGCCCAGGATGCCGGGAAGCGCGAGGTAGGGCCGGGCGGTGGCCTCGAGGTCCTGGAGGGCGAGCAGCAGCGCGGCGGCTCCCAGCGCGGCGAGGACGGCCGTCTGACTCCGGGCCAGCAGGCCCTCCTCCTCGTGACGGCGAGCACCCCGGTGGCCGAGCAGGACGAGGAGGGGCTCGTGCACGAGGAAGCTGGCGACCGCCGCGGCGGCGAGCCACAGCGCGGTGGCGCTCGGACGGGTGACGGCGAGCGCCGTGGCCAGCGGCAGACCGAGCTGGAAGTACGCGCCGTGCTCCCGGGGCAGGAGCGCCTGTCGGGAGAGGGAAGCCCGCGGCCGGGCGGAGAGAGTCATCATGGGACGGCGTGGAGCAAGCGGCGTTCCGCTCCTGAAACCAGGAGACGATGCTGGCGGACGGCGCAATGGGTGCGGAAGCGCCAGGGGCCCGCGCAAGCCTTGCGCCGGGACTCCGTCCGGGACGCCCGGGATGGAGAGGCACGGTTCCTGAAACGTCTCCGCTCCGCCCTGGAGCACACGACTCGGGGAGTGGCCATGGCCTTGAAGCCGCCAGGGGGCCGCTGTGGGAGGCGAACATGGACGTGCTGGCCCGTGAGGCCCAAGAAGCGCTGCGGCAGCGCAGCCAACGCCTGCGGGCTCGCGCCCGAGCGTCCTCGGAAGAACGCGAGGCCGAGGCGGCCGGGCTCACCGACTCGGAGCGACAGGAGTTGGATGCCATCGAGGAGGCGCTCGCCCGCATCGATGGCGGGGAGTTCGGCCGCTGCGCGCGGTGCGGCGGGGCCATCGGGCGGCACCGGCTTCGCGCCGTCCCCGAGGCGCGTCTCTGCATGACGTGCTCGGCCGTGGAGCGGTGAGCGGTGTCCCACGTGGGCTCGTCGCGCGTACCGGTTCAGCGTTGCTCATCCCGGCGGAGCTCACAGGTCGGGGAACGCCACCGAGCCGAGCCTGAGGGTGCGGTCTCCTCCCGCTTCCCGCAGCTCCAGGGTGTGGGGGCCGAGGGGTCTGCTCCCGGCGGCCTCTGCTTCCACGACGAGGAGGACCTTGGCAGCGTCTCCCGCCGTGGGCTTCGACTGCCACACCTGAACGATGTGCAGCCGTTGGCCATCCGGGCCGATGAGCGCCGCGCTCCCCAACGACCAGGGTCGCTCGCTTCGAGAGAACGTCACCGTCAGCTTCACCGCGACCCTGCTTGCCGCTCGGAATGACAGGGCTTCATCCAACTCAAGGTCCGCGCCCGTGACGCGGGGAAGGGGCCGCTTGAATTGTTCGGCGGCGATGCCTCCGCCCTGCATCCATGGCGCCGTGATGGCATCGAGGAGGTTGAAGGACGCGCGCTCCGCTCGAAGTCGGGCGTTCTCCTCCCGTAGCTGCTGAAGCTCCTCGGCCAGTCCGGTGGACTCGTTTCGTGCAGGCCCGGGGTTGCGTTGGACGCGCAGGACTTCCACCTGCGTATCCGCCTGCCCTGGAACCACGACGAGCAGGAAGTGGGCTTCGCCCGGCGTTGCATCCGCGACGAAGCGGACGGTGAGGCGCAGGCGCTCTCCCTCACGGAGCGCCTCCGAAGGCACGAGCGCCACCGTGTCCTCGCCGACGACCACGCGGCGGAAGCGCTCCTTGCCCTCCAATTCGACGCCGTCGCTCGCGAGCGGCGCGTCGAACAGCAAGAGGCTGGCGATGCCCGGCTGGATGGAAATCTCCGGGAGTGTGGCGGGTGGCTCGGAGGTCAGCTCGATGCGCCGTGTCCGGCCCTGCACGGCGGAGCCAGGTGGCTCCTGTGCTCCAACAGCGGTGCTCCTGAGTGCGACGAAGGCGAGGAGCAGGACACGAAGCCGGGCGGACACGAAGCAGGCTCCGGCAGTCACTCGAAGCGCTTGAAACGGTGAACCACTTCGATGTCGACCCGGGAGATGATGATGGCATTCCGCTCATCGCCCCCGGTCTCTCGGCGGATGCCGCGCATCCGGTCCTCCAGTTCACGGATTTCGAAGCAGACCGGGTACTGTGCACCCCCGAAGCGCAGCGTCGTGAAGCGGCCGAAGACGCGCTTGCTTCCAACAAAGAGCTGCCCGGAGAACTCCGCATCATCGGGGATGTTCATGAGGCTTCTGACGATATAGGCCGTGACCCGCTCCTCATGAACGGTGGTGATGGGGTTGGCCTTGCCATTCGGGACGAGCTCGACGGGCACAGTGTTCCCATCGAAGACCTTCAGCTTGTTCATCGCCGCAATCGCCTCGGGTGGGCACTCCTCCTCGGGCGGCATGGCCGGCTCCAGTCGAGGGGGGGCGCCGGCACAGGCAAGCCCCACGCATGCGGCGGCGGCGGCGGCCGTCCGGACCAGGCTGCTGGCGGCGCGGGCGCGGGGCGTTTCGGGCTTCTTCTCCGGGGCCTGGAGCCCGGATGCAGGGTGGGTCTTCTTCACGGCGGCGGCTTCCTGGGGTGGCGCCACCGGTGCGATGGCGGCCGCGATGGTGGGCCCCACGGGTGGCGGGCTCGCGACCGTTGCAGTGTGTGGGGCCTCCGCGAGGCTGGCCAATTTATGACCGGCTGCGGTGGTTGTTTCATCCACGACCTGGGTGGTTGTGTCGCGCCATGAGGCCATGGCCAGGCCCACCAGTGCCACCACGGCGACGCCCATCGCCGCCAGCAGGGCCCGTTGCCTGCCGCGTGGATGTATCCGGCGGGCCCGGCCCTCCACCACGGCCTTCCGTGGGGACGCATGGGGGCTGGGCTTCGGTGGTGGCCGCAGCACCCCGAGCAGCTCCGCCCACAGGCGCAGCAGCTTCGCCCTCACGAGGGAGGGCGGCCGGTGCGTGTGCGTCGGCCACTCCGGACGGCGGGTGCGCGGATTCCGGGTGGGGGCTCCTTCTCCGGCGGGCAGCGGAGGCTCATGCCACTCGAAGAGGAGGGCGTCCCGCGCCTCGCGCGGCTGTTCGTCGAGGGCCGCCTCCAGGGCCTGGTGCAGCTGCGCGCCCGTCTGGAAGCGCTGCTCGGGGTCCTTCTCCAGCAGGCGGAGGATGACGGCCCCGAGCGCGGGCGGCACGCGGGGATTCACCACCGAGGGCGCCGGCGGCGGCTGCGAGACGATGGCCGCGCACAGCACGTCTGGCGGCCACTCGGGGGAGAAGGGGTAGTGGCCGGTGACGGCGCGGTAGAGGCAGACGCCCAGCGAATACAGGTCGTCGGTGGTGGCGAAGGTGTAGCGCCCGTCGATGCGCCAGTGGCGCTGGTGGAAGCGGACGGACTCGGGGCTGCGCAGGTGGCGCGTGCCCGGCGGCAGCGGCCCCGTGGTGAGCGTGGGCGCCCCGGCGTAGTCACCCGAGCCCAGGTCGATGAGCACCGGGTCGCCGTGGGGGCCCCGCATGAGGATGTGCTCGGGCTTGAGGTCCCGGTGCAGGACGCCCCCGGCGTGCAGCGTGTCCAGGATGAGCGCCACCCGGCGCGCGGTGTCCACGAACTGCTGGAAGGACGGATTGTGGAGGTCCGCCCAGAGGTGGAGCGCGGGGCCGGGCACCCAGTCCATGACGAAGAAGAAGTGCCCGGTGACGACGTCCGGCCAGCGCCCGCAGGCGTGGACGGCCACCACGTGCGGGTGGACGGCCTTGTCCAGCAGCAGGGTCAGCTCGCGCATCGAGCGCGGCTCGAAGGGCTGCCGCGCCAGCTTGAGCGCGAAGTAGCGGCCCGGGTCCTGGGTGGCCTCCACCTTGTAGACCGCGCCGTAGCCGCCCGCTCCCAGCCGCTCGAGGAGGCGCCAGCAGCCACCCACCACCGTACCGGGTGGCAGCGTCTCCGGGTTCACCTGGGGGATGTTCGTGGACATGACCTTGAGAGTCTCCTGGAATCTAATCAACCTAGCAGGTTGAGTTGGCTTGTGGAGACCTGGTGTGTCCTCCGGGGCGGGCGTCCATCCGTCGGAACGCCCGGCCCCCCGGTGTCCTCCGGGAGGCGCCCGCCGGGGGCCTTCCGGAAAGAAGCCGTGCACGGAGGCGTGTCTATGGGTATAGACACGCCCACATGTGTCCCATGGTGAAGACCGAAGACCTCATCGACGCCCAGGGAGTGGCCGGGTTGCTGCGCCTGAGCCATACCAACAGCGTCAGCACCTACCTGCGCCGCTACCCGGACATGCCGCGGCCGGTGCTGGACCTGGGCGCGGGCCGCCCCCGGCTCTGGCTCCGCCCCCAGGTGGTGCGCTGGATGCGCGCCCGACACTCCGAGCAGCTCAGCGTTGGAGGTGAATCATGACCACCGCCGTTCCCCGTACGCCCCCGGCCGTCCTGCCCGGCCCCAATGACACCTGCTGGTGCGGCAGTGGCGCCAAGTACAAGAAGTGCCACCGTGGCGCCGACGCCGTCGAGGCCCGCAAGAAGGGGCCGGACGCCGCTCGCAAGGGCGTGCGTCCCGGCATCGTCGGCCCGCGCCGCGACGTGCCCCTGCACATCCCCCGCCCGGACTACGCGGCCACGGGCCGGCCGGGGCGCCGCGGCAATGCCTCGGAAATCAACACGCCGGACGTCATCGCCCGCATGCGCCGCGCCTGCAAGGCCGCCGCCGAGGTGCTCCAGGAGGTGGCCGCCCACGTGCGCCCGGGCATCACCACCGACGAGCTGGATGCGATTACGCACGAGGCGTACATCAAGCGCGGCGGCTACCCGAGCACGCTGAACTACCACAACTTCCCCAAGTCGCTCTGCACCTCGGTCAACGAGGTCGTCTGCCACGGCATCCCCGACAGCCGCGCGCTGGAGGACGGCGACATCGTCAACCTGGACATCACCATCTACCTGGATGGCGTGCACGGTGACTGCTCGGCCACCTACTTCGTCGGCAACGTGGACGCGGAGAGCCAGCGGCTGGTGAAGGTGACGCGCGAGTGCCTGGACGTTGGCATCGCCGCGGTGAAGCCGGGCCGGCCCATCAGCGACATCGGCCGCGCGATTGAAGACCACGCCACGAAGCACGGCATGAGCGTGGTGCGCGCCTACTGCGGCCACGGCATCGGCGAGACGTTCCACACGTCCCTGCAGATTCCCCACTACTACGAGCCCGAGTCCACCACCGTCATGGAGCCCGGGATGATTTTCACCGTGGAGCCGATGATCAACCTGGGCGGGTGGGGCAGCCGGACGTGGGACGACGGGTGGACCGCCGTCACCTCCGATGGCAGCCGCAGCGCCCAGTTCGAGCACACCCTCCTCGTCAACGAGAAGGGCGCCGAAATCCTCACGGTGCCTTGAGCGAGGCGTCGGGCGCGGGCAGCCGCTGGATGCGGCTGCGCGCGCTCGCGAGCACGCAGCCCACCACGAGCAGCGCGGCGCCCAGCGTGCCGCGCCCCACCTCCTCGCCGAGCAGCAGCGCGGACCAGCCCATGGTGAGCAGGGGCTGGAGGAGCTGGATTTGACTGACGCGGGCGACGCCTCCCAGGGCGAGGCCCCGGTACCAGGCGAAGAAGCCGAGGAACATGCTCACGCCCGAGACGTAGGCGAAGCCGGCCCAGGCCCGGGGGCTGGCGTGCAGCATGCGTGCGTCGAGGTGGAGCGCGACGATGGGCAGCAGCACCGGTGCGGACAGCACCAGCGCCCAGCACAGCACGCGCCAGCCGCCGAGCTCCCGGGAGAGCGCTCCGCCCTCGGCGTAGCCCACCGCCGCGGCCGCCACCGCGAGGAGCACGAGCCCGTCTCCCTGCGTGGGCTTCCCCGCGCCCTGCGCCGCCGCGAAGGCCAGCACGGCGGCGAGGCCCGCGGCACTCACCAGCCAGAAGGTGACGGAGGGGCGCTCGCGGGCGCGGAACACGGCCGCCACGGCGGTGGCCGCGGGCAACAGGCCCACCAGCACGGCACCGTGCGCGGCGGGGATGTCGCGCATGGCCAGCGCGGAGAGCAGCGGGAAGCCCACCACCACGCCAGCCGCGACGAGCGCGAGCCGGGGCCAGTGGCGCCGCTCGGGGAGCCGCTCGCGCCGCAAGGCCAGCAGGATGCCCGCGAGCATTGCCGCGACCAGCCCGCGCCCGAGTCCCACCATCGTGCTGCCAAGCTCCGGCACGGCGGCGCGGGTCGCGGGCAGCGTCAGGCTGAAGGCGAGGACTCCGAGCCCGCCGAGCAGGAGTCCTTCGCGGGTTCTCGACTGTTCCGTCATGGGCTGTGCGTCTCCGGGCCACGGGGCTGTGCCGCCGCGCGGGGCGGCGCGGTTTGCGTTCTCGACTGTGCCGTCATGGGCCGTGCGTCTCCGGGCTGGGGGGCCGTGCCGCCGATGCGCGGGGCGGCGCTGTTTGCGTCCTCGACTGTGCCGTCATGGTGCGCAGGCCTCCGGTCCGTGGAGTCGTGGCTCCCGCCCGACTCCCGCCGGCCACCGCGCGAGGCAGAGGCTCGCGGGCCGCAGCGCCTGCACCACCACGTGCCCGGGCGCGTCCGCGTGCACCGTGTCCCCGGGGCCGAGCACGTAGTCCCTCGCGTCTCCCTCGCACGTGAGCCACAGCTGCCCGTCGACGCAGGTGAGCGCCAGGTGCTCGCCGCCGTGCAGGTGCGTGGTCCACATGGCGCCTCGCACCAGGCACAGCGGCCCCGCGCTCCCGTCCCCGCGCGCCCCGGGCCTCAGCCGCTCCGCCAGGGCCCGCATCCAGTCGTGAATCGTGAAGGTGGGAGTCACCGTCATCGCCGCCTCCTCCTGTCCCGCGCAACATGCGCCCGGCGGGAAGAACAGAACAGATGCAGGGTATTTAGATTGTGACCGGTACAGTGGTAGGCGGCAGAACTGTGCCGGTCACTGTGCCGGTGAGCTGTATCTGTTCCGCGAGACGCGGGCCGGGTACCGATGACGGCCGGGAAGCGACACACCCGGGAGGACGCATGGGCGCGCTGGCGCATAGACCGAAGCTGTACGAGCAGGTGGCCGAGCGGCTGGGAGACGCCATCTCCGCGGGCACGCTGCGAGCGGGAGACCGGCTGCCGTCGGTGCGGCAGCTCAGCCTCCGCGAGCGCGTGAGCATCTCCACCGTGCTCCAGGCGTACCTCCACCTGGAATCCGTCGGCCTCATCGAGACGCGCCCGCAGTCCGGCCACTACGTGCGCCGCCGCGAGCGCCCCCGCCTCGCCGAGCCCCTGGTGTCCCGGCCCGCCGCCGCCGCCATGCCCGTCACCGTGAGCGCGCTGGTGGCCCGCGTGTACCGCTCCGCACGCGATTCACGCCTCGTGCAGTTCGGCACCGCATCACCCGCCCCCGAGCTGCTGCCCACCCGGAGGCTGTACCGCGAGCTCAACGCCCTCACCCGCGAGGCGGGTGACACCGGCATCCTCTACGATTTGCCTCCCGGCTGCCTGGAGCTGCGCCAGCAGCTCGCCCGCCGCTCGCTCGACTGGGGCTGCGCGTTGTCCCCCGAGGACTTCATCACCACGTGCGGCGCGTCCGAGGCCATCAACCTGTGCCTGCTCGCCGTGGCGCGCACCGGTGACACCATCGCGATTGAGTCCCCCGCGTACTACGGCACGCTGCAGGCGATTGAGGCGCTCGGGCTGCGCGCGCTGGAGATTCCGAGCAGCCCCCGCACCGGCATGGAGCTGGACGCGCTGCAGGCTGCGCTGGAGCGGCGGCGCGTGGCCGCGGTGCTGGTGGTGCCCAGCTTCAGCAACCCGGTGGGAAGCTGCATGCCGGAAGAGCACCGCAAGCGACTGGTGGCCATGCTCGCCGAGCGCGACGTGCCCCTCATCGAGGACGACATCTACGGCGATTTGCACTTCGGCCCGGAGCGCCCGCGCACATGCAAGGCGTTCGATACGACGGGCAACGTGCTGTTGTGCGGCTCGTTCTCCAAGACGCTCGCCCCGGGCTTCCGCGTGGGCTTCGTGGCCCCGGGCCGCTTCCGCGAGCGCGTGGAGCTGCTCAAGTTCTCCCACACCGTGGCCACCGCCACGCTGCCGCAGCTGGCGATTGCGCGCTTCCTCCAGGAGGGTGGCTACGACAGGCACCTGCGCGCCCTGCGACGCCGGCTCGCCGCGCAGGTGGAGCGCATGGCCGAGGCCGTGGCCGAGCACTTCCCCGAGGGCACCCGCGTGGCCCGCCCCTCGGGCAGCTCGCTGCTCTGGGTGGAGCTGCCTCCGCGCGTGGACGCGCTGGACCTGCACGCGAAGGCGCTGGAGGCGGGCGTGAGCATCGCTCCCGGGCCCATCTTCTCCGCGCGGCCGGACTCGTACCGGAACTTCATCCGGCTGAGCTGTGGCCATCCGTGGACGCCCCGAATCGAGGGCGCCGTGTCCACCCTGGGCAGCCTGGCGCGCAGCCTCGCGTGACGGTGTCGTCCGCGCCGTCGTCCGCGCCTACTGTGGCCGCATCCCGAAGGACGACAGCCGGTCGTCCGGCGCGAGCCCCACGATGAGGCGAAAGGTCTTCGTCCCGAACGTCACGAGGTACGTGTACACGCGGTCATCACCCAGCGTGCGCCGCTCCACCAGCACCAGCCGGCCCGCGGGCCCCAGCGTGTTCAGCTGGTCCTGGTACAGCTTCGCGATGTCCGGAAAGAACCCCGCGCGGACGTACGCGAAGTCGGCCGGCGCGAGCCTTCCATCGCGGGCCTTCTCCAGCAGCGCCGTGACTTGCGCGGTGATTCGGGGCTCGCGGTCCTCGATGGGGGTGGTGAGGGCCGGCGGGGCGAGCGCGGGGTTGATGAGGGCGGCAAGGCCCTGCGCGAAGCGCGAGGGGTTGGCGTTCGCGGAGTTGGTCAGCACGACGAGGGAGAGGCCCTCTCCGAGGTAGCGGCCGAAGTAGCTCGTGAAGCCCTGCCATGCACCCGTGTGCTGGTGCAGCGGCTTTCCGGCCCGCTCGTCGAGCTGCCAGCCAAAGCCATACGGAAACGTGGCGCCGCTGGTGAGCGGCGCGGGCGTGAGGATTTCCTTCCAGCTCTCCGGGGTGAGGATGGCCCGCGCCTGGACGGCCGCGTCCCACGCAATCATGTCCCGCACGGACACATACATGGAGCCGTCCGCCGTGGTGTTGAGCGAGGGCGACACCCACTCCTGGTTCTTCAACGTTCCGTTGACGAGGCGGTAGCCGGCCGCGCGGTGGGGGATGATGTCCTCCTCGCTGATGATGCGCGCCGTCGTCATGCCGGCGGGCTTGAAGACCTTCTCCCGCAGCACGTCGCCGTAGAACGTGCCGGAGACGCGATTCACGATGATGCCCAGCAGGACGTAGCCGGTGTTGCTGTAGGACCAGCGCGAGCCGGGGGCGAACTCGAGCGTCAGCGCCTGGGCGAAGCGTGCGAGGTCCTCGTCGGTGTAGTCCTTCCGGTAGTCGAGCGTGCCCTCCAGGTCCGGCAGGCCGGAGGTGTGGTTCAGGAGGTGCCGCACGGTGATGCCGGCCCACGACGCGGGGGCTCCGGGGAAGAACTTCGTCAGCGGGTCCGTGAGCTGGAGCTTCCCCGCCTCCACCTGGAGCATCACCGCCATCGCGGTGAACTGCTTTCCGAGCGAGCCCGCCTGGAAGAGGGTTTGCGGCCCGGCCGGCACCTGATGCTCCAGGTTGGCGAAGCCGTACCCCTTCGCCACGAGGACCTTGCCGTTCTTCACGATGCCGATGCCGACGCCAGGAACATCCTGCCGCTTCAGCTCCGCCTGCACGAAGGCGTCGATGCGCTCGCGGAGTGGGGCCGGTGCGGCGGAGGAGCGGCTCGCGGTGAGACCCAGCAGGAGGACGGAGAGCAGGGCGAGACGGCGCACGTGAGGCTCCTTCAGGGGGGACGGGCAGCAGCAGGATATGCAGGGAGCGTCAGCGGGCGAAGAGCAGCCCCGAGCCTTCGCGGGCCGCGCGGTCCACCGCGTGCGTCACCGCGTCCAGGGCGACAGCCGGGTCCCCTCTGCTCGCGAGCGACAGCCCGCGCTGGAGCATGGAGGTGAAGCGCGCCATGCCGCGCACGGGCTTGTAGTCCGGCGGCCCGCCCAGGTGCTCGCGCAGGTCCTCGCGCACCTGCTTCGCTTCGGTGGCCGTCCAGTACCCCAGCGAGGGAACCTGGCGCTTCAGGCCGATGCCCTGGCCCACCTCCATGCCCGGCGCGCGGCCCCACGCGAGGTGCCTCCAGAGTTGGCGCGTCCGCTCCGGGCAGGCCGAGCCGATGACGGCCTCCGCCGCCTGGACGTCGCGGTCCTCCGGCTTGCGGTCCGTGGCCAGCACCAGGGCGTGGTCCTCGCCGTGCTCGCCCCGGGTGAAGAAGTCGGAGAGCTCGTCGAGCAGGTCCACCACCGAGCCTTGGAGGCGCTCCGGCGGCCGGGCCAGTGTGGACGCGCCCTGCTGGAGGAGGTGGTCCACCAGCGTCACCGTGGCCTGGAGGTCTTCCTCTAGTTCCTGCTCACCCGGAGGCGCGTCCTGGGTCCACTCGTGGATGAACCACGCGCGGAACACCGTGAGCCGCTCCGGGGTGAGCAGGCCGGTGAGTCCCTCGGGCGGGGTGAGGAAGATGCAGACGTCCATGGCGTCCTTCTACCCCGGGATGCAGCAGGTCGGCGTCGCCCGCCGGGCCCCGGCGGAAGCGGAAGGAACGTTCCTTCCGCCGACCCGCCGCTTCGGGGGGCGCGGTGGCTCAGCCGCCCGGGCCCGGGCGGAAGCGGAAGGAACGTTCCTTCCGCCGACCCGCCGCTTCGGGGGGCGCGGTGGCTCAGCCGCCCGGGCCCGGGCGGAAGTGGAAGGAACGTTCCTTCCGCCGACCCGCCGCTCGGGGGGGAGCGCGGTGGCTCAGCCGCCCGGGCTCCGGCGGAAGCGGAAGCGGAAGGAACATTCCTTCCGGCGGGCCCGCCGGAGGAAGGCTCGCGGTGGCGCATCAGCCCGCGCGGGTCACCTGGGGCATGTCGATGTGCAGCTCGACGCGCCGGTTGGCGGTGCGGCCCTCGTCGGTGGTGTTGGGGGCGACGGGCTCCGTCTCGCCCTGGCCGAGCACCACCATCTGCCGCTCCTCCACGCCGCGCCCCTTGAGCACGCGTGCCACCGCGTCCGCGCGCCGCAGCGACAGCGATTCGTTGTAGGGCTCCGTGCCCCGGCTGTCCGTGTGGCCTTCGATGGTGAGGCGGTCATCCGGGTACTTCGCGAGGATGTCGCCAATCTGCGTCAGCCGCGCCACCGCGTCCCGGGTGAGCACGGCGCTGTTGGTCTCGAAGAGCAGCTCGCTCTGGAGGTTCAGCAGCAGGCCGTGGTCCGTCTTGCGCGTCTCGGCGACCTTCTCCAGTTCCTGCGCGCGCTTGTCGAGGTAGTTGCCCACGCCGCCGCCCACGGCCGCTCCCGCCGCTGCGCCCACGGCCGCGCCCTTCCAGCCACCGGCGATGGCACCCGCGCCCGCGCCCGCGACTCCGCCCACGGCCGCGCCCGTCGCCGTCCGCTTCCCCGGAGTGGCGCAGCCCGCGCCCAGCAGCGCCGTGGAGAGGAGCACCGCCGCCGCCGTCTTCCGAATCGTCGCGTTCTTTCGAGTCGTCACGTGAAGCCTCCTTGTCCCTGGGTTGGAAGGCTCCACACGGTGGAGATTCATGTGACGGATGGGGAGCCCCGGACGGCTGCCTGCTGTCCAGGCATCGGCTGCTCCGTCGGCCGTGGGGCGGGCAGCCGCGTCAGGTTCCGGGGTCCACCTGGGTGTCCGCTGGCGGCGGCCCCTTCACGCGGAGCAGCCGCCAGAAGCACCAGACGTACGCCGCGACCAGCGTGACCATGGCCCAGGCCGAGACGTTGAACATGGTCACATGCCTCAACTCCGAGCCGTGGTACGCGCCGCCCACGGAGATGGCGGCCAGGCCGAAGGTGGGAATGGCGCACAGCCCCAGAATCAGCATCCAGACGAGCGCGGCCGTGGACCCGCGCACCACCAGCCCGACGAAGAAGGCGATGACGGCGCAGAGGAAGACGGGCGGGAGGAAGACCAGCGCGCCCAGTTCGCACATGTCACTGGCCCACGCGGGGAACGCGACCAGGAGCGCGAGGACACCCACCGCCTGCTTCATGCCGCGCATCGAGAACCCCTCATCCGGTGGACGGGCTGCTTCCGGGAGCGCACGGCACCGCGTGGGCCGGTCATCCGGGAGCGCCACCCGGAAGCCGGGCCAGGTGGCATCGGGAGGCTACCGCACGTGTGCCTCCGGCTACACGCGGATGGGCGGCTCGATGAGCACCGGCGCCGTGGCCTTCGGGTCATCCGGGTCGAAGGCGGGCGCGTAGGGGCCCGCGTGTGTCGCCTTCCACTCGCGCGGCACGCGCTCCACGCCCACCGGGTACACCATGAGGTGCCCGTCCTCGTTGATGTGCAGGCGTAGGAAGTTCTTCCAGTCCGGCAGCGCCAGCGAGATGAACGCCTCGTTGGAGTGGGCCCCGAAGAAGTTGACGCTCAGCCACAGGTACAGCCCCATGACGAACGGGCCCACCAGGAAGCCGAACAGGAAGGTGAAGCCCGAGGACAGCAGGAACTTGCCCGCCAGGTGCGCCCAGCCGTCCGCGCAGTTGAGCCCGTCCGCCGTCAGGTCCGGACAGACGCCCAGACAGCTCACCGTGAAGTACGTGGCCGCCCATGCCGTGAAGAACGCGCCGAGGATGTGGCCCAGCCCGTGGAGCGTCCCCGCCAGCGTCCGCCACTTCCCGAAGTGCGGGTCCGCGAAGCCGATGAGCCCGCCGATGGTGCCCAGCCCCAGCACCAGAGTCCATGGCCGGCTCACCATGCTGTTGGCCACCGCCATCACCACCTTCGGCAATTGCGTCAGCCCCAGCGAGCCCACCTCCGCGTACGCCGCGAGCGCGAGCAACAGGTAGAGCGCCCCCGTTATCAACCCGAAGAGCGGGCTGTAGCGGATGAGCAGCAGGTTCTTTCGCGCCAGCTTCCGCGACGTGCGCTCGTCCGGGAAGCTCTTCTGGAGTGTGTAGCCGTCTCGCAGCACGTGCGCCGCCGGAGCGTGCGTGGGGTGCAGGAAGGCGCCGCCTCCGCCCGCCGTGATTTTCTGCCGGCCCGCGGCGTCCTCGTGCCGGCGGTAGTGGTGCAAATCGCCCGCGAGGAAGACGCTGATGCGCCGGCCCAGCACCTTCTCCTGGAGGTACTCCAGGTTGTTCTCCAGGTAGCTGCCCTTGCGCCGCGCGGCCGCCGCGAGAATCCACGCGGGCTCCGCGTTGCAGAGGATGACGCGGTCATCCGGCCCCATGTGCTGGGCCACCTCGCGGAAGTACTCCACCTGGGGCACGTCGATGTCGCTGTTGAGCTGCACGTCCGTGCCGATGAGCCACCAGCGGTGCGGCAGCTTCAGCGCGAAGTAGCTGCGGCTCTGCCGCGTGCGCCGGCCCGCAATCCACCGGTTCGCGCAGAACAGCCGCATGAAGGCGGACAGGCCGTCGTACCAGTCGTGGTTGCCCGGAATGACGAACAGGTCCGGGTTGGGCGCCTGCGTGCGGCGCATGGCCGCCTCGTAGGGCTGCACCAGTCGCTCCTCGTACACCTCGCGGCTGGCCCCCGGGTACACGCCGTCCCCGCCGAACACGAGCACCCGCCCGCGCTTCGTCTCGTAGGGCTCACCCCGCGAGATGCCGCGCACGGGCAGCGTCAGCCGGGGCAGCGCGAGCAGCCGGGCCACGGTGTACGTGGAGTTCCACCCGTCCCCCGTGTCCGCCACGTAGTCGAGCCAGAAGTCGCCCTCGGGAAGCGCCTCCTGCGAGTAGTCGAAGTAGGGCGCCTGCGGCCGCACCACGGCCTCGATGAGGCGGTGGTCCGCTCGCGCGCCGAACACCGCCGCCACCAGCGCGTCCAGGCCCGTGCGCAGCAACTGCGCCGGGTGCAGCCAGCGCACCATGTCCGCGCGCTGGCGCGGATGCGTGGCCATGCCGCTGTCGGAGATGGGCAGTCCTTCGCGCGGCGACACCGGCTGCAGGCGCTCGGCGACGGGGAGGGCGGGTGAGGAGCCGGTGGGCTCGTCCGCGCGCGCGGCCGCCGTGTTCCGCTCACCGGCCATGGGGGGCATTCTCCCGGGGGCCCTGCGTGAAGCGCTGCTCGGGGCCGGGGCCGGCGTATACCTGCACGGCCTTGAACGTCGGGCCCGGCGACACGCGCGCCGAGTGCTTCGCTCCCGCGGGGATGTAGACGGCGTCTCCCTTGCCGACGCGCAGCTTCTCTCCGGAGACGGTCATTTCCGCCGTGCCTTCCTCGATGTAGAGAATCTCGGCGCTCGAATCGTGGATGTGCTCGGGCACCTCCGCGCCGGGCTGCAACTCCAGCAGCGTGACGGACGCGGCGGTGGCGCCGGTGGACGGGTTGAGGAGCAGCGTCGCGCGGCCCTTGCCCCCGGCGATGACGTGGCGCGGGGCCTCCGAGGTGGGCACGCGGTAGCGCACGGTGGGCGTGGCGGGGTTCGCGGGTGCGGGGGCCGACGACGTGGCGGTTGCGCTCGTGGGGGCTGACACGGGCCCGCGTGGGCTCGCGGGTGCGGCCGCCGTGGTGGGCGCTGCCGTGGGCGCGGAAGCCGTGGCCGGCTGGGGCACCTGCGCGAGGGGCTTCACGGCGGCGGGGGCCGGCTGGGGCGCTGGTGCGGCGGGATTCGCGGACACGGGCGCCGGCTCGCGGGCCCAGGACAGCGCGGCGGTGCCGGTGACGGCGAGCACGGGAATCAGGAGGCGGGAGCGCATGACCCCCATGAATTACCACGGCGGTGCCACTTGTCTGGAGGGCAGGCAGGCGCGGTTCGCCGTTCCCTGGACGCCCGGCCTGGGGCACCCTGGCCGGCATGTCGCACTCCCCCCTCGAGGATTTCCCCGTGGTCGTCCCCTTCACGCTCCACTGGAGCGAGATGGACGCCTTCGGCCACGTCAACAACGCCCGCACCTTCACCTGGTTCGAGACCTCCCGCATCGCCTACTTCGCCCGCGTCGGCCTCACCAGCACCTCGGGCGCGGGGGAGGACAGGACGCCGGGCGGCATCGGCCCCATCCTCGCGGCGACGAATGCGGAGTACCTCCGCCCCGTCGTCTTCCCCGCGCGCCTGCTGGCCGGCACCCGCGTGAGCCGCATCGGCAGCTCGTCCATCACGATTGAACACGCGGTGGCGGGCGAGGAGGACGGCATCCTCTACACCCGGGGCGGCTGCGTCATCGTCACCCTGAAGTACGGCACCCACGAGAAGGTCCCCGTCCCGGCGCCCATCCGCGCCGCCATCGAGGCGCTCGAGGGGCGCTCCTTCGGGCCGTGACGTCCACGGTCCACCGCGTGACGCCTGTGCGTACGAGGGCAGGTGCGCGCCCGGTCATGAGTGGTAGGACACGCCGCAATGAGTGACGCGGTGCTGGGGTTCTACGAGGGGCTGGCGGAGGAGTACCACCTGCTCTTCGCCAACTGGGCGCAGTCGGTGGAGCGGCAGGGCGCCGCGCTGGATGCCCTGCTGCGCCGCTGCGGCGCGCCTCCCCCCCGCCGCGTGCTGGACTGCGCGTGTGGCATCGGCACCCAGGCGCTGGGACTGGCGGCTCGCGGCTACAACGTCCACGCCACCGACTTGAGCCCCGCCGCCGTGGCCCGCGCCGAGCGCGAGGCCCGCGCCATGAATGTCACCCTCACCACCGGCGTGGCGGACATGCGCACGCTGGACACGCAGGTGGCAGGCCTCTTCCCCGTGGTGCTCGCCTTCGACAACGCGGTGCCGCACCTGCTGACGGACGAGGACCTCGACGCGGCCGCGCGCGCCATGGCGGCGAAGCTGACCCCCGGAGGACTGCTGGCGCTGAGCATCCGCGACTACGACACGCTGGTGGCGCAGCAGCCGCGCTTCACCTCGGAGCGCGTGCTCGATGCCCCCGAGGGACGCCGCATCCTCTTCCAGCTCTGGGACTGGTCCGCCGACGGCCGGATGTACACGGTGCACCAGTTCATCCTGCGCCCCGAGGGCAGCGGCTGGCAGACCACCGAGCACACCGGCGTGTACCGCGCCCTCCACCGCGTGGAGTTGGAGCGGGCCCTGACGCGGGCCGGCCTCATGGACACGCGGTGGTACCTGCCCGAGGAGACGGGCTTCTACCAGCCCATCCTCACCGCCCGGAGGCCGTGACCCGGCGGGCCCTGGGCTCGCTGGCGTTCTTGCGGGGAGTCTTCGCCTGCCGGGCCCGCGCCTCGAGGATGCGGGGCAGGCTCTCCTCAATCCAGTCGGTCAGCGCCTCGACGTGTCCGGCGACCTCCTCGCCCAGGGGCGTGAGGGTGTAGTCCACGTGCGGCGGAATCACCGGGTGGACCTCGCGCAGCACGAAGCCGTCCTCCTCCAGCGCATGCAGCGTCTGGGCGAGCATCTTCTCGCTCACCCCGGACACCTTCCGCCGCAGCTCGCTGAAGCGGTGCGTGCCGTCCACCAGGGCGACCAGCACCAGCACGCCCCAGCGACTGGTGACGTGCTCCAGGACGCCACGGGAAGGGCAGTCCGCCGCGTGCACGTCGCCATGCTGCTCCGCCAGCTTCGTCATCATCCGGCTCAGGTGCCGGGGCCCCTTCGTCGTCGCCATGCCAGTAACTTACCTCAAGGTAGGTACTTACGAATAGTTAGTACCGCCGTTACGGTGAGTCTCGCGATTCAACGAAGTGCTCACGCCAGGAGATTCACCCCATGATTCTCGTCACCGCCGCCACCGGGAAGCTCGGTCGTCTCGTCGTCGAGGAGCTGCTCAAGAAGGTCCCCGCCAGCCAGGTCGCCGTCGCTGTGCGCAACCCCGCGAAGGCAGGGGATTTCGCCGCGCGCGGCGTGCAGGTACGACAGGCGGACTACAGCCGGCCGGAGACGCTCGGGCCGGCGCTGGCCGGGGTGGAGAAGGTGCTGCTCATCTCCTCCAACGAAGTGGGTCAGCGGGCCGCGCAGCATCAGGCGGTGATTGCCGCGGCGAAGAAGGCCGGAGTCCGGCTGCTGGCCTACACGAGCATCCTGCACGCGGACAGCACGCGCATGGCGCTGGCCGGAGAGCACAAGGCCACCGAGGAGGCCATTCGCGCCTCGGGCCTGCCCTTCGTGTTCCTGCGCAATGGCTGGTACTTCGAGAACTACACCGAGAACCTAGGGCCCGCGCTGGCGCACGGCGCGCTCGTGGGCAGCGCAGGCGAGGGGCGTGTCGCGGCGGCCACCCGGGCGGACTACGCGGCGGCCGCGGCGGCGGTGCTGACCACGCCGGGGCAGGAGAACAAGGTGTACGAGCTGGCGGGTGACGTCCCGTTCACCATGGCCGAGCTCGCCGCCGAGGTGTCTCGCAAGGCGGGCAAGCCCATTGCCTACAACAACCTGCCGGCGCAGCAGTACCAGGGAGTGCTCACGGGAGCCGGCGTGCCGGGGCCGTTCGCGGAGATTCTGGCGGACTCCGACGTCGGCGCCTCTCGCGGCGAGCTGAATGACAGCTCCGGTGATTTGCGCCGCCTCATCGGCCGGCCGACGACGTCGCTCGCGGACGCGGTGGCGGTGGCGTTCAAGCGCTGAGGCTCCATCACGGCGGCTCATCGGGCGGCCCGTATCGCAGCCCGTGGCGAGCCTCCGCGCCGTGGAGTTCGAGCGCCGAGGCTCGCCAACGTATCGGGCCCCTGTCTCGCATGTTCACGTGCGGAGAGGGGGGGTCCCCACGGAGGTTCACCCGGCGCACGCCTCGAGTCAGCCGGTGTGCTTCGCGGACTGCATCCGGGCCGCCCGGGCGGAGGCCGCCGCGAGGAAGGCCTGGACGAGCGGATGGGGCTGGCCCGTGCTCGCGCTGAGCTCGGGCTGGAACAGCGTGGCGAGGAAGAAGGGGTGCTCCGCGAGCTCCACCACGCGCACGGAGCCCTCTTCGTCCTCGCCGGTGATTTTCAACGGCGCGCCGTCGAGCACGTGCCGGTAGCTCGCATTCAGCCCGTAGTTGCAGTGGTAGGACTCGGTGGACTCGGTGCGGCCGAAGGCCCGGGCCGCGTGGGAGCCCGCCGTCAGCGTCACCTTGCCCCGCGTGCCCACCAGCGAGCAGGAGAGGGCGCCGACCAGCGGCAGGGCCGCGTCCGGATTGGACTCGGCATGGTCCGCCTCGCGCAGTCCGAGCACGTGGCGCGCGAACTCGATGAGCGCGTGCTGGAAGCCGCCGCAGGTGCCGAGGAACGGGATGCCCTGCTCGCGCGCCACGCGAATCGCCGCGAGCGCGCCGTCCATGCTCTCGTAGGGGCTGCCGGGCACGCACCAGATTCCGGCGAACGGGGTGAGCGTGTCCTCGCGCACTCCGTCCAGCTGGCGCGTGCTCAACCAGGTCAGCTCGGGGGCCGACACACCGACTGCCCGGCTCGCGAGCTCCAGGGCCACGGGGATGGCACCATGCGCGCGCACGGTGGGACTGCGGTCTCCCACGAGACCGATACGGACGACGGGGTGGCTCACGGCTCCTCCTGACGGTTCGACCGCTCCGGGTACGCGACAGCAGCGCGAGCGGGATGCGCCAGGGAGTTCGCGGATACCAGCCCGGCCTTCGTGCGGCAAGGACTCAGTGCCGCGCGTCCATGAGCCTCGACCACAGCTCCTCGTCGAAGTCGGAGAGCGTCTCCGCCGTGCGGGTGCCGGCCTGCGCTCCCAGCCGCGTCACCACGAGGCGCAGCGAGCGGCTCACGTAGACCTTCTGGTCGTCCTTGCCCAGGCCCGCGAACACGTCCTGCGGCGCGCTGGGGATGAGCGGGCCGTCGATGCGGGCGCTCCCGGGCGGTATCAGCGTGAAGGCCTGGCCGTTGAGCCAGAAGAGCTGGCCATAGGCGGGGTTGAGCGCCTGCGACGGGCGGGTCGCCGTGGCCAGGTACGCCGAGGGCGCGACCTGCGTCCCGTTCCACGCTCCGTCCGCCATCATCAGCAGTCCGAAGCGGGCGAAGTCTCGTGCGCTCATCGACAGGCCCCAGAGGGGAAGTCCCTGGCTGTCGGCCTGCGCGCGCGGCGCCCACTCGCTGTGCGTCGCGCCCAACGGCTGGAACAGCCAGGCCCGCGAGAGCGCGTCGATGCCCAGGCCGCTGCGCTTCTCGAGCACGAGCTGGAGCCGATGGTAGGCGTCGTTGTTGTACAGCCATGTCGTCCCGGGCGCCGCCTGCGCTTCGAGCGTCAGGCCCAGGCCGCTCGTCATGGTCAGCAGGTGCCTCACGGTGATGCGGGCTTCGGCCTCCGCGTCCGCGTTCGACCAGCCGGCGCCGAGCACGCCGGAGACGGTTTCGTCGAGCGTGAGGAGCTGCTTCTCCACCGCGATGCCGACCAGCACCGAGACGATGCTCTTCTGCGCGGAGGCGATGTCGCGCATGAAGTTCGGGCCCACCGCCCAGTAGCGCTCCGCGAGGATTCGACCGTCCTGCAGGATGACGAGCGAGCGGGTGTTGCGAGAGCCCGCGAAGTCGAGCGCCGCGTTCAGCTTCGCCACGTCCCAGCCCGCGCTGGCCGGGTCCACCGTCGGCCAGCTCGCGTCGTCCCCGGGGAAGATGAGCACCTGCGTCGCGCCCGCGTCCGTGCCGGCATCCACTCCGGCATCCAGGGAGGCATTCACGCCGGCGTCCGCGGGGACCTCCTCGCCGGCATCCGGAGTCGCGTCCGGGGCTTCGTCCGGTGTGGCGGCTGCGCACGCACACGCGACGCAGACGAGGGCCAGGAGCAGGGCACGCAGGAGCATTCGAGCAGGAACCCATTCCGGCGGGGAAAGTTGCGGCCGGTGTTCGGCCCCGAGGTCAGTCATGGGGAGGGGGTTGGCATGAGGGGGGCCGGGACGGGGTCTGGGGCGTACTGTTCGGAAATGTCGGGGGTTTTGTGGCGCGGCGGTCTCAACCGGTGAACGCACCAGTCGGGATGCACGGCATAGCGGCGTGCATCCGGGGAGGTGTCCGGTGCAGAGGCGAGGCAAGCTCGGCAGGATGAGTGCAGAGGACTGGCTGGCGGTGCGGCGCTCGGTAGCGGCCGGGCAGACGCTGGAGGCGGCAGCGCGGGCGGCTGGGGTGAGTGAGCGCACGCTGCAGCGGCTGCGCCCTGGGGCGGGCAGCATGATGCAGAGGGCCCACGTGCGTTCCGCTTTGCGGCTGTCGGTGCAGGAGCGCGAGGAAATCTCGCGGGGGCTGCGGGCGGGCGACTCGCTGCGTGCCATCGCGAGGCGCCTGGGCCGGGCGGCCTCCACGCTCAGCCGTGAAGTGGCCCGTACCGGTGGGCGCAAGCGCTACCGGGCGTGGCGCGGCGAGCGGGGCGCAACGCACCGGGCACGGCGTCCCAAGCACACGAAGCTGCAGGAGTACCCACGGCTGCGCCAGGAGGTGGAGCGGCGGCTGGAGGAGTGCTGGAGTCCTCAGCAGGTTGCCGCCAGTCTCAAGCGAGACTTCCCGCACTGCCCCGAGCTGCACGTGTCCCACGAAACCCTTTACCGCAGCCTCTACGTCCAGACGCGCGGCGCCCTGCGCAAGGAGCTCACCGCGTGTCTGCGCACGGGCCGCACCCAGCGCCGGCCCCAGGGGCGCACGGACCTACGCGGCCAGTTGCCGGACAAGCTGATGCTGAGCGCGCGTCCACCCGAAGTCGAAGACAGGGCCGTGCCAGGCCATTGGGAGGGTGACCTCATCCTCGGTAAGCAAGGCAAGTCCGCGGTGGGCACGCTGGTGGAGCGCCACAGCCGCTACGTCATGCTGCTGCACCTGCCCGAGGGCCGCACCGCGGGCCACGTGCGCCAGGCCCTCACCCACAAGATTGGCCAGCTGCCTGACGCCCTGCGCCGCAGCCTCACCTGGGACCAGGGCAAGGAGATGTCCGAGCACGTGCGCTTCACCCTCGACACCGCCGTGCAAGTCTACTTCTGCGACCCGCACAGCCCCTGGCAGCGCGGCAGCAACGAGAACACCAACGGCCTGCTGCGCCAGTACATGCCCAAGGGCATGGACTTGAGCCACCTCTGCGCGCAGCAACTCGATGCTATCGCCGCCCAACTCAACAGCCGCCCGCGCCAGACACTCGACTGGCACACCCCCGCCGAGGTATTCGCCCGAGCCGTTGCGATGACCGGTTGAGACCGCCTGGCGCGAAATGTCCCGACATTTCCGAACAGTACGGTGCCGGGAGCGTCCGGACCGTTGCCGGGGTTGGTGCTCCCGGGCCGCCGCATCGTCGAGCGGAACATCTGGCCGCCCTGGGCGGTAGCCCGCCAGGTCTGGACGAGCAGCCGTGAGGCTTCGCCGACGGCTTCCGCTCCCTGAATCAGGGGCCGCGCTTCGCGTCCGCGGGAGCGTTGGGGTGGCGGGTGAGGAGCGTGCGCAATTGTGGCTGGCGGCGGACCGCCTCCTGCCGCAGGAGGTGCGCGATGAGGACCGGCGGCGCCGCGCTCCAGCGCGCGATGTTCTGGATGAGCAGGGGCGAGCGGTACGTGCGCCCGCACAGCAGCGACGCCGTCTTCCCGTCCACCGGCAGGCCGATGAGCGCCGCCAGCGAGCGGCCCTCGGTGTTGATGATGAGCTCCACCTTCTCCTCGGCCGGCCCGCTGGCGAAGCGCTGCCGGAGCACCTCGCGCGCCGAGCGCCGCGTGCCCTCGGGGATGTCGCGGTCGTTCGTCACCTTGTGCAGCTCCATGAGACGCCTCGCGCCCCACAGCCGGCGGAAGATTCCCGCCGGGAGCTGCGGGTTGCGCACCAGCCACCGCCGCACGCCCGCGTCCGCCGCGAAGGCCGCCCGCCCGCACAGCGCCTCCAGCCCCACCGGGTTGCGGTGGTAGCGCGCCACCAGCCGCGCATGCGCCAGTCCCGTGCGCGCGTTCTCCAGCACCGCCTTGATGACCACCGGCACCGGGTCGAAGCACAGCGCCGACAACTCCGGGTCCTCCGCCGCGTGCGCGTGCGCCACGCGTTGGTCCTCGGGCAGCGGGTGCAGCCGTGTCTCGAAGAGCTGGCGGTAGTTGCCCAGCGCGACCTCCGGCTCGTCGTCCGCGGGCTCCGAGTCGTCCGGAGCTTCGCCGGCCTCAGGGGGCGCATCGGCCTCCCGGGCCGTCAGGTCCAGCGTGGGGAGGTCTTCCTCCACTTCACCGGGGGGACCCGGCTGGGGGCGTGCACCCTGCACCGGAACCGTGTGGCCGTGAATGGGGCTCGCGCCCTGTGCCGGAGCCGTGTGGCCGTGAAAGGGGCTCACGGCTTGCGTCGGGGCCGAGGCAGCCACCGGTGTCTGTGCCGGCGCCGTACCCGGACTCGCGACGGCGGGGAGCAGGGCGCCCTCGGAGACGAGCCGCGTGAGGATGGTCCTCAACCGCTCCACGGGCAGCCCCGTCAGGGCGGGGAGGTTCCTCGCGGCCGTGGCCCCGTCCAGCCGCGAGAGCACGAAGCCCTCCTCGGGGCTGAGCGCCAGCTTTCGCAGATCCACCGCGGGATTCAGCTTGGGAATCCAATCCGCCATCGCCCCGCAGTCTCCCACGAGCCGCGCGCCTCGCGGAGCGCCTCACTTCCCCCTGCCAGCACCCTGTCGCAAATTGCGCGTGAGACTGAAAGCCCGCCCCATGGACGGTTGGCTGGCGGGCATCCGGCCGGGCCCATGCCTACACGCTACGACCTGGGGCGGGTTGACGCGGGGCCTCCCCCTGGACACAACTTCACCCTATGTCCGACCGCATCCAGACCTACGCCGAGTTCTGGCCGTTCTACCTGCGAGAGCACGCGCTGCCCTCCACGCGCTGGCTCCACTTCGTGGGCACCAGCCTGGGCACGGGCATCGGAATCACCGCCGCCGTGACGGGGCGGGGGCTGCTCGTGCCGGCCGCGCTCGTCGCCGCCTACGGCTTCGCGTGGTTCAGCCACTTCGTCATCGAGCGCAACAAGCCGGCCTCCTTCAAGTACCCGCTCTGGTCGCTCATCTCCGACTACCGCATGGCGGGGCTCATGGCGCTGGGCAGGCTCAACCCGCACATGGACCAGGCCCTCGCCGCCGGGCCCGGCTCCGGCGCCGCGAACCGGCTGCCCGCCGCGCAGCAGGCCCGGTAGTCGTCCCAGGGTCACCCAGGACAGCGCCGCGAGTGATGTCGCGTGGGAGTAGCCACGCGGAAGGGCGCCGACCTATACATCCCCACCCATGGGACGCATTTTCGAGACGCGCAAGGCCACGATGATGGCCCGCTGGAACAAGATGGCGAAGGTGTTCACGCGGATCAGCAAGGACATCGCCATCTCCGTGAAGTCGGGTGGGCCCAATCCCGATACGAACTCGACGCTGCGCCGGGTGCTCCAGAACGCCCGCGCCGCGAACATGCCGAAGGACAAGGTCGACGCCGCCATCAAGCGCGCCAGCGGCCAGACGGCGGCCGACTACGAAATCGTGCTCTACGAGGGCTACGCCCCCCACGGCATCGCCCTGCTGGTGGAGACCGCCACCGACAACGTGGTGCGCACCGTGGCCAACGTGCGCATGCACTTCAACAAGTACGGCGGCAACCTGGGCACCACCGGCAGCGTGGCCTTCATGTTCCAGCGCATGGGTGTCTTCCGCCTCAACCCCGAGGGCCTCAACGCGGACGAGCTGGAGCTGGAGCTCATCGACCACGGCCTCGCGGACATGGGCGAGGGCAAGGGTGAGAAGGGCGAGAAGCAGCTCATCCTCCACTGCGCCTTCACCGACTTCGGCCAGCTGCAGCACGCCATCGAAGCCAAGGGCCTGACGCCCATCTCCGCCGAGTCCGAGTACGTGCCGCAGAACCTCATCGAGCTGCCCGAGGACAAGGCCACCGAGGTGCTCGAGCTGGTGGACTCACTGGAGCAGGACGAAGACGTGCAGCGCGTCTTCCACAACCTGGGCTGAGCTTCCGGCGCCCGTCTGCTTGCCTGCCAAAGCCTTCTTGGGTGGCCCTCCTACCCTCATGCGATGCTGCGCGGAGTGAGAAAGCGTCTTCCAGCGTTCTGCGCCGCGCTCCTGCTGGCGGGCGCGGGCTGTGACGAGTCCGACGACGACTCGCCCCAGCCCGTCGTCGCCACGGCCCCGGACGCGGCGACCGCCCCGCCGCGCAATGCGTGGCGCGAGGCGCGCGTCGGAGACTCGGTGGAGTACGAGTACACGTACGAGCACGGCTCCTTCAAACGCCCCGAGTCCCGGAGGAAGCTGGACGCCACCGCGAGGCTGGAGGTCATCTCCATCCAGCCGCCCTGGGTCTGGGTCCAGGCCACGGTGAAGGTGGCGCACGCCGCCACGCCCCAGCGGAGGTTCCTCATCCCCGTGGACTGGGAGCGCGCGCCTCCGCCGTCTCCGCGCCCCATTCCGCCTCCCAGCGAGGATGACCCGCGCGTGACGACGCAGATTGGCGGGACGCCCGTCACGTGCGTGGAGGGCGGGGCCGATGACCGCACGGCCGACGGGCCCGTCAGCTTCTGGTGCGACGCGGACGCGCCGGAGTTCTATCTCGCCCGGCGCATCTGGGAGAAGACCACCGGCGCCGTCCTGGCGGGCGGCTATTACAGCTGGAAGCTCCAGGCCACCCGCATCCAGCGCGGCGCGAAGAGCCAGCCGGTGCCGCCGCCCGCGGACGTGCCCCGGCTCTTCTCGCCGGAGGCGTGGTGCCGGCGCATCCCCGTCTCCGGCCACCATGGCGCGGTGGGCGCGGAGCAGCAGGAGCGCTTCATCGGCGGGTGGGGCCTGTCGCGCCGCCGCACGCTCTCGCGCGTCCTGCGCACGACGGAGGACCTGCGGCGCGGCGACCTGCTGAAGGCCGCGGACGGCTGGTACGAGGCGAGCGAGTGGTACGAGGAGCCCACCGGCTCGCTCCTCGACGCGGTGCTAACCATCGGCCGCATGGAGGGCCAGCGGCCGGGGCACGCCGGGAAGGCCACTCCCGGACGCTTCCGCCTGGCCTCGGGCGTGGAGGTGGAGAGCCGCACCTTCGAGGACCGCCTGTTCCGCAGGGAGTATGCGAAGGACCCCTGGGACCCCGCCTTCGACGGGCTCCCCTGGTTCCCCCGCTGGGAGCCGCTCGTCGAGGTGGAGCTGCCGGACGGCCGCGTGCGCGGAGACCGGCTGTGGGAGTGTGGCCCGGGGCCGCTGGCGCCCTCGCCCATACCCCCGGAAGACTTGCCGGACCGCGTCAGCCCGCATGAAGTCTCGCGGCTCGCCAATGCGCCGGAGCTGCACGAGGCGTGCGGGCAGACCTCGCCCGCGAGCAAGCCCTCGCCCTACACGCTGAAGGTGCAGGTGGAGCCGGATGGCAGCGTCCGGTCCGCCACGCTGAGTGCCGCGAGCCGCGAGTCGCCCAGGGAGGGCGTCGTCCCGTCCCGGCGCCTGCGGTGCCTGGAGGGCAAGTTCCGGCAGCTCCGTTTCCCGGCGCACAAACTGCGCATGCCCCCGGTGGAGACCGTCCTCTTCCTCCGCCACTGAGCTACACCTGTTCTCCGGATGAGGCGGGCGATGGGTGCTCTCGGAAGGGCGCGGGCGATTCCCGCGCCACCGGGCCAGACCTGTCACCGGCATGAGTCGGGCGGAGTGCGCCCGCGGAAGGGAGCAGGCGATGAGCACCGGGGGCTGGTCCAGGGCGCGGCTCGGCCGCATGCACGACGTCATGGCCCGTCACGTGGAGGAGGGCCGTGTGCCCGGCCTCGTCACGCTGCTGTGCCGGCGGGACGAGGTGCGCGCGGACGTGATGGGCCACCAGGCGCTCGGCGGCGGTGGACCGATGCGGCGTGACACGCTCTTTCGCATCACTTCGATGACGAAGCCCGTCACCGCCGTGGCGGCGATGCTGCTGGTGGAGGAGTGCCGGCTGCGGCTGGACGAGCCGGTGGACCGGTGGCTGCCCGAGCTGGCCAACCGGCGGGTGCTGAAGCGGCTCGCGGCGTCGCTCGAGGACACCGTGCCCGCGAGCCGGCCGATAACGGTGCGCGACCTGCTCACCTTCCAGATGGGCTTCGGCCTCGTCATGCCGCCGTCGGGCTCGCTGCCCATCGAGAAGGCCATCAACGACTTGCAGCTCTCCGCGGGGCCACCGAAGCCGGCGACGCCGCTCGCGCCGGATGAGTGGATGCGCAGGCTGGGGACGCTGCCGCTGATGCACCAGCCGGGTGAGCGGTGGATGTACAACACGGGCTCGCACGTGCTGGGCGTGCTGATTGCGCGCGCGTCCGGCCAGCCGTTGGAGGCGTTCTTCCGAGAGCGCATCTTCGAGCCGCTCGGCATGAAGGACACCGGGTTCACCGTGCCGGCGGAGAAGCTGGAACGGCTGGCGACGTCCTACCTGCCGAATGGCACGACGGGGGCGCTGGAGCTGCACGACGGCGTCCAGGACAGCCAGTGGAGCCGCCCGCCCGCGTTTCCGGACGGCGCGGCGGGGCTGGTGTCCACCGCGGATGACTACCTGGCCTTCGCGCGGATGCTGCTGGGCAACGGGAAGCTCGGGAGCGTGCGCCTCCTGTCGCGGCCGTCGGTGGAGGCGATGACGACGGACCAGCTCACGCCCGAGCAGAAGGTGGCGTCCGGGCTCGTCCCCGGCGCGTGGGGCAGCTTCGGCTGGGGGTTCGGCGTCTCCATCGTCACCTGGCGCGACGGGGTGGCGGCGGTGCCGGGACGGTACGGCTGGGACGGTGGCTATGGCACCGCGTGGGGCAATGACCCGGAGGAGGAGATGATCTCCATCCTGATGACGCAGCGCGGGGGCTACCCCGCGCTCTCGCCCGTGTATCAGGACTTCTGGACGCTGGCGTACCAGGCCATCGACGACTGAGGGCGGCCGCCCGTGAAGCGCGGCCGCCCCGCTGTGTCACGCGTTGCTACTTCGTGAAGGTGATGGGCCCGTTGGACTGCGTGCTGTTGCCCGCGCCGTCCACCGCGCGCACCCGCCACGTGTGGCTGCCGGCGTTCAGCCCCGTAATCGAGAGCTGCTCGGTGCCCACGCCGTACACCTCGAACTCCCACAGCGAGTAGCCGTAGCCCGTCGCACGCTGCACGCCGCGCATGCGCACGTAGCGCCCGACGCCGCTCAGCGCGGTGAGGTCGTCCTCGCCGCCGTCACCGGTCGTCACGCTGCGCAGCGTCTGCCAGCCCGTGGCGCCGTCGAGCGACGTCTCCACGACGTACTGGCGGCCGTACGCGGCCTCCCAGCTCAGCCTCACGCGCTTGATGGAGTAGACGCCGCCCAGGTCCACGGTGATGGACTCCGTGTCCGGGTTGGCCACGTCGATGCGGCTGGACCAGCGCGTGGCGGCGTTTCCGTCCACCGCGTCGTTGGGGCTGCCGAACTCGTTCGAGGTCGCCGCCACGTTGCGACCGAGCGCGAGGTTGGTGGTCGTCCCCACGTAGGCGCGCGGCGTCGCAGTGGGCGAGCGGTCCGTGCCATCCACGTTGAGCACGTACTGCGAGACGCCCGCGCCCACGTCCGTCGTCTGCTCCCAGATGAACGTCGTAATCGTCCCCGGCGCCGTGGAGCCCGCCGCCGGCACCAGCGCCGTGAAGGCCACGGGCGGCGTGGTGTCGTTCATCGTGAAGGTGGCCGTGGCCGAGGTGGTGACGCCCCCCGCCCAGTTGTACGCCTTCACGAACCACGTGTGCGCCCCGTTGCCGATGGCCGTGCTGGTGAGCGAGGCGGACGGCGTCTTCGTCGTCGCCACGGGGAACGGATTCCCGTCGAGGAAGACCTCGTAGCGGTGGATGCCCGTCTGCGGGTCGCTGCTCGCCGTCCAGGTGAAGGTGGGCTTGGTGGTGATGGTGGAGCCCGGCGTCGGCGTGGTGAGCGTGAAGGCCGTGGGCGGCGTGCTGTCGCTCAAGCCGAAGCCCTGGATGCCCGCGCCGTACTGGAACAGCGGGTTGCCGTAGATGGGCTGCACCGGCAGGCCCTGCGCGATTCGCGAGCGAATCTCCGCCCGCTGCGCCGCCGTGGCGCCCAGGTCGAAGGGCAAATCCCACTGCTCGAGCTGGCCCGTCTCCACGTCGGTGCCCACCTGGTTCATGTCACGCGGGAGCTGCCAGGGCAGCATGCCGCGCGGGAAGACGTCGCCGAAGAGGATGTCCGCGACGGCGGGGCCTCCGGAGTCACCGGGCCGGTACGCAAGCAGCAGCGCATTGGTTTGTGGCACCACGTTGGTGAGGACGTACGGGCGCGGCAGGATGACCACCGTCGTCGTGGGGATGTTCCGCGACTTGAAGCTGGTGATGACGCCGTACTGGTTACCCCACTTCGCGTCGTGCGCCGGGCCAATGGGGTCGCCCGGCAGGTAGGGCTTCTCCTTGTCCCACTCGGTGCCGTGGGTGAAGTAGCTCTCGCCCACCACGACGATGGCCGCGTTCGGCGTCACGCCCGCGGGCGCGTTGTCCTTGTAGACGGTGATGCCCGCCGCTTCCGCGCGCTGCTTGACGGCCTGGTAGATGGTGAGGTCGCCGAACTCCGTCCCGTGGAAGTCGGAGCGCCACGTCACCATGCAGGACGGGTCGTCCGCGCGCGGGCCGGCGATGACGATGGAGGAGCCGGCGGCCAGGCGCAGCGGCAGGGCGCCGTCGTTCTTCAAGAGCGTCATCGCGTTGGCGGCCGCGCGGCGCACCAGCGCCTTGTGGTCCGCCGTGTGCCACTGCGAGGTGCCGGCGAGGCCTCCGCGGTACGGGTCCTCGAAGATGCCCAGGCGGAACTTCAGGTCGAGGATGCGGCGCACGGCCTCGTCGATGCGGGACGCCGGGACTTCGCTCTCGAAGGCGCCCATCTGCGCGGGGTTGGCGCCGCCCATGACGTCCGAGCCCGCGTTGGCCGAGCGCGACCACGCGCCCGACGGCAGCCAGTCCGAGCAGATGACACCCGTGTAGCCGAGCTTCTGGCGCAGGTAGTTGAGGATGCCCGGGTTGTCACCGGCGCCGTAGCCCTCCGGCCCCAGCAGCCAGCTTCCCGCGTAGCCCGGCATGATGCCGCTGGTGCCGGCTTCAATCGCCGCGTGCCACGGACGCATGTGGTAGTGGATGGTGGTGCCGTCGTAGGTGATGCCGGCCTCACCGCCCGCGCCCTGGCCCGGCCAGTGCTTCGTCGTCACCCAGATGGAGTGCGGGTTCACCTCGGGGCCACCCTGCAGGCCCGCGACGATGGCGCGGGTGATGCCGGCGGCCAGGTCGGCGTCCTCGCCGTTGCCTTCCTGGATGCGCGGGTAGAGCACCTTGGTGCCGACCTCGGCCAGCGGCGACAGCGTGCCGCGGCTGCCCACCGCGAGCTGCTCGCGGCGCTGCATGTCACCCACCTCGTAGACGGTGTCGAGGTCTCTCGCGGCGGCGAGCGCGGGCTGCGTGGGCCAGCTCGTCTTGTAGCCGTGGATGCTGTCGCCCGCGTCGATGTGCGGGATGCCCAGGCGCGTGGCGGCGGAGGCCCGCTGGAAGCTGACGATGTCCTCCGGGCTCAACGGGCCCATGGTGAAGCCGGCCTCCGGCACCGTCTTCGCCTCGTAGAACATCTGCAGGGCCTTCTCGTGCAGCGTCATGCGCGACATCAGGTCGTTGACGCGCGTGGTGATGGGGTTGTGCCAGTCCTCGTACGGCTCAATCTGGCCGTTCTTGTTGAGGTCTCGCATGCCGTTGATGAGCGGCACCGCGTCCGCCGCCGTCTCCACCACGGGGAGGTAGACGGAGAAGCTGCGCAAATCGGAGCGGCTGGTGTTGCCGCTCGGGAGGGTGGCCACGACGTACCACTTGTACGTCCAGCGGTCGGCCAGGTCTGAGGTCAGCGTCCACGAGGTGCCCGTGGTGGTGGTCATCAGCGTGTAGCGGTCCAGCAGGCTGCCCGGCGCCATCCAGTCGTAATCGTCGCGGCTGATGTTGAGGTAGACCTTGTAGTTCGTCGCGCCGGTGACGGCGGCCCACTGGAGCGTGGGGCGGCGGGTGTTGGTAATCATCGCGGCGTTGGCGGGCGCGGTGACGGCGAAGGCTCCGCCGACGGCGGGCGGCGCGGGCGCCACGTACGGGTCGGGGATGATGGTCCTGTCACGCCCGTCCGGGCCCGTGCCCGTCGAGTAGATTTCCACCTTCCACTCGGCGCCCTGCACCGCGAGCGCGGAGACGGACTGGCCTCGCTGCACCACGCCGTTGGAGTCGGTGACGACCAGGCGGATGTCCGTGTTGGGCTGGGTGGGGGAGAACTGGTTCTTCGACATCGTCACCGTCGTGTTGGGCGCGAAGGTGATTTCGTAGGTGAAGGGCCCGGGCGGGTTGCGCACGGACGGCGTGGTGTTGCCCTCCTCGGGCGTCGGCGTGACGCTGATGGGCGCGGGCGAGACGTTGATTTTCGCGTAGGCCAGCTCGGGGAACATGAGCTTCACCGTCTGGTTCGTCGTCTGCGGGGGCGGGTTGTTGGGGCCGCCGCCGGGCGCGTACACCTCGAAGGACCAGAGCGAGTAGCCGTAGCCGGTGCCGCGCTCGATGCCGCGCATGCGCACGTAGCGGGCGGTGCCCGTCACGGTGATGGTGCGCAGGCCCGCCGCGCCGTTGGTGACGTTGGGCGCGAGCGCCGACCAGTTCGCATCGTCGTTGGAGCCCTCAATCGCGTACGTCTTGCCGTAAGCGCCCTCCCAGTTGAGCACCACCGAGCCCAGCGCCTGCGGCGAGCCGAGGTCCACGCGAATCCACTGCGCTTCCAGCGGTTCGGAGGACCAGCGCGTGTTGACGTCGCCGTCGAACGCGTATCCCGGCGCGAGCTGAGGCGCGTTGACCTCCACGCTGGACGCGGTGGCGGGCCGGCCCTTCGCGAGGTCACCCGTCGCGCCGGTGCCGCTGTACACGGCGAGCTCCCACAGTGAGTAGCCGTACTCCACCACGCCGCGCACCTGGCCGAGGATGCGCACGTAGCGGCCGGTGGCCGTCAGCGCGAGGTCATCCGTGCCGCCGTCGCCGTCGGTGACGACGCGCGCGTTCTGCCAGTTGGCCCCGTCCGTGGAGACCTGCACGGTGTAGCCCTTGCCGTAGGCCGTCTCCCAGGTGAGCACCACGCGGCCGATGCTCGTGCTCGCGCCGAGGTCGACCTGAATCCACTCATTCGTGGTGAAGGCGCTGCCCCACCGCGTGGTGGCGATGCCGTCCACCGCGTAGCTGCCGGGGAGGCCGGCCTCCGCGGAGGACGTCGTCACCGGCTTGTTGAGGGCCAGGTTCACCGTCCCCACCTGGGCCTCGGCGGAAGGCGCGAAGGCCATGACTCCCACGACAGCGAATACCGCGCACGCCCGGGCCAACCACGAGCCGGGGCCTTGCGCTCCCTGCACACGTCGCGTCAGCACACTCATAGGGGAAAAGCGGACCACTGGAGAAAGTGGGGGAGGGGGGCGGCGGACACCGGTCGAGGAGGCGCTACGTCCGAGTGGTCCTTTCCTTTCTGGTCGGGATTTTAATTGTTCGGACTCTGAATAAAGTCAAACCAGGTCCAGATAACGCGGCAAGTCAGGACTTCCCCGTGGGCGCGGGCGCGCGCGGAAAACCGCAGTCCGGACGGGCATCTACCGGGCTGCTACTGCCTTCGGGTTGCAGTGGAAGAAAGATGGCGGCGGGCGCCCTCGCGTGGGGGCGCCGCGGGCACGCCGGGGCCGCCGCGCCTGGAAGGGCATCCGCGGTTCGCGATGCCGGGGCGCGGGAGGCGCCTCCGCGTGCGGACGCGGAGGCCGGGCCCGGGGACGCGAAGCCGCGCCCCGAGCGACAGCAGGCTCAGGCGCTGACGCCCACGCCCACCGGGCACGTCACGCCGGTGCCGCCGATGCCGCAGTAGCCACCCGGGTTCTTCTCCAGGTACTGCTGGTGGTAGTCCTCGGCGTAGTAGAAGGGCGGCGCGGGGATGATTTCCGTCGTAATCGCGTCGAAGCCCTTCGCCTGCAGCGCCTTCTGGTACGCGTCGCGGCTGGCCTCGGCGGCGCGCTTCTGCGCCTCGCTCGTGTAGTAGATGCCGGAGCGGTACTGCGTGCCCGTGTCGTTGCCCTGGCGCATGCCCTGCGTCGGGTCGTGGTTCTCCCAGAACACGCGCAGCAGTTGCTCGAAGGAGACCTTCTTCGGGTCGTATACGACGCGCACCACCTCGTTGTGGCCCGTGAGTCCGGAGCACACCTCGCGGTAGTCGGGGTTGGGCGTCAGGCCTCCCGCGTAGCCCGCCGCGGTGCTGTACACGCCGGGCACCTGGTAGAACTTGCGCTCCACGCCCCAGAAGCAGCCCATGCCGAAGATGGCCACCTCGTGGCCCTCCGGAACCGGGCCCTTGAGCGGGGTGCCGAGCACCTCGTGCTTCGCGGGGACGGGCATCTCTTCCGACCGGCCCGGCAGTGCCTCTTCCGGGCTCGGGATACGCAGCTTCTTCGTGGGGTTGAAGAACATGCCCCAGGAATAGCGACCTTGGCGCCCGGTTTCACCCCCAGACGGAGCAGGCGGCCGACCGGAGGGTGGAAGGCCCGTTCCGACGGTGGGCCGCCCTGTGTCCCTGGACTACGGTGTCCCCCCACATGCGCTCAACACTGACCGCTGCCCTCCTCTGTGTCCTCCCCTCCCTGGCCTTCGCCGCGAAGGACTCGCGCTGCCAGGGCACCCCCAAGGCCCGCGCCGCCCGCTTCTCCGAGGCGGCGATGAAGGGTGCCCCCGCCGCCGAGCGCTACGCCGCCTACGTCCAGACCTGCGCCCTGGACGAGGTGGTGGAGCTGACGAAGCAGCTCGTGCGCTTCAAGACGGTCAGCAGCGAGCTGCCCGCCGCGAAGAGCCCCGCCATCGCCGACATGGGCCGCTTCCTCCAGAAGTGGGCGAAGGCGCACGGCATGACGTACCGCGCCGTGGGCACCAACGACGTCTTCGAGCTGTCCTGGGGCGAGGGCGCGCCGCAGCTGGGGCTCGTGTTCCACGGCGACGTGGTGCCCGCCCCCGCGCACGAGTGGAAGAAGCCTCCCTTCGAGCCCTACGTCCAGGACGGCCGCCTCTACGGCCGTGGCGTGGAGGACGACAAGGGCCCTCTGGCCCAGGCGCTGGTGGCGCTCGACTTCGCGCGGCAGCTCGGCCTGAAGCCCCAGGGGCGCGTGCTGGTCATCGTCGGCAACGGCGAGGAGAGCGACTGGTCGGGCATGACGAAGTACGCGGCCTCCGAGCCCAAGGCCACGCACGTCATCTCCGTGGACTCCAACTACCCGGTGGTGGCCGCGCAGTCCGGCTTCGTCGCGTGGAGCCTGGAGGCCCCCGTGGGCGAGCCGGTGAAGGGCGCGGGGGCGAATGCCACCCTGCGCGCGGTGGACGTCACCGGCGGCGAGTTCCTCACCCAGGTGCCCGGCGCCGCCACGCTGAAGCTGGCGCCCGCCACGGGCCGCACCGCCGAGCAGGCCCTGGCGGACGTGCAGGCCGCGGTGACGGCGGAGCAGGGCGCTCGTGCCACGCTCCAGGCCGACGTGAAGCGCGACGGTGACACCGTGGTGCTCACCACGCACGGCAAGGCGGTGCACGCGTCCATCGCCGACGAGGGCCACAACGCGATGTGGGACCTGGCCGCCGTGGCCGCGCGCCTGCCGCTGGAGGACAACGGCATCGCCGCCATGCTGCGCGTGGTGGCCCGCCGCTTCGACGGAGACCACTTCGGGCAGAAGCTGGGCGTGGCGTACAAGGACGACGGCCTCATGGGCCCGCTCCTCTCCGCGCCCACCGTGCTGCGCGTGGCGGACGGAAAAGTCACCCTGGGCGTCAACATGCGCCGGCCGCAGGGGAAGGACGCCGCGGCCTTCAATGCCACGCTCGACCAGGCGGCGAAGCTGGTGGGCGAGGACACCGGCGGCCGCGTGAAGGAGGCCGACGGCCGCTACGTGGGCGATGCGCACGTGGCGGACACGTCCGGCACGCTCGTCACCACGCTGCTCGACGTCTACAAGCGCCACAAGAACGCCCCGGACGTGAAGCCCGGCTCCGTGCGCGGTGGCACCTACGCGCGTCTGTTCCCCAAGGGCGTGGACTTCGGGCCCGGCTTCCCCGGCGAGCTGTACACCGGCCACGCGCCGGACGAGTCCATCTCCCTGGAGAGCCTGGACGCCGGCACGCGCATGCTGGCCGACGCCGTGCACACGCTGGTCCTGGCGCCCCCGGCTCCCCAGCAGGCTCCGGCGACGAAGTAGGGCCCCCGCGCCCCCGCTCACCCGGGCGGGGGCACGCGAGGCCAGTGCACGGTGAATGTGGTGCCGTCTTGCGCCGTGGAACGCACCTCCACGCTGCCGCCGTGCACCCCGGCAATCTGGCTGACGATGTAGAGCCCCAGCCCCAGGCTGCGCTTCTGCTTCGCGGTGTCCGGCGGGCCGAGGTACGTCTTGAACGGGTCGAAGATGCGCGCCATCAGCTCGGCGGGAATCGGCTCGCCGAGGTTGTGCACCTCCAGCACCACCTCGTCGGGCTCGCCCCGGACGCAGGTGCGCACCGGGGCTTCGTTCAGCCCGTGCTGAATCGCGTTGGACACCAGGTTGCCCAGCACCTGGGACACGCGGTCCGGGTCCCAATCCCCCCACGTGTCGCCGTGCGCCTCGAAGTGGAGCTGGCGCTCCGGTTGGCTGACCTGCAGCTCCTCCAGCGCGGCCTGGCACGCCTCGGCCATGTTCATGCGCTGGCGCGCCACCGGAATCCCGCCGCCCAGCCGGCTGCGCGCGAAGTCGAGGATGTCGTTGATCATCCGCCCCATTCGCGCGGTGGCCTTGCGGATGCGGTCCACCGCGCGTCGCTCCGGCGCTCCCAACGCCTCCGCCCGCGACAACTGGAAGGCCGATGCGCTGATGGCGTTGAGCGGGTTGCGCAGGTCGTGTCCCAGCACCGCGAGGAGCTGCTCGCGGAAGTCCACCGCCTGCCGGAGCGCGGCCTCCGACTGCTTGTGCTCGGTGATGTCCACCACGGCGCAGCCCAGGCCCAGCACCTCGCCCAGTGCGGTGCGCACCGGGTAGAAGCTGGCCTGCCACCTGCGGCCTCCACCCCTCGGTGCGGAATTGGGCAGGCTGTACTCGAAGGCTCGCACCGGCTCGCCCGTCTCGAGCGCGCGGCGGAGGATGGGCTCCACCGTGTCCGCGACCCCGTGCAGGTGGACTTCGCGGAAGGAGCGGTCCTGGTGCCCGTCCAGCGGCAGGCCGTTGATGTCCGCCATGGCCTGGTTGAGGCGCACGTAGCGCAGCTCCGTGTCCAGGAAGGCGATGCCCACGGGCGTGGCGGCCAGCAGCGCGTCCAGTTGCGCGAGCGAGCGCTGCGCCTCCACGCGCGCGGCGCGCTCATCCGCCCGCAGCCGGGCCTGGACGAGGTAGGCGGTGGCGCGCTGGGCGATGCTGCGGAACAGCAGGGTGTCCGGGTCGGAGAAGATGAAGGCGGTGCGCGAGCCCATGTACGCCACGCCCAGCAGCCGCTCGTCCTCCATCAGGGGCACGCCGTAGACGGCGCGCAACCCCGGCTCCCGGAGCGAGGGCAGCAACACGCGCGGGTCCGTGGTGGCCGAGCGCAGCGCCTGCGCCTTGCAGGTGGTGGCCACCTGGCCCATGAAGCCCTCGTCGCGCCGCAGGGAGCTGCCGAGGGCCCTGTCCGCCCCCAGCCCCACCGCGGCGCGCACCACCAGCCGGTCTCCCTCCAACATCATCACCGCCGCCGTGTCCACCGCGAGCGCGGACTCCATCAGCACGGTGAGCAGCCGCATCAGGAGCGTGTCCGCGGGTGGGTTGTCCAACGTGGCCTGCGTCATGCGGTCCAGCGCCTGGAGGATGCGCTGACGGGCCTGCGAGAAGCACGTCATGGTGCGCGTGACGACGCGGTCCAGCGCTTCCTCCAGCCGCTCCAGTTCGCCCGGCGCCAGCCCGCGCGGCTCGGCCTCCAGCCGGCGCAGGATGCACTTGCGCAAGAGCGCGTACTCGGACGCCACCTCGCCCAGGTCGAAACCCTGGTCCAGACGTATCACCGCGTGCTCGTCCCACAGCGCGGTGCCGAGCCCCTCGGGGCCATGCTCGATGACCTCGGCCAGCGCGAGGAGCAACTCCGGCATGTGGTCCATGAGCCAGGAGTGCCGCTCCGCGCGGTCCGCGTGGAGCGCGTGCATCCCCTGCTCCCAGTCGGACAGGAGCACGGCGCGATGCGCGCGCAGGAAGTCAGCGGCCCGGAGCGTCCTCGCCCCACCGGGCTCCTCTTTATTCACGGAGCGTGAATCCGGCTCCAGCATCGCCGACCTCCCGAGGCCCTGCTCGCCCCAGCCACCTCCGCCTCAATGTTGGGCACGATGGAAGCGGCGCGCCCTGCCCTCGCGTCCCGGTGAAGGCGCACTCCCGGGCGCCACGTCGTGCCGCCGCCGTACGGGCCCGCGGCGCTGCGCCCGCCGGGGCCGGCTGCCTCCCCCCGCGGGGCGACGCACCCTCGTCCAGGGGACACTTCGTCCACCGGCGGGCGCTTGCCGCGCGCGAGGTGCACGGGGCGCTGGGGGGACGGAGCCGCTGGCGTTAGGTTGGGTGAAGATGCGCACCCTCCTGCTGAATCGCTCCGACGTGTCCCGCAACCTCCAGGCGCTCACCCTGCTGGAGGACATGCGTGAGGCCTTCCGCACCGATGCTCTCGCCCGCACGGTGGCCCCCCAGCGCGCGCGCGGGCCCCTGCACGCGGAGGGCACCGCGCTGGTGCTCTTCCCCGGCAGCCTGCCCGGCATCCCCGCCTATACGGTGAAGGTGCACGCGAAGTTCCCCGGGCAGACGCCGGCCATCCAGGGCGTGGTGCAGTTGCACGACCTGGCCACGGGCGCGCTGCTGGCCATCATGGACTCCGGCCACCTGACGGCGGTGCGCACGGGCGTGGTGGGCGCGCTGTCGGCGGACGTGCTGGCGCGGCCGGACGCGAGCCGGGTGGCGCTCATCGGCACGGGGCGGCAGGCGGTGCTCCAGCTCAAGTCGCTGCGGCTGGTGCGCTCGCTGGAGCACGTGCGCGTCCATGACACGGATGCCGAGCGGGCGCTCGCCTTTGCCACGCGCATGTACCAGGAGCTGAACCTGCCGGTGCGCATGGAGGAGTCGGTGGCGGACGCGGTGGCGGACGCGGACATCGTCGTGACGTCGACGTGGAGCCGGGAGCCCTTCCTGCACCCCGGCATGCTGCGGCCGGGCACGCACGTCATCACCCTGGGCGCGGACGAGCCGGGCAAGGCGGAGGTGTCCGCGGAGGTGCTGAAGGCATCCCTCTTCGTGGTGGACCACCGGGGGCTGGCCGTCAGCGGCGGCGCGGCGGGCGGCGTGGGGCTGGGCGAGGACGCCATCCACGCGGAGCTGGGGGAAGTCATCGCGGAGCTGAAGCCGGGGCGCACGTCGCCAGAGCAGGTGACGGTGTTCGGCGCGGTGGGGCTGCCGTTCCAGGACCTGGCGGCCGCGTGGCACGTGTACCAGTCGGCACAGGGCGACGACGCGCTGCAGGGCGTGGACTTCAGCGCATGAGGGCCTGGGATGCGCTGCTCACGCGCCTGGGGCTGACCCGGCCGGAGCTCCGCGCGTGGGCGCTGTACGACTGGGCCAACTCCGCCTACGTCACCACCGTCATCGCGGTGGTGTTCCCGCTGTACTACGCGTCGGTGGTGTCGGACGGGCTGCCGCGCGAGGTGGCCACCGCGCGCTTCGCCACCGCCACCTCCGTGGCGCTGGCCGTGGTGGCGCTGCTGTCGCCAATCCTGGGCGCGCTGAGCGACAGGGCGGGGCGGCTCAAGCAGCTGTTGGGCGGCTTCCTGGTGCTGGGCGTGCTGGCCACGGTGGGGCTGTCCGGGGTGGGGCGCGGCGACTGGGCCTGGGGGCTGGTGCTCTTCGGCCTGGGCAATGTGGGGTTGACGGGCAGCATCGTCTTCTACGACGCGCTCTTGCGGCACATCGCCCGGGACGACGAGCTGGACCGGGTGTCCACCGGGGGCTACGCGCTGGGCTACCTGGGCGGAGGACTGCTGCTGGCGGCGCAGTTGGTGCTGCTGCTCCAGCCGCACTGGTTCGGGCTGCCGGACGCGGCGGCGGCGTCGCGCGTGGCCTTCCTGTCCGTGGCGGTGTGGTGGGCGGGCTTCTCGGTGCCCCTGTTCCTGCGGATTCCGGAGCCGAAGCCGGTGCACAACGGCCGCGACAGGCGCGTGTCCCTGCGCGGCACGTTCCTCCAGTTGGGCCAGACGTTGAAGGGGCTGCGCGCGCACCGGCAGGCGTTGCTGCTGCTGGTGGCGTACCTGCTCTACAGCGACGGCATCGGCACCATCATCCGGCTGTCCACGCTGTACGGGACGGAGCTGGGCATCGGCCGTGGGGCGCTGATTGGAGCGCTGCTGCTGACGCAGGTGGTGGGCGTGCCGTGCGCGGTGCTGTTCGGCCGTGGGGCGGCGCGGGTGGGGGCGAAGCCGGCGCTGATGCTGGCGCTGGCGGTGTACGTGGGGGTGACGTTCCTGGGCTACTTCATGCGCACGGCGGCGCACTTCTTCGCGCTGGCGCTGCTGGTGGGCATGGTGCAGGGCGGCAGCCAGGCATTGAGCCGCTCGCTGTTCGCGCAGATGGTGCCGCGCGACAGGGCGGCGGAGTTCTTCGGCCTCTTCAGCGTCTTCGAGAAGGTGACGGCGGTGGCGGGCCCGCTGGTGTTCGCGGCCACGGTGGAGCTGACGGGCTCCAGTCGGCAGGCGGTGCTGTCGCTGCTCGTCTTCTTCGCCGCGGGTGCGGCGGTGCTGTGGCGCGTGGACGTGGAGGCGGGACGGCGCGCGGCCCGCGAGGCGGAGGCGCGCGCCGGCTGGGGCGAGGCACCGCTGACGGACGGCGCCCCGAACGGTGTGCCTGGAGACCGGGCGTAGCCCGGTGTGTCCGAAGCCCGGGCGTAGCCGTCACTGGTGGATGGGAGGCACTTCCCGCGGCGCGGCGAAGAGGCTGTCGCGGCCGTGGTTGAGCACCACCTCGCCGTGGAGCACCTCGCGCACGTCCTCGATGGCGACGGCGAAGTCATGGTGGCGGAAGATTCCCTTCTCCACGATGAGCTCCTTGTCGTTCATGTCGACGATGCGGCCGATGGTGTGGCCGTCATTGCCCCGGACCTTCATCCCCTTGTGGATTTCCGAACGGTTGAACATCGTTGGCTCCCCGGGGCCAGGAAGGGCGGGCCCCTGCGGAAAAGCTGCCGTGTGCCTCCTGGGGACGCAGCGGGCGGGCAGTGCGTGGCCCCGTTTCTTCCCCGTGCCCCGGACATGCCGGGCGGCGGTGCGACTCCTGGTTGGCGCGGCTCCGCGTCGAGGAGGCAGGCAGGCGTCCGTTGCGAGGCTCCCGGTCGTTGATGCCCGTCGCCGGCTTGCACCGGGAGCGGGGCAGCCCCATCGGTGAAGGGTGGAGGACCGGGCGAGGAACCGTCGCGTGCCGGGCCCTCCGCCCGTGGGGTGCGGGCGCGGGCCGGCGCCTCCCTCACGGTCCTTCTTCGTGGGAGAGGAGTGCGGATGCGCCGCATCGCCGACTACGCGCTCCTGGGGGACTGTCACTCCGCCGCGCTGGTGGGGAAGGACGGCTCCATCGACTGGGCCTGCTTCCCCCGCTTCGACTCGCCCGCGGTGTTCTGCCGCATCCTCGACGTGCGGCGCGGCGGCAGCTTCGGCGTGGCCCCGGAGGGGAGCTTCCGCTCCACGCGCTCCTACCTTGAAGACACCAACGTCCTGGTGACGACCTTCAACACGCCGCGCGGCGTCCTGGAGGTCGTGGACTGCATGCCCGTGTTCCCCGGAGGCGGCGCGCGCGGCACGCACGTGGGCACGCGCCACGCGCTGCTGCGGCGGGTGCGGTGCCTGGCCGGTGAAGTCACGGTGCGCGTGGTGCTGACGCCGCGCTTCGAGTACGGCGCCTTCGTCCCGCGCATGCGCCTCACCTCGAGGCACACCGCGGAGGTGGTGGGCGGCGCCGACGCGCTGTGGGTGACGACGACGCACCCATTGGTGGCTCGCGAGGACGCGCTGCGCGCCCGGTGGAAGCTGCGCGCGGGCGAGGAGGCCTGGGTGGAGGTGGCGTGGACGCCCTCCTTCGTCGAGCGCTCCCCCTCGGACGCGCCGGACCGCGCCGCCTTCCGCCAGCGCCTGGAGGACACGCTCACCTTCTGGCGCACGTGGATTGCCCGCTGCTCGAACACCGGTGAGCACGTGCGCGCGGTGCGGCGCTCGGCGCTCACGCTCAAGGCGCTCACGTATGCACCCACCGGCGCGCTGGTGGCCGCGCCCACCACGTCGCTGCCGGAGGAGCTGGGGGGCGTGCGCAACTGGGACTACCGCTTCACCTGGCTGCGCGACGCGTCGCTCACGCTCATCTCGCTGCTGGTGCTGGGCTACCGCGACGAGGCGGACGCGTTCCGCCACTGGCTGCGGCGCACCAGCGCGGGACGCGCGGCGGACGTTCAAATCATGTACGGCATCCAGGGCCACCGCCTGCTGCCGGAGGTGGAGCTGGCGCACCTGGAGGGCTTCGGCGGCGCGAGGCCGGTGCGCGTGGGCAACGGCGCGGTGAAGCAGCTCCAGCACGACGTGTCCGGGGAGCTGCTGGAGGCGGCGTGGCTGTACGTGCGCGCGGGCGGGCCGCTGTCGAAGACGAACTGGGCCTTCTTGTCAGGACTGGTGGAGGAGGTGTGCCTGCGCTGGCGCCTGCCGGACCAGGGGCTGTGGGAGATTCGCGACGCGCCCCGGCACTTCGTCCACTCGAAGCTGCTGTGCTGGGTGGCGCTGGACAGGGCGCTGCGGCTGGCCCGCGCACGGAGGCTGCCGGCGCCGCTGTCCCGCTGGGCCCGGGAGCGCGCGGCGCTGCGGCGCTACCTGCTGGAGTGCGCGGAGGACGGCTGGTTCCCGCAGGCCCGGGGCTCCGGCTCGGCGGACGCGTCCACGCTGCTGGTGCCGGCCCTGGGCTTCCTGCCGGTGGCGCACCCGCTGGTGCGGCGCACGGTGCAGGTGGTGCGCGAGCGGCTGGAGTCCCATGGGCTGCTGTACCGCTACCACGCGCCGGACGGGCTCGCGGGCGGGGAGGGGACCTTCCTCCTGTGCTCGTTCTGGCTGGTGGACGTGCTGGCCCACGCGGGCCGGTGGGACGAGGCGGAGGCGGTGCTGGCGCGGCTGCTGGGCCTGGCCAATGACGTGGGGCTCTACGCGGAGGAGGCCGTGCCCGGCACCGGCGAGGCGCTGGGCAACTTCCCCCAGGCCTTCACGCACATGGCCCTGGTGTCCTCGTGCGCGCAGCTCTCCGCCGTGTACGCCGCGGAGCGGCGCCCCAGGCCCGAGCGGGCGTATGACTTCGCCAGCTTCGCACTGGAGAAGCTGCTCACGCGCAGGAGGGACAGGGTGGAGCGGCCGGATGACTCCATCGTCCCGCGGGGCTTCAGGTCCGACGCCGCGTCGCCGGACTGAGGCGCGGCGTCGTGCCCGGCCGGCTGCCCGTCAGGCCTCCGGACGTGGGGTGCGCTCCCGCTGGTCGGCCCACGGAGCGTGCCCATCTTCGCCCTGGGGAGGTGTCTATGGTCGTCGGCTTCATGGCGTCGCGGACGGGGCGGTGGCTCCGCATCGTGACGGGCGCTGGGCTGGTGCTTGGAGGGCTGACCTCGGGAACGTCGCGCGGCGCGCTCGTGGCGCTCGCGGGGCTGGCGCCGCTCATCACCGGCGTGCTGGACCTGGTGCCCATCGCCCCGCTGTTCGGCCTGCCGATGCGCGGCGAGGAGCTGCGCCGCGCGTTGGGCGTGCCGGATGAGACACCGCTGCTGGACGGGCTCCAGCGTCCGTCCACGCGTCCCACGCCCATCACCCTCCACTGAGGACGGCGGTCCGTCAGTGCTTCTGGACCTGGAAGGGGATGTCGAGCGTGCCGAACGGCTCGCCGGTATTCCCATCCACGAGCCGGGCCTGGAGCACGACCTGTCGCTCACGCTGGGCCACGCCCTGGAAGTAGAGGAAGCCCTCCACGCGGCCCCCGTCCGCGAGCGTGCCCTCGGGCAGCGCCTGCTCGAGCATGTCCTTCGTGGGCAGTGGCTCCGCGCAGCCGTAGCCGCCGTAGTACGGATAGTAGGGACTGTACGGGCCCACGAAGGGCCCGGGCGGTCCACCATAGGGGCCGTAGCCGTAGCGGTAGTGGCCGTAGAAGGGGCGATAGCTCCCGTAGGGCCCATACCCCCAGCCCGGCCCGCCGCCCATGTACAGCGACCCACTCCCCGAGCCGCCCTGGCCCTGCCCCTCCCGCGGGGCCCCGCTGTTGCTCAACTCCAGCGGTGGCACCGCGGCGTATTGGAAGCGCGACTCGGCGCCGACAATCGCGAAGTCGCTGTACTGGAGGCGAAGGGGCCGGCCGCTGTGGTTGTCCACGAGGACCCGCACGGGCGTGAGGCTGCGCTCCAGGTCCGCCGGCGTGCCCTTCCACGCGGTGCCGTCCGCCAACAGCACCACCCCGGACACCTCCGTCCTGGCGACGTCCGCGTCACCCTGTTGCAGCTGTGCCCCGGTCGACGGACGCAGCTGCGCCTCCGGTACGCAGCCCGACGCGACGAGCAGCGACGCGGCGACGAGCCCGAATCCACGCATGGCGCTTCCTCCTCGTGTGAAAGGTAGGAAGCCACGCCCCGGGCGCGGGCACCGGCGGGGGTGTCAACTCGGGCCGCGAGGGGCCGGAGTGGTGTCTCAGTGGCTGGTCGGAGGGGTGGGCTCCGCGGCCGCATGGGGCCAGGCGGGCGAGGTGAGCGCGCTCCAGTCCTGGCCCCGCGCCCAGTCCTCGAAGGTGTGCCAGCGCACCTCGGGATACGAGTGCCGCAGGGTGAGGACGTCCGCGTGGTAGCCCACCCTGTCCAACCATTCCCACATGGCCGCGAGGTCCTCGCTGCGCTCGAGCAGGAAGTCCAGGGGGAGCTGCTCGTAGTGGATGCGATGGCCGCTCACCATGGAGAGCAGCCCCGCGGCCTGCTGGCCCGTCACCTCGTCCGACGCCACGTCGACGCGCTCCTCGAAGAAGCGGTCCGGCTCCTCGATGACGCGCACCGTGAAGGCGGCCAGGTCGTCCAGCGCCACCATCTGCAGGCCACGCGAGGGCGGCAGGCCCGTGGCGAGCACGCCCGCCTTCAGCCCCTTCTCGAACATGGGGCTGGTGAGGTTCTCCATGAAGAAGGTGGGGCCCAGAATCGTGTAGGGCAGGCCGCTGCGCCGCACGTGCAACTCCACCCGGTGCTTGCTGTCGAAGTGGGGGATGCCCGTCTTGCGGTCCGCGCCGGCCACCGACGAGTAGACGTAGTGCCGCACGCCCGCCAGCCGCGCCGCGTCCGCCAGGTTGAGGCCGTGTCGAATCTCCGTCTCCACGCCACCCTCGAAGGGCGTGGCCATGGCGTACATGGCGTCCATGCCCTGCGCCGCGAGGGCGATGGCGTCCACGTTGTCGAAGTCTCCCACGGCGAGCTCGGCGCCCATGGACCGGAGCTCCTCGGCGGCGGGGGATTCAGCGCTCCGGACGAAGGCGGTGACGCGGTGGCCGCGCTTCAGGAGCTGGCGGGCCACGGCGCCGCCCTGCTTGCCGGTAGCGCCGGTGACGAGCACGGAGCGGAAGAAGGCCATGGGCATGGTTCGAACCTCGGGCGATGGATGTGGGGAAGTTGGGGACGGCGGGAGCCGCTGGCGAGCATGAGCGGCCGGGTTCCGCGGGCTCCTGCCTGGGACTGCCGGGCAGGAGGGCAGGCAGGGTGGCCATGGCCCGGCCGCGCGCGCTTCCCGGCACGCCTCAACCCCGGAAGGGTCTCCGCCAGGGCATGCAGGCGGAGACCCGCGGCGGACTAGCGCTTCTTCTTGCTCGCGCCGCCGCGCTTGCTCGACTTGTCCGCCTTCTCCGTCGTCTTGGAGGTCTTGCCCTTGCCGGCGCGGACCTCCTTCGCGAGGGCGGTCGCGCGCGCCAGGCCCTTCGAGCCCGTCGCCAGCGCCGTGCCCACCACGCGCCCGAGCAGGCCCCGCTTCGGGGCCGCCTCGGTGCGCTTCGCCGGGGCGCTGGTGCGCTCGGACGCCGGCTCCGCGCGCTTCGCCGTCTTCTTGCGCGCCGTCTTCGCCGTCGTGTGCCCCGCCGTGGCCTTCTTCGCCGTCTTGCTCGCGGGCTTCGCACGGGCGGTCTTCGCGGTGCGCGCCGTCTTCGCCTTCGCCGTGCCGCTGCCCTTGGTGGCCGCCTTGCGCGCGCCCGAGGGCCGCTTCGTGGCCGCCTTGGCGCGGGCTTCCTTCTTTGCCCGGGCCGCCCGGCGCTCCTGGAGGCGCTTCACCGTCTCCGAGTGCGCCATGCCGTAGTGGATTCCGCCCTGGTGCGCGCCGGGGACGTTGTCCGGCTGCGTCGCCTGCAGCTCGCTCTTGAGCGGCTTCTGCTTGTCGTCGTTGGTGCCGAGCTGTCCCGGCGTACCGATTGCCGCCTGCACCGGCTTCTTGGGTTGGAAGTGGTCGAAACTGTAGGTCCTGGTCATGCCGTTCTCCCTCGGGTGCCGCGCGCGCCCGCGCGCTTTGCTCACAAGGTAGGAACCCTCCGCTCCAGAGGGCAGGTGTCCCGCGCGCGCAGGAGGTCCCGAGCTGCGCGCATGCGGACACTCGGTGCCGCGTGGAGCAGTCCCCGCACCGCGCTCTGTTCGGAATCAGAAGCGCCGGCACCACACCGGCCCTGGTGCGTGCCATGTTCCCGCCCACCATGAGCAAGCGCGACAAGCCGCAGGACTCGGAGCTGGTGACCGCCGCACAGGCCCTCGACGAGGGACTGGAGCGCTTCGAGGCCCTGTCCGAGCAGCTCCAGAAGGCGCCCCTCCAGTCCGAGAAGCACCTGGAGCGGGCCTCCGCCACCCTCAAGAGCCTGGCCGACATGGATGACCAGCTCCGCCAGCGCGTCAGCGCGCTCGTCGCCGCCATCTCCCAGGTGCGTGACAGGCAGCAGGCCCAGGCCGAGGCCGTCCACCAGCGCGCCCAGGAGCTGCAGGCCCGCACCGAGGTCTTCAAGGATTTGCTCGTGCGCTACGGCAACATGGGCCAGAGCGCGGGCGAGCTGAACGTGCAGATGACGCAGTTCGCCCAGCAGCGCCAGCAGGCGAAGACGCCCGAGGAGAACGCCGCACTGGCCACCACCTTCCAGGCGCTCCAGGACCGGATGGCCCAGGTGGCGATTGAGGCCGAGGACCTGGCCCGCGCCGCGGACGAGAAGGAGTTCCACGACATCGCCCGGCAGGCGGACTCGCTGCGCCAGCAGCTGTTGTCCGCGCGCAACAAGATGGGCCTGCTCCAAAAGAGCTTCGGCGGGAGCTGAGCGTCCTTCAGCTGAGGTAGGTGGGCGCGAAGTCGTCCGGGCTGTCGATGGGGCGCCGTCCGGCGAAGCCGTCCTGCAGCTCGTGCCAGTGGGTGACGGCGGGCTCGCCGAAGCGCCAGCAGAGGAACACGGGGTCGTCACCGCGGTGCGCGCGGAAGTCCACCAGCCCGTCCGCGCCCTTGATTTCCAGCCCCATCTCCGTGAGCTGGAGCAGCTCGCCGCGGATGCGCTCCAGCAGGGCGTCGCGCTCCTCGCGCAACGTGTCCTGGTGGACGTCGCGGGTGCTCTCGGACGAGCCGAGGGTGTCCGCGAGTTGCTGCGCCCGCTCCACCCACGGGCGGACGCGCTCGAAGGTGCGGGACAGCAGCGGCACCAGCCGGTTGGCTTCTTCCACGCTGAAGTAGCGCATTGCCCGGCAGCATGCCGCCTCCGGGCCCGCTGCCGCTACTACCTCCATGCGGCGGGCGTCAGCCGCGCATCAGCGAGGTGAGGTTCTCCGCGAGCCAGCGCTGTGCCGTGTCGCGCAAGGGAAAGGCGGCCTCGCGCTCGCAGAAGGCCGGGGTGTGCTCGGGGGCACAGCGGCCGTCCGCGTCCAGGGGCGCGTCGTCCGGCCCGGCGAGGTCCGCGTGCAGCATGGCGTGGAAGACGAGGTAGTCGACCACGAACGCCGGGACGTGCGGGCGGTCCAGGGCGGGGTGGATGCGAATCTCGCGCAGCCGCGCATCGTAGCCGCCCAGGTGGATGCTGCGTCGCCGGGCCCTGCCGGGCTTGCGCGCCCAGCCCACGTCCACGCGCACGCGGCCGTCGAAGTGGGTGGCGTTGAGGCGGGTGAGAAGGGCGCGCAGGTCGAAGCACCTGCCGCGCGTGCGCAGGGGCTTGCCGGGGCGGCGCTCGCGGCGCACGAGGCCGCGATGGGAGCGGGCGTAGGCTTCCAGCTCCTCACCCGCGGCCGGGTCGTTGCGGCCCGCGTAGCGCGCCATGGCGTGGACCACGGCGTCCGGGGCTCCGAGGAAGAGGTGGTGCGCGCGCAGGCGGAGGCCCTCGGGTCCGCGGCGGAAGCTGACCAGCGTGGCGCGGTTGTCCGTGAGCCGCAGCTGCACGGGGACACCGAGCAGCGAAGACAGCCCGCGGGCCAGGTCCGCGGCCAGCGGGAGCGCATCCTCCCGCGCCGGCAGCCGGTGGCGGATGGAGTCTTCACCGGGGGCATCCGTGGAGGGCTCGGGGGCGTCGGAACGGGCAGCGCCCTCGGCACGCTCAGGACGCGCGGGTGCTAGAGCGTCGAACAGCGCCAGCTGCGAGGGTGGGTGCGAGGGCATCCGCCGTCAAAGGTAAGCCTCCCGGCGCGAGGTTTCCAGGAGGACGAGCGCTCCCCGGACAGGGGAGCGGGGTTCACTGTTCACAACCCAGGGCCCCATGCGCGTCTCGGGCCGGCTGGGTGCGGAACGGGCCCGTCACCTCGAAGGTGACACCCCGCCCGTCGATGCCGCGCTGGGAGCTGAAGTAGAGGCGCCGGCCCTCCGGGCTGAAGGCCGCGCCGGCAATCTCCGAGCCGGAGTGCCCCACCACCTGGAGGACGGGCGACACCTTCCGGTCCGACGAGAGGAGGCACACCTGCATGTCATCCCCGTCCTCGCAGACGAAGACCTCGCGGCCGCGCGACACGGTGACGTTGTCCACGCCCATCAGCGGTGAGCCCGGATAGCTCGCCGCATCGTAGAGCACCACCAGCCGCCCGTTGCTGAGCGTGAGCGCCCAGACGCGGTTGTCCCGCTTGGTGGTGAAGTACACGACGCCCCCGTCGTACCAGCAGCCCTCTCCGCCCCGGAACACCGTCGTCTCTTCCGCGGCGGGCTGCTCGGAGGCGGGGGCCTCGGGAGACACGGGCACCCACTCCACCTTCGCGCCCTTCAGCACGTCACCGACGACGCGCGCGGCCTCCAGCGTGCCCGCGTCCAGCGAGGGCCACTGCGCCGGAGTGAAGCGGTAGAAGCGCCCGTCCGGCGTGTCCTCGGTGAGGTACAGGCGCCGGCCAATCGGGTCCACCGCCACGGCCTCGTGCGTGAAGGTGCCGAGCGCGGGCCGCTCCACGCCCTGCCCGGGGCGGGACGGGTCACACTCCCAGACGTGGCCGCGCGGGTGCTCCTCGCAGGACAGCCACGTGCCCCAAGGCGTGGGGCCGCCGGCGCAGTTGACGTTCGTGCCGGAGAGGATGCGGTAGGCGTCCGTCACCTCGCCCCCGGCGCTGAAGCGCACCGCGGACACGCCGCCGTCCGGAGACGTCTCGCTGTTGCACGCGTACACCCAGCCGCCATCCGGCTGCGTGAAGCAGGCGCCGCCATCCGGAGCCATGTGCCATGCGTAGCGCGTGCCCGGCACCACGTCGCGGCTGACGGCGATGATGCGCGAGGTGAAGCCCTGGGGCAGGAGCAGGCCATTCGCATCCGGAGCGTTCGCCAGCGGGCCGTAGGGGCCGGCGCCGTCAGGTTGCGGCGGCGTGGCGTAGATGTTCTGCCAGAAGCCGAGGCTGCTCAGGGCGAGCGCGCCGCCCCCGAGGGCGGAGAAGCGGAGGAAGTGACGGCGTTCCATGAAGCGGTTGTCGCTCAGGTCGCGCCCGCGTGGAAGCCCCCCGCGAGGGCAGGGCCGGAGCCGTTGCGCTGCCTCGCGTCATCCCTGCCTGGAGGGCAGCCAGGGCTTCACGCCCCCTCAGGACTCACGGCACAGCCGGTCCACCCGGTTGAGCATGGTGGGGATGCGCGAGGCCCCATGCATGCGCCGGACGCACTGCGCGGCGGTGGCCGTGTCCATGCCCACCGAGGTGACGAAGAGCGGGCGCAGGCTCTGGCCGCGAAGCACGGGCAGGGCGGGGCCGGTGGTGACGTACGCCGTCTTGGCCACGCCGATGATGGGCACGGCGCGGTTGAGCGACTCGTACAGGTGCGCGCCCAGGCCGGGCTTGTCCTCGCCGAGCCACACGTAGCCATCCACGATGATGGCCTCCAGCGGCTCCTGCACCATGGCGAGCACGCGCAGCAGGTGGGGCAGCTCGCGGCGGTAGAAGTGGCCCGGCTCGTACGGCGCGGCGGGAGGGCCGTGGTCCACCAGGAGCGACGCCTCCGAGCCCGCCGGCCAGTCACGGAAGAGGACACACGCGGCCACGGTGAGCTCGGGGCGGTAGTCCACATCCAGGCAGGCGAGCATCGGTTCCTCCTCGGGGGCAGGGGCCCCACATGCCAGGGCCTGACGCGGGGTGCTCCGGCGGGCTGACCGGAAGGGGAGCGGCACTTCAGGGGCCGACGTAGTCCTCCAGCTCCACGCGGGCCGTGCTCAGCCGCTCCAGTACGTCCGGCGCGGGCCACGCGGTGGTGCGGTGGCGGGGGGGCCAGGCCTCGGGCACGGGCGTGAGGCACCCGGGCATCAGGCGCTCCAGGTCCTCCCACGGCACCATGAAGACGTCCTGGTTGCCCGGGTTCATCGCCACCACGTCCGAGCGCGGCAGCAGCGTGTCCACGTCACGGCTCCAGACGCACCAGGTGACAGGACGCTCGTCCTTCTTCCGGGCGACGGCGGAGAGGCTGGCGACGAACACGTCCACGCTGTTCGCCTCGTGGAGCTTGTCGAGCGACTCCTTCTGCGCGGCGTACTCGGACAGGGCGAGGCGCACGTGGGCCAGCCGCACGCGCTGGGCGAGCGCGTCGTTGCCCGGGCGCAGGTACGGCACCACGCGGCCGGCCTCGTCCACCGTGTAGAGCGCGGGGGTGAGGCGGCGCGACGCGGCCTCGTACTCGCGCTCACCGCTCTCGCACAGGCGCGCCACGGTGGCGGGATTCGCGTCTCCGGCGATGAGCACGGTGGAGCGCTCGGGGAGGATGGCGATGGGGCGGCCCTCCACGCGCCCGGTGAAGGACGCGAGGAAGCCCGGGTGCAGCAGGCGCGACGTCTCGTACGTGTCGCCGGAGTCGACGGACCAGATGGGGCTCGGCTCGCGGTCGTACAACTCCACGCCGTCGAGCGGCAGGCCGGCGAGGTTCTCGTGCGCCGCGGCGAAGGCGGCTTCCGCGTCCGCGCCCCACTCCTGGAGGTGTCGCCGCTGCACGAACATGGCGGACTCGGGCATGTCCACCACCAGCAACTCCCGCAGGAAGGGCAGCGTGCGCCGTCCCACCAGCTCGCGGTCGGACTCGAGCTGGGCGAGCTGCGACATGCCGAAGGTGGCCGAGCGCAGCACGGGCAGCAGGCGCTGCCGCACTTCCTCCCAGGGGAGCGAGTCCGGGCCGTCCTGCCACAGCGAGCGGAGGAAGCGCTGGATGAGCTGGGAGCGCGCCTCGGGTGGCACCTCGCGCGTGTCCGCGAAGAGGTTGTCGAGGAACACGCTGCCCTGGCGGCCGTCGCGGGTGAACTGGAGGCCGTAGCTGTCCGGGTGGCGTTCCACCTTCTCCACCTTCGGCTCGGCGCGCAGCAGGGCCTCCACCTGCTTCAGGAGGTACTCGCGCGGGTTCACGGTCTGCACCGCATTCGCCGCCGGGGCCGGGACGGCAGGTTGCGGCTCCGGAGCCTTCCGTCCGAACAGCCTGTCCCAGAACCCCATGCGTGCTCCCGCGTGCGTGCCGGAGGCGAGGTTACGCCCTGGACGCGGTGGGTGTCACAAGTCCAGGAAGGAGAGCAGCGCGCCGAGGTCCGCGTCGGACAGGGCCTCCAGGCTGTACGGAGGCATGTTGCCGCCGACGCCGAAGAACTGGCCGTGCCGCACCTTCTCGATGACCACCAGTGACGGTGGCACCCCGGGGAAGACCTCGCCGTAGTCCGCCGTCACCTCGGGCAGCACCGAGGCCGCTTCCGTCAGCCGGCCCTCTCCCGTGTGCAGCTCGCCGTGACAGTTCTGGCAGGCCGCGCGGTACACCTCCTGACCGCGCGCCCTGTCACCGCGAGTCACGTCGGCGGCGTTCTTCACCACCGTCATCGGCAGCGGCCGCGCGTCCTGATTGGGGCTGATGCTCACGAGGTACTCGTAGAGCGCGCGGCTCTGCGGCGAGTCCTCGGGCAGCGGCGCCACGCCGCGCATGAAGTTGACGTAGCAGAAGTTCACCGCGTCCAGCAGGCGCGTCTCGTACCCGCCCCACCACGACTTGCGGAAGGCCGAGTCATGCAGCGTGTAGCCCGAGTCCATCCGTCCCGCCGCGGGCGTGGGCGTCGTCGAGTGGCACGTGGCGCAGGAGAAGCTGTTGAACCGGCTCTCCGACAGCTTCGCGTCGCTGAACAGCCGCTCGCCGTACTCCGCCGCGGGCACCGGTTCATCATCGCCGCACGCCGCCGCGAGCAGCGTCAGCGCCGCGAGCAGCGCCAGCCTCGTGCGCCTCATGGCTGCCCCCGGAGGATGCTCACCGAGTCCGGGAAGATGCCCACCCGCACCGTGCCCACCACCGTGCCGGCGGCGAGGTCCACCGCGTGCACCGTGCCCGGGCCCTGGTGGTCGCCCTCGCAGACGACGAGCCCGTACTTCTCGTCCGGCGTCAGCGTGACCTGGTGCACGTTGAGGCAGCCGGCCGACGCGAGGTCCACCTCGCGCCGCACGAGGCCCGTCGCCGGGTCGATGTCCGCGAGCACGTCCGCGGCCTGGTAGGGCAGGTAGAGCGTGTTGCCGTCGGAGGTGAATGTCCCGAACATGGGCGCGCCGCGCAGCCCCGTTACCGTGCGCGTCGGGTCCATCGCCTTCGTGGTGGGGTTGAGCACCTGCACCTGTCGGCTGGACATGGAGCTGACCCACGCCTCGCCCGTGGTGGGCGACAGGGTGAGCGCGTAGGGCTCGTGTTGGGGGCGCACCGCCGTGCCCGTGTTGGCCGCCACCTTCACCCGCTGCACCGTGGGCGGAGTCGCGGTGAGGTCCACGATGGCCACCTCGTCCGACCAGCAGGCGATGTAGGCCGTGCGCTCGTCCGCGGACAGGCGCACCGCGTGGGGCGCGGGGCACACCGGCACCATGTCCTTCCGGGTCATGGTGGCCGCGTCGATGATGGCCAGCCGCGCGTCCATCTCCGACTCCTTGCCGCCCCGCCGCGCTACCTCGGTAATCTTCAGGGTGTCGAAGTGCGTCTGGTACAGCGTGCGCCCGTCCCGGCTGACGATGATGTCGCCGGGGTTGGGGTCTACGCGCACGGAGCCCATCAGCCGGTTGTCGCGCGCGTCCAGCTTGAGGCAGTAGCCGTCCTCGGAGCCCGTGCCGTGCGTGCCATGCGGCCCCGAGCCGCCGCCCGGTACGTAGTTGGAGATGCCGACGTAGTAGGCCGTGCCGTCCGGAGCCACCGCCGTGTGGTGAGGCCCCTCCAGCTCCACCGGGTTGAGCCCCACCGGCACGCGCGCGAGCTCCTTGAAGCCGGGCGTGCCCACGGTGTCCAGCTCGATGAGGCTCAGCGTGTCGTCGAGGCTGTTGGTGATGAGGATGCGCCCGCCGGGCCCGGGAGGTGGAACGACGGTTCCTTCCGCCCACGGGTCCGGGTGCGCGTACTCGAGCTCCTCCGGGGGCGTCCCGGCGTCCCCGGGCTCCGGGTCGTCGGTGCACGCGGCCAGCGCGAGCGCGAGCGCCGGCACCCACCGGCGTGCCTGCTTCATCGTGCGCCCACCATGTGCACGGTGCGCGGCATGGCCATCTTGTAGGGCCCCTCGCGGAGGCGGTTCTCCACGAGGTACGCGCTCGTCACCTGGATGGACAGGTCCTGGCCAATCGCGCCGCGCAGCGTGTCCCACGTGGCCGCGTCGAGCTGCCACTCCAGGTTCGAGGTGAGCATCTCCACCGGGCACGTCCGGCCCGGCACCGTCACCTGCACCCAGTAGATGTCGCCGGTGAAGGGCGGCAGGTGCGCCTCGGCCGAGGGCAGAATCAGGTTCCCCAGCCACGCCAGCACGGAGCGCCCCTCGTTACGTGGGCGTGCCTGCGGGGAGGGCGTCAGGGGCGCCGCGCCGGGCGTGAGCGACGCAATCGGCGACGTCCACCGCCACGTGGGCGCCGCGTCGGTGCCGATGTAGGTCTGTCCCTCGGTGGGTGACTCCAGCGTCACCGCCTGTGCGCTGGCCGTCGCCTTGTCCTTCGCGTCCACCAGCGAGCGCCACGCCTCGTCGGTGGCGTCGCCGCCGTAGAGCGGCTCGCCGCACTCGTCGGCCTCCGGCTCGTCGTTGTCGCAGGCGGGGGCCAGCGCCAGCAGCGCGGCCGACAGGGACGTCCACAAAAGCTTCCGGGAGAGGGTCTTCATGGTGAGGGGCCTACTGGTGGTTCGAGCGCCGCCGGCCGCGGCGCCACAGCGTGAGGGTCGACAGAAGCATCAGGGCGGGTGCCGCATTCCCGGACGCCGCGCCGCAGCCATCGGACTTCGACGGAGGCGCCGTCCCTGCGTCGACGTCGGGCGTGCCCGCGTCCTCGGGCGGCGGTGGCGGAGGCGGAGGTGGCTCCTCCACGCCGCCGTCGGTGTACACCTCAGCGCCGAGCTGGTCCGCGAGCTGCGGCCACAGCCCCGGGCAGATTTTCTGCACCGGCGTGCCCGCGGGGCACTGGTCGGGGCCCTTGATGCCGTAGAGGGTGAACAGCGGCTCCCACGTGTCGCCCTGGTCGTTGCTGCGCGCCAGGGCCCAGTCGTGCAGCCAGGTGGAGCCGCAGGCGTAGAGCGTCTCGCCCGTGCGCAGCGCGCACGAGTTGCCGGTGGGCAGCGGCCGCTTCTCCAGCGGGCCTGCGCGCGGGCCGCGGAAGAAGGAGTTCAGCGTGCCCACCCAGGCGGTGCCGCCGTCGGAGGACAGCTCCATGTTGGTGAAGATGTCGTCCAGCATCTGCACCTGCGTCAGCGTGCGGCCGCCGTCGTCGCTGCGCATCAGGTGCGTGTAGCCCTGCGCGGACACGCGCACCCACACCCCGTCCGCCTGAACGGGGTCCACCGCCGTCACCACCAGGTCGTACGGCCGGAGCAGTTCCGGCAGCGCGTGGGGGATTTCCTCCCAGGTGTCGCCCGCGTCGTCGCTGCGGAAGAGGAGCAACTGGCCGCTCGCGTCGCCGGAGGCATACACGCGCCGGGGGTCCACCGGCGAGACGCGCACGGCATTGAGGTTGAGTCCCGTGCGCAACAGCGGCGTGGGCTCCCACGTCTCGCCGCCGTCGTGCGAGCGGTACACGCCATTGGGCGTCGTGGGCCGGCCGGTGACGGCGTAGAGGATGCGGTCATCCGTGGGGTGCGCGGCGAGTCCCGTCACCCAGGTGCTCTTGAAATACGGATGCGTATTCCAGGAGCAGCCGTTGTCGGCCGAGCGCAGGATGGAACTGCCGGTGGCGGCGATGATGTCGCCGGCCTCGCGCCACAGGAAGGACTCCGGGCGCCAGCCGCCGTAGCCCATGGCGTCCGGACATATCCACCGCCACGTCTGGCCGCTGTCGCGCGAAATCACCGCGCCGAAGGACGCGCCCACGAAGAAGTCCTCGGGGTGGCCGCGGCGAATGGTGACGTTGGACGTCTCTGGCAGGCCCGCATGCGCGTGCGCGGCCCCGCCCGTGCCCAGGGCCAGCAGGGTGATGACCGCTGTCACCGTGTTGCGAGGATTCATCCGCGGGACTCCAGGAACGTGCCGGCCCGGCTCCACGATAACGCCCGGCGCGCCCGCGCATAGCGGCGGAGCGTGAAACGTCGCGCGATATGTGTGTGCTTCCCCGCTCGTTCACCAGGCAGAGCAGGACGGAAGGACTCCGCGGGCCGGGCGGGGTTCCCCGACGCTCCCACCCATCATTTCGGAAGGATGCCTTCGATGAGGCAGTGGACGCGTAGCGCGTGGGGATTGGTGTTGTCCGGTGTACTGGGCGTGGCGGCCGGTTGCTCGGGGGAGCTGGTGGCCCCTCCCCTCGTCAAGCACGAGGTGACGCCGTGGATGGTGGACGACCCGGACTGGGAGCACACGGGCCCGCTGGCCGCCTGCAAGCCGGCCGCGAATGCCGCCGTCCCGTGCGGCGCCCACGAGTCCTTCGACTACTCCGCCTGCAACCTGCCTTCACTGAAGGGCGCGAAGGCGGGCGGCCTCTACACCACGCACCTCCTCATCGATGACACCGAGCCGGTGTTCAGCACGGTGAACTCGCTGCTCGTGGCGACGGATGGGGGCGTCTCCCGCCACAGCACCGTCGTCCTTCCCGAGCAGCAATTGGAGGATGGCCGGTTCTTCCTCGGGGCGCGCTCGAGCCGTCCGGACGGCGGCTCCACCGCGCTGGTGATGGTGGGGTGCGAGGCCAGCGAGGACGGGCTCACGCTGAAGGGCTGCTACCAGCAGTGCCGCAACGGGGCGCAGACCTTCTCCGGCACCTTCGAGGCCGCGCGCGTGGTGCGCCGCCAGGGCGAGTCTGAGGCCTCCGGCCTGTCGCTGCTGTCGGAGATGGCGGTGGGCGAGGCGACGCCCGTGGACGTGTACGTGACGAAGGGCCACGCGTACGTGGTGTCGGTGCCCTCCCTGAGCCGGCCCGGCGGGCTGAGCGTGTTCGACGTGTCCAACGCGCGCGCGCCGGTGCTGAAGAAGTCCATTTCGTACCCCAATGACAACTACTGGAACGGCGTCTGGGCGAAGGATGACGCGCTCTACGTCGCGAGCGCCGACCAGGGCCTGCTCGTCTTCGACATCTCCAACCCGGCGGACCCGCGGTTCCTGCGCTCGCTGCCCGGGGACGAGGGCGGCATCGAAGTGCACACCGTCATCGTCGAGGGCAACCGGCTGTACGCCATGTCGCCGGGGCCCAACGTGGAGACGCTCATCTTCGACGTGAAGGACGCGAAGGCGCCTGTCCTGCTCACCCGCTTCGTGGCGCCGGGCGTGGCCACGGCGGCGAACGTCACCTACCCCCACGACGCCTTCCCCTTCGAGAACAGGCTCTACATCAGCCACTGGGAGAGCGGTTACCTCATCGCGGACGTGCGGGACACGGAGGCGGTGGAGGTGGTGGGCGAGTACATCGTCCACGAGCACTCCACCAGCCACACCAGCCGGGTGATGCGCCAGGGGCAGCGGCTCTTCGCCTTCGAGGGCGGTGAGCACTGGGGCGCGCACCTGCGCGTGCTGGACGTGACGGACCCGGCGGCGGTGCGCATCGTCGGTGAGTACCGCCTGCGGCCGGGCGTCTCCATCCACAACATGGAGCTGAAGGGCAACCGGCTGTACCTCTCCCACTACCAGGAGGGGGTGCGGGTGCTGGACGTGACGCTGCCCTGGCAGCCGCGCGAGGTGGGCTATTACAACACCTACCAGCCGGAGCACCCGAAGGCGGGCTACTCCTTCTACGACGGTGCCATCGGCATCCGCGTGCCGGGGGACGGCCACGTGTACGTCATCGACACCGTGCGCGGCCTGCTCATCCTGCGGGAGGGCTGAGCGGCGCCTTCGTGGCGGGTGGAAGGTTGTCCACCCGTCACAACGCCCCGGGGGAGGCCCACCCCGGAGCGTCGGCGGGAGGTGGGCGCGGTGCGCGGGGCTCGCCTCCCACCCGTCCTGTCTGCTACGGACGCGGGAGACACCCGGCACGAGGGCGGCTCCGGGCGGGCTGTCCACGGGTGTCTCTGGGGGAGTGCACGACATGGCGGGGTCCACGGTGGAGCCCAGGCTCATCGACGACGGTGCGGGGCGGGGGGACATTCCCGCGGGGACCGCCACGCGCGCCGTCTGGGAGGCGGTGATGCAGGGAGCGGTGGAGGTGGCCGTCCGGGCCTACGAGGACCTGGCCGCGCCGCAGCGGGAGTGCGTGCTGGAGGAGTCCTCCGGCGTACCCGGGCAGACGCGCTCGTCGCTGGTGGAGGTGCTGAGGCGCGCACGGGACTTCGCGGGTGCCGCGCGCCTGCTGGAAGCGGATGGCGCGCACGCGGCGGCGGCGCCCCTGCACGAGCAGTCCGGTGCATTGCAGAAGGCGGCCGAGGCGTGGCTGCGCGCCGGTGAGCGCGGCCGCGCGGCCGCCGCCTTCGAGCGCGCGGGCAGCCTGGAGCGCGCGCTGGAGTTGTACCGGGCGCTGGACGCGCGCGAGTCCATGGCCCAGTGCCTCACGCGCCTGCACCGGCCCCAGGAGGCCGCGGCGGTGTACCGCGAACTGGGCAACGCACACGCGGAGCTGGAGTCGCTGCGCGCGATTGCGCCCGGGCACCCGCGCCGGCGCGAGGCGGTGCTGCGGATGAGCGCGCTGCTGGACGCGCTGGGAGACTCGTGGCGGGCGCTGGTGCTGCTGGCGGACGCGATGCAGGAGTCCGGCCCGGCGCGCGAGGACGGCGCGCTCCAGGCGGAGCACGCGCGACTGCTCAGGCACCTGGGGCTGGACGCGGCCGTGGTGGAGCCCGAGCGCGCGCCCCCGCCGCCCCCGGACGGCTACGAGTACCTCAAGGCCATCCCCATCTTCGGCGAGCTGCCGATGCAGGACATGAAGGACCTGTTCCGCATGGCGCAGCAGGTGCTCATCCCCGAGGACACCACGGTGCTGGAGAAGGGAGCGCGGGGCACGGGGTTGCTGGTGCTGCTGGACGGGACGGTGGACGTGTTCAGCGGCCCGGGGATGGACGCGCGGCTGCTCAACACGCTGGGGCCGGGGGCCTTCCTGGGTGAAATCTCACTCATCCTGGACGGGCCCACGTCCGCGCACGTGCGCTCGCGCACGGCGGTGCGGGCGCTGCGGGTGACGCGGGTGGACTTCCAGCACTACCTGGACACCCACGAGGCCGCCGCGCTGCGCATCTACCGGCTCTTCACCGAGAATCTGGCCGAGCGCGTCCGGGCGCTGAGCGCGTAGGCTGGAGCCCGCAATGGCGGATACGCGTGGCGCGAGCAGGGAGCGGGCCGTCCAGCTCGCCAGTGAAGGAAAGCTGGAGGACGCCCTGGCGGAGTACCAGGGCATGGCGAGGTCCGCCCCGGACGACGCGGAGGTCCGCCAGCGGGTGGCGGAGCTGCTGGAGTGGCTCGGGCGACAGGCGGAGGCGGCGACGGCGTACGAGGCCGCCGCGCTGGCCTGGACGAAGGCGGCGCAGCCGCTGCGCGCCGTGGCCGCGTGTCTGGCGCTGTCCCGGCTCGGCGCGCCCCCGGCCGCGACGACGCGCACCGCGCGCGTGCTGGCCGAGCGCTTCGCCCTGGCGCCGAGCGCCGCGGCGCCGACGGCTTCCCCGGGGACGATGGCCCCGGTGCCCGGGCCCGAGGCCCCGGGCGCGATGCCCATCCTCTCGCACCTGGGCCGCGAGGCCTTCATCGCGCTGCTGGAGGCGATGGAGGTGCGCGCCTTCTTCCCTGGGCAGGCGGTGGTGGAGGAGGGCAGTGCGGGCGCGTCCATGTTCGCGCTGGTGGAGGGGAAGGCGGACGTGCTGCGCACGCTGGAGGGCGGCGAGCGCAAGTCGGCGGGCACCGTGCTCCCGGGCGACTTCTTCGGAGAGCTGGCGCTCGTCTCCGAGGGGCCCCGGCTGGCCACGGTGGTGGCCACCGAGCGGGCCGTGCTCCTGGAGCTGACGCGCGAGCGCATGGAGGCGGTGGCCGCGCGCCACCCCACGGTGGCCGGCGCGGTGGAGGCCTTCTACCGGCGGCGCATGGTGGAGAACCTGCTGCGCAGCAACCCGCTGCTCAGCAAGCTGACGCCGGAGCAGAAGGCGGCCGTGTCTCGCGACTTCCAGCTGCGCACGGTGAGCGCGGGCGAGGCGCTGCTGACGCAGGGGCAGGCCGGGGACGCCTTCTACGTGGTGCTGCGCGGCCGGTACACGCCGTGGCTGGAGCAGATGCACGGCCGGCGCGTGGCGCTGGCGGAACTGCGCGAGGGCGACGTCTTCGGCGAAATCTCCCTGCTGCTGGACAAGCCCGTGTCCGCCACGGTGCGCGCGGAGGTGGCGGGAGTGGTGCTGCGCCTGGACCGCGCCGCCTTCGAGAAGCACCTGCTCAGCCAGCCCGGCCTCAAGGGCATGCTGATGCGCATGGGCACCGAGCGCCTGCAGCGCACCGCCCAGGCGCTGGCCTCCGGCCGCGTGCTGCACGACGGCGACCTGCGCGTCTGACCGCGGGCGTACCCCTGGAAAACGAAACGCCCGGGCCCCCGTGAGGGAGACCCGGGCGTCAGGACCGCCCCGGCTCAGGGAGCCGGGGCAGGCCTTCCGGCTACTGCATGGAGTAGCCGAGCGTCAGGCCGAACACGTGCGCGTGGCCGTTGTACCGGCCGGGGATGCCCGGCGCGGTGCTGTCGTTGTTGGACAGCGTGACGTACTGGTAGGCCGCATCCGCGCGCAGCGCGCCGAAGGCGTAGCCCACGCCGCCCGTCACCGCGACGCGGTCCGCGTCCGGCAGGTCCGGCGTCAGCGTGTCCTGCGGGCTCGGGGACGGGTCGAGGACGAGGCCCGCGCGCACGTGGAGCGCCTCCGTCACGCCGTACTCGGCGCCGAGGTGGAAGTTCCACGTCGCCTTCCAGCGCTTGGGCAGCGGGTTGTTGAGCGCCGGGTTCTCCGGGAACTCAATCGCCAGCTGCTCGAAGTCGGACCAGTCCACCCAGTTCGCATCGAAGGCCAGCGTCAGCCGCTCGAGGGGCGTGACGGCCACGCCCGCCGCGATGGACTGCGGCAGGGTGACGTCACCCTGGACGATGGTGTCCTTCAGGCGGCCCTGGAACTCCGCCGGGACGTCCTGGAAGTCCGCGTCGCCCTTGAAGGTCAGCTTCATGGGGCTGCGGTAGTGCACGCCGGCGGTGATGAGCTTGGGCACCACCACGCCCTGGACGCCGACGTTGGCGCCGAAGCCCCACGCGCCGCCGCCCAGGTGGACGTTGCCCTCGCTCTCGACGAAGTCCAGGCCACGCTTCAGCTCCAGCGTGCCCCGGCCGATGTCGAGCCCGGCGCCCACGCGGAAGCGCTCGTGGACCTGGTAGGCCACCGTCGGGTTGATGTTGTAGACGGCCATGGCCGACTCACGGGCGCGGAAGCGGCCCGAGAAGTCATCCACCCAGCGGCTGCGCGCGCCGAAGGGCGTGTAGATGCCCAGGCCCACCGCCAGCTTGTCCATCACCTTGTACGTGGCGAACAGGTGCGGCGGCGGGGACAGGGTCGTCTTCTGGCCCTCCGTCGCCCCGCCCTCCGGGGTGAACTTCAGGGTGGGGAGGATGCCGGTGTCGCCCACCGACACGTCCAGCTTCTTGTCGCCCAGGATGTTCGCCGCGTTGGAGTACACGGCGGACGAGTCATCGAGCCACGCGGCGGCCGCGTTGCCCATGCCCGTGGAGCGGGCGCTCTGGGTGTTGATCTGGAAGCCCGCGGCCTGCGAGGTGCCGGCTGCGAGCAGCGCTACCAGGGAGAGTGTCTTCTTCATGGTTTTGGGTCTCTCTCGGGAGGCGATTACGGAGTGGGCGCGACGCCGGTCTTCAGGAAGTCGGCCACCTGCTGCTGGGCCGAGTCACGGACGGACTTGAGGAACTGCGCCGTGGGGTCGGTCGCGTCCAGCGTGGGGTCGAAGATGGTGAAGAAGCCATGCTTGACGTTCGCGGGCAGCGGCTGCACGTCGAACTGGTACGACTGCACCGCGCGCTCCCCGCCGCGGTTGGCCGCGCCGAGCAGGTAGTCCGTCACCGGGTTGGTGATGACGTCGTCGCCCTTGATGTACTGGATGAACGCATCACGGTTGGCCGCCTGGCCGTTCTCCAGGAAGTAGCCGTAGTTGCGCGGGTCCGCCGGGTCCAGGATGGTCCGGGCCAGGGTGATGAACTCGTCGTAGGCCGGCGTGCCAACGGGGCGGTTGGCGCTGGCCAGCAGGTTGTTGAAGCCGGTGCGGTACGCGACGAAGGTGGGGTTGGTGGCCGTCAGCAGCACGTCCGTCAGGCCGCCGCCCGCGGTGTTTAGGGCCACGCGCCGGAACTTGTCGTTCACGGAGTTGGTCAGGGCGCCCTGGAGGCTGCCGAGGCTCTGACCCACGTAGTGCATCTGCGCGGCGTTGAGGGTGCCGGCGCCGACCGCGGAGAGGCGGGCGTTGATGCTGTCGGTGGCCAGCACGCGGGTGAGCTGCGCGGCGTCCACCACGGCGTGGCGGAAGTTGTCGCGCGTGGCGAACAGGTTGGTGAGGTTGAGGAAGTTCCAGGCGTTGATGACGGGCACCGCGCGCGCGTTGTCGTTGCTGGCGCGGAGGAAGTCACCGCCCTCGCACTTGCCGGTGGTGGCGCTGGTGGCCACGCAGCGGCCCTGGCGCTGGGAGGCGCAGACCAGGTCGCCGTGGAGGGCGGCCGGGGTCGCCGGGTCCGTGGGACGCGGGTCGCAGTCGATGGCGGCGGCGGCATTCACACAGCGCCCGTAGGTGGGGCTGTTCAGCGTCACGTCGCAGGTGCTGCCGCCGGAGCACGCGCCGTTCGGCGTGGTGATGTCGTCGGCGGAGCTGGCCGGGTCACCGTAGGGCACCGGCGACGCGGCGGAGATGCCCGCGCAGCTGACGCGGTCGCCGTGCTGGACGGAGTCGATGGCGGCCACCGCGAAGCCATTGGCGTTCAGCTTGTTGGCGACGGCCAGGATGTTGGTGCGGTTGCCCGTCAGGCCGTGGCCGAAGACGATCACCGGGAAGCCACCCTCGGGCGCCGGCGTCTTCGGCGTGAAGAGCATGAACGGGATGCGGTCGATGCGCGGCGCGGCGCGGTTGAGCGTGCCCTGGTCGTCGCTGAGCAGGTAGGGCGTGAGGTAGGCGCCGACGAACGCGCTGCCCACGTCGGCGTTGTCCAGCTTGTTGGCCGCCATGGAGGCCTTGAGCGTGGCCGTCTGGTCCGTCAGGAAGTACGGGTCGGCCGGCACCGCGCCGGGGGCCGCGTTCAGCTTCTGGAGGATGGAGCGGGTGCTCTGGGTGGTGAAGGCCCACGCAAGATTCACATCCTTGCGCTTGATGCCCTGGGCCTCGAGCGCGTCATACAGCGGCTTGAGCGCCAGACGCGCCGGCTCGAGCTGGGCGGCGAGGAAGCTCGGCACCGCGGCCAGCTGGCTGTTGCCGGCCGAGTCGACCAGCGCGGCCTTGCTGCGCAGCAGGACCTGGGGCGCGGTGGGCGCCACGGCGCGGCCCTTGATGTCCTTCATGCCGCGCAGCATGACCACGGCGTACTGGGTGCCCTCGTCCAGCGGCACCTCGGGGACGATCTGCAGTTGCTGCGGCGTGGTCTGCGCGCTGCCGTCCACCTTCAGGCTGGACGTGCAGTTGATGCACACCTTGACCTTGGGGGCCGTGCCCGTGGTGGGGTTGGTGGCCTTGATGAAGAGCACCGTCTGGCCCAGCTTGACGGTGTTCATGTCCAGCTCGGCGCCCACGTCGATGGCGCCCGTCTTCACGCCGTTCTCGGTGACGATGGGGGCGGTGGTGGACCAGCCGTCCAGCGTGTTGAGGCCCTTGGAGATGGCGACCTCCAGCGGGTTGGCGTTGGGGGACGTGTTGACCGGCAGGTTCAGGTGCGCCGGGGCGGTGGCCGTGGCCGGGACGCGCAGCAGGTCGTTGGGGAAGGGGATGATGCTGTTGGCCGGGTCGAACGTGGCCTCCGGCATGTTCATCACCGTGAAGGTCCACAGCAGGACGATGTCGTCGCGCTTGAGGGTGAACTTCTCGGCGACCGCGTCGATGACGGGCGCGTAGCTGCGGCGCAGCTGCTCCAGGCGGAGCGCGGTGGCCGTCTGCTCCGCGATGCGCGCGTTGGGCTCCGTCGCGGTGGCGGGGATGAGCTCGGTGGCGGCGCGGCAGGTGGGGGCCGTCAGGTCCTCGCAGGTGACGAGCGCCTCCTGGGAGCTGGCGAAGGCCCACGTGGCCGACGGGATGACCGTCTTGCCGGACGTCGTCTTCAGGCCGTTCTCACCGCCGACGAGCGCCACCGCGTAGCGGCCGCCCTTGGGCCAGCCGGTGGGGGCAATCACGTTGATCTTGTCGGTGTCCTCGTTGTAGCCGACGACGACGTTCGCCGGCACCGGACGCGACAGCGGCGTGCCCGCGTACAGGTCCAGGATCTTCACCGTGTTCGGCGTCACGCTCGCCGGGTCCAGGTTCTTGACCGTCGTGGACGCGGAGATGGCCGTGGGGAAGCCATCCAGCGTGTTCACGTAGTCGCGCGTGAATTCCTGCTCAGCCTCGGGCGCGTTCGGGTTGATGGGCGCGGCGACGAGGCCCGTCTTCGCGTCCAACGCCAGGTCGTTGGGCGACGGGACGATGGCGGGCGAGGCCGCGGGGTCGAACTCCGCGACGACAGCTTCTTCGGCGGGCGGTGCATCCTTCGCGATGTCCGGATCACACGCAGCCGCACCGAGGGCAAGAGCCCCCAGGAACAACACCTTTTTCATGGGTAAGACCCCTCGCGTCCAAAGTTGGACTGCTGGAAACGATTCCGTGGCGTAGCACGTTGCTTGGTCGTCAGGAAGACAGCCGGGTTGACGCGTCGTGTTAGCCGTGGCTGGCGTGCGAGCGGAAATACTGCGTGTCTCAGCGGCTGCGCCGGGGACATGCGGCGGGTACGTTACGGGGCATGAACCGACTGCTGAGTGTGCTGGTGGTGACCGCGGCCGTGGTGGCTCACGCGGAGGATGCCGGGGGATTGACGTGGACGGCCCCGGCGGAGTGGACGACGCAGGGCGAGCGGCCGATGCGCGCGGCCACGTACAAGATTCCGGCGGCGAAGGGTGACGCCGAGGGCGGTGAGCTGGCCGTCTTCTACTTCGGCCAGGGCCAGGGCGGCGCGGTGGACGCCAACGTGAAGCGCTGGGTGGGCCAGTTCCAGACGCCGGACGGCAAGCCCGTGGACAAGGCGGCGAAGACGAAGACGGAGAAGCTCAACGGCATGCCCGTCACCACGGTGGACGTGAAGGGCACGTACGCGGGCGGCGGGCCGATGATGGGCCCCTCCACGCCGAAGCCGGGCTTCCGCCTGCTGGGCGCGATTGTGGAAGGCCCCGAGGGCGCCGTCTTCTTCAAGCTGACCGCGCCCGAGAAGACGGCGGCGTCCGCGGAGAAGCCCTTCCGCAAGCTGCTGGAGTCGGTGAAGAAGAAGTAACCGGCGCCCGCTGGGACGAAAGGTTACTTCGTCCCCTTCGCGGGCTTCACCGCGTTCTTCGGCGGGGTGGAGTCCGCGAGGGCGCGCTTCACCGCCGCGGTGTTGCGCTGCCTGGGCAGGTCCGGCATGAGCAGCACTTCGATGCGGCGGTTGCGCGCGCGGCCCACCGGGGTGGCGTTGGCGGCCACCGGGCGCATCTCGCCGTAGCCCGCGGCCACCAGCCGGCGCGCGGGCACGCCGCCCTTCTCCTGGAGGAAGCGCACCACGTTGACGGCGCGCGCCACGGACAGCTCCCAGTTGGTGGGGAAGGTGCCCTGCAGCTTCTGGGACGGCGGCGAGTCATCCGTGTGGCCGGACACCTGGATGGACTTGTCGTCCACCCTGGCCAGCACGCCGCCCAGCCGCGTGAGCACCTCCTGGCCGCGCGTGCTGATGCTCGCGTCGCCGGAGTCGAAGAGCACCTTGTCCACCAGGTCCACCTGGATGCGCCCTTCCGCCTGCGACAGCTTGATGGCGCCGTTGGCGATTTCCGCCTTCATCTTGTCCTGCAGGTCGTCGTAGGTGGCCTTGAGCTTCGCGAGCTCCGCCTCCTGCTCCTGCACCGTCTGGCTGAGCTGCTCCTTCTCGTTGCTGAGTTGCTCCTTCTCGGTGGCCAGCTTCGTGCGCTCGGACTCCGCCGCGGCCAGCTTCTCCGCCAATTGCAGTCGCGCGGCCTCCGCGTCACGGGCGCGGTTGGCGGCCTCCTCGGCGGCGGCGCGTGACTGCTCGGCCAGGGCCTGGGCCTGCTGCGAGCTCCTGTTGGCGAGGAACAGGACGCCGCCCGCGAGCAGCACCACCAGCGCCGTCACCAACCAGGGGACCCAGGTGCGCTGCTGCCGGCCGTGCTCGTGCGGGACTTCCGTCATGTCGTGACCTCCAGTAGGGGCGCCGGGGGGGCGCCATGGTCTCTACGGTCGCGCCGGGGGGCGCCACGGTCTGCACGCTGACGCCGGGGGACGCCATCGTCTTCGGTGAAGAAGAGACTCGCGAGCCACCGTAGCGACCACGCCCGGGTGCGCTTCAAGGCGCCCCGGGTGCGTGCAGGTATCTGGAGGTTCAACGTTGCAGCAACGTCAGAACGGGAACCACGAGGGGCGCACGCTGCGTGGATTGCCCAGGGCCTCGCCGAGCTGCGCGTTCAAATCCCCGAAGGCCTGGTTGTCCAGCCACATGGCCTCAATCTTCTGCTTCCCGAGCTTCACCTCGTGCGGCTTGCCGTCCGCGCCGGTGGCCGTCACCTTGTCCCCGCCGTTGTACGTGACGCGGAAGGACTCGCCCTTCACGTTCACCGGCACGTCGAAGTGGAGGTTGGCGGGCACCTGGGTGGAGAGGTTGGTGCCGCGCGCGCCAGGCTTGCCGAGGTCGTCCATGAACTCGCGCAGGAAGCCCTGCGTCACCTGGCGCGTCTGCTTGTCGAGCGTGGGGTCCACCTTCGCGTCGTAGCCGAAGCCGAGCATGCTGTTGCTCTTCTTCGGGTCGGTGAGGTCCCACGTGGGCACGCTGAGCATGAACTGGTTGGCGCCCGGCTGGGTGCGGTCCTTCCAGTCCTGCGCGTTGGTGGCGTTGTCCTTCAGCATGGCGACGCCGTTGAAGGCGTTCCACAGCACGTCGTCCGTGTCGAGCTGGCCGGTGGGCAGCGGCTTCGCGGTGGCCTGGCCATTCACCGGGTGCGCGTCGCCGCGCGAGGAGAGCGACGCGCCAATCTGCGGCAGGTCGTTCTTGTTGTAGCCCATGGGCAGGTTGTCCAGCGTGCCGCCGTCAATCAGGTGCATGTTGCGGCCGGTGACGGGGTCCACCACCTGCACGGGCTCGAAGACGCCCGGAATGGCCATGGAGGCGCGCATGGCGAGCGCCACCGGCGTGTCCGGCGTCGTCTCCTGGCTGAAGACGAAGACGCGGTCCTTGGCGCTCTTGAAGCCCTCCTTGCCCACCGCGCTGTCGTACGCCTTCGCGGCGACGAGCTGCAGCGGCACCTTCAGGTCCGCGAAGGTGACGGGCCGGTCCTTGATGCCGGTCAGCTCGCGCAGCTTCGCGTCGAAGAGGTCATACGCGGCCTGCCCGTCCAGGATGCCGCCGTCCTTCATGTCCAAATCGAAGTCGTACAGGTTGCCCAGGCGCGGGTCCTTCGCCACGTCCTCCAGCTGCTTCGGCGTGGCGCCGGTGGCGGCGAAGGCCGCGGCGATGGAGCCGGCCGACGTGCCCGTCAGGCTCACCGGCACGACGCCCAGCTCCTGCATCTCCGCCATCATCGCGGCGTAGCGCTTGCCCTTGCCGCCGCCGCCCTGGAGGGACAGGTGCACGCCGATGGGCTCGCCGCCCTGCACCGGCATGCCGGCCTCTTCACGGCGCTTCGCCACGGAGGCGGTGTACGCGGCGGCCTTCGCCTTGTCGCCGCCGAAGAGGAAGTCGAGCGGCTTGGGCGGCTTCGTCACCGGCGTGCCGGTGGGGAACTTGCTGGCATGGACCTGGCCGTTGGGCAGCTCCTTGGCGAGGAACTGCGGGTCCAGCCACAGCGAGCCCGCGCGGGGCGCGGTGGCGCGGGTGTAGCCGGTCGTCTTGGTCAGCTCGGCCTCGGCCCTGGCCAGCTCCGCCTTCACCTGCGCGTGGCGCGGGTGCGAGGGGGGCAGCATGTCCAGCTCCAGCCCCAGCGAGCGCACCTTGCCGAGGTTGTCGCGGAAGCCCTGCGTCTGGGCGATGAGCTGCTTGCCCTGCTTGTCGTCAATCTTCTGCGGGACGATGTGCTCCAGGACCTTGCGGAGGTCCCCCAGGTCGACCTGGAGCAGCTTGTCGAAGGGAATCTGGAGCGGCTTGCCGGTGAGGGTGATGCCCTCCCAGGGCTTGCCGGAGATGCCGGGCAGCTTCGGGAGGCCGAGCTTGCCCAGGTCCGGCAGGCGGGCCTCGAAGCCGTCGACGAGCTGATCCGCCTTGCGGGCGACGTTCTGGAGGCCCTGGCCGAGCTTCGCGAGGAGGTTGGGCTCCTCCGCCTTGCGGGGCGCCACCGGCGCGGGAGCGTCAGGGGTGCGGCGGGGCGCGACCGGGGTGGGAGACGGGGTGTTCTTGACGGTCATGGGCGGGCAGGCTCCGCGGATCAGCCGGGGGGAAAGGCGATTGTAGCGGGATTATCGCGCGTACCTTGTCGTAGGTTGTGTGTACTTCTCTCGGGGCGAGAATTCGGGGCGGCAAGGCCCTTGCTACGGGGTGATCCACGAGGCGTCCGGCGCCTCGGTATCCGGAGGCATCCGTGACGACGTGCCGCAGTCCCCAGGTCCAGTCCCTCGTTTCGCGTGCGGTGACGCTCTTCCCCGAGGACACCGTCCTTGCCGCACTCCAGGTGATGCACCGCCACGGGCTGCACGTGCTCCCGGTGGTGGATGGCCAGGGCGGGGAGCTGCTGGGGGAGGTGTCGGAGGGGGAGCTGCAGCGGCTCTCCGCGTGCGCTCCGCTGGCCCGGCTGGCTGAAATTCTGACCGCAAAGGCCCTCACGGGCACGGAAGAAACGACGGGCGTTCCCTACGAGGCGTTGATGGCCGCGCCCGAGCGTCCCTGGCTGCACTGAGCTCGCTAGGCGGCCCCACCCGCCACGCGCAGCACCGCCGCGGCGATTTCGTCCGGCACCTCTTCCTGGAGGAAGTGTCCCGCCTGGGTCTCCGTCACGCGCGCGTGCGGCAGCGCTTCCCGGTGCCGCTTCAGCGCGCGCCCCAGAATCGGGTCCTTCAGTCCCCACACGAACTCCGCGGGCCCGCGGAAGCCGCGCACCCACGCGTCGCCCTGCGCCAGCTCCGGCACGGTGGGGTGGTCCTCGCGGTTGGGCACCATGCGCGCCAGCGCGAGCGGCGCGGCCCGGTCCACCACGCGCCGCAGCGGCCACGCATACGCCTTCGCCACGTCACCGGAGATGGAGCGCGCGTCGCCCTGCGTGCGCCCCAGCACCGGCACCGGGAAGTTGAACAGCCGGAACGCCACGTCGCTCACCACCGGCAGGTGTGAGAAGCGGTGGAACGCCGTGGTCCGGAACACGCGCGGCGCCAGCACCGACGTGTTCAGCACCACCAGCCCCGTCACCCGTCCGCCCGAGCGCGCCGCCAGCCACGCCCCTATCGGTCCGCCCCAGTCCTGCACCCCCAGCACCACGTCGCGCAAATCCAACCGCTCCACCAGGTCCAACACCGCCTGCCCATGGTTGCGCAGCGTGTGCACGGCCAGCGCGCGAGGCTTGTCGCTCAGCCCCAGGCCGATGAGGTCCGGCGCCACCACGCGCAGGCCCTTCCCGTCCAGCCCCGCCATCACCTTGCGCCAGAGGAAGGACCACGTCGGGTTGCCGTGCAGCAGCAGCACCGGACGGCCCTGTCCCTGGTCCAGGAAGTGCATTTTCACGAGCCCGGGACCGAAGCGCACCGGGGCGAAGTGGGAGGGGAAGGGGAGCAGGCGCGCGAGGAAGTCGGGAAGGGCGCTCATGGCGGGTGGTGGACGTTCTACCGCCAGGCAGGCTCCTCCAGCCAACACCCGCCCGAGTGACTGGCGGCTGGCTGACGGCTCGGACCTGGGGGCGGGCTGCAATCCCGGAAGAAGTCCACAGCCTCTAACGGGTGGCCCCCGGGCCTGCTGGCGTTCATTTCTTGGGGGGCGGAGGAGGCGTGGCATGAAGGCAGTCGCAATCATCCTCGCTGCGGGTGAGGCCCGGCGGATGGCCCATCCCAAGGCGCTCATCGAACACGAGGGAGGAAAGAGTTTCCTCCAATCACTGGCATCCACCTTTGGAAAGGCGGGTTGCTCCATCATCGGAGTCGTGGGCAAGGACTCGGAGGCCGTGCGCGAGCAGCATCCGGGGCTGGAGTTGGTGGAGTCGGAACGGTGGCAGGAGGGGCCGTTGGCCTCGGTGAAGGCGGGGCTCGACGCCGCGCTGGAGGCCGGAGCGGACGTGCTGCTGCTGCAACCGGTGGACATGCCCGCGCTGCGCGCGTCCACGCTCAAGTCCCTGCTCAAGCTGATGGGGGAGGGGGACGAAGTCATGCGGCCGGAGTTCGAGGGCGCGCCTGGCTGGCCGCTGGTGCTCTCACGGGGCGCGGCCGAGCGGCTGCGTGCCGCGGAGGGCCTGCAGCTGGAGCCCGCGCTGGCGACCCTCAAGGTGCGGCGCGTGCCGGTGAAGGACCCGGGCGTGGTGGTGAACATCAACACGCCGGAGACGTACGAGCGGCTCTTCGGCACGGCACCGAAGCTGGCGCCTCCACCGAAGCGGCGCGCCAAGCGCACCGGCACCGGGGCCACCACGGTGGGGGAACTGAGCGGTGGCTCGGCGCCCATGGCCGCCGCGTCCGAAGAATAGGTCCTCGAGGGCCGGAGCTCCCCAGTGTCCGGGTGGCTCCGGCCCGGAAGCATCTTCGCAATGTGACGGGCCCCGTCCCTTTCGCGCCGTGCGGCGGAAGGCCGGGGCCCGCGCGCTTCACGGCGTGAGGCGCCGGTGCTTCAGTCCGTGAGACCCACGCCGGGGGCGGGCAGCCGCGGCTCCCAGCATGGAGCACCTTCCGCTTCAGGACGTGGAGCCCGCGCCGGAGTGCCGGCCTCCGGGGCTCCGGCATGGAGCCGCCTGCTCAGAACGCGAAGCCCAGGCCGAGGTACGGGCCGGCGAGGCCCTCGGTGTGCTGGATGCCGTCCACGTGGCCGGCGTCGTCGAGGTACAGGCCGCGCCAGCCGCCGCGCACGTTGAGGGAGCCCAGGTGCGCCGCGAGGCCGGCCTGCACATCCACCTGGCGGTGCGGGTAGGGCGTGGCGTGCAGGCGAGCCTCCAGGTCCACCGGGGAGCGGCCGATGCACGCCTCCGCCGAGGCGCCGAAGCTGGGCCCCACGAAGATGATGTGCGGCGCATGGGCCGTGGCCACGCCCGCCTCCACACGCACTCGGCCGCGCGGGCCCGCCCACAGCGCCGCGGTGAGGTGCGCGCTCATCAGGGTGATGCGGTCCACCTCGTCCGAGCCGTCATCCGCCGGCAGTGAGATTCCGGTGATGCGCGTGTCCACGCCGAGGCGCCGTCCCTCCGTGGCCATGAACAGACCCATGGCGCCGCCGTCGCCGAGCAGTCCGCCCTCCACACCCAGCCGCACCATCAAAGGGACGGGCTCGTGCCGCTCGCGCACCCGGGTGAGGGCCACGGCGCGGGGGCGCGGCGCGGCGATGATGGCGCCGGCGACGATGAGCTCCGGGAGCGGGCGGCGCACCACGGCCCTCCGCCTCCGCCGGGGCGCGTCGTCGTTGTCGTTCGACGCCTCCTTGCCGATGGGCGTCGCCTGGTGCGTGCGCGGCTGCTCGTCACGCGGGGGGCGCGAAGGGCGCGAGGGGCGGTCATTGCCCCGGTTGTTGTTGGATTGCGAGGAGGAGTGCTTGCCGAAGCGGGCCTCGGCGGAGCTGGAGCCCAGGAGGGCACCGGCGGCAAGCGCGGCGCACAGCACGGCCTTGGGGGATGGCACGGTCCACTCCTCTTCTGGGGATTCGGAATGCTCTCGGGGAAGCGGGATTCAACCGCCTTCACGGCCAGGCCAGCCATGGGCCCCCGGGCGGGGCGTGTCGTTGGCCAGCGTCACCTGTGTGGCGGTGGACAGCGCTCCCGCCAGAAGCCCGGCGCCATGCGCGGCGGTGGAACATCAACCCCCGCGCCGGGCCGGGGCGCTGACTCCTTCCGGATGCCTGTAATATCTGCCTGTACCCCCCATGCAGATGCTCATGGTTCGACACTGGGCCGCCAGAGGGATGGCGGCGCATGCGACTCGCGTGTTTCCCGAGGAAGGAGCGGTTAGGGTGGCTGGTGTGACCCACGCTCTGGCGCGGCCCATGGTCCTCCTCGTCGAGGACGACCCGGACGTCCGGGGAGCCATGGCGGAAGCGCTCCACGATGAAGGCTACGAAGTGGCCATGGCCATCAACGGCCACGAGGGGCTGCGCGTGCTGGCGTCCCTGGAGGCGCCGTGCCTCGTCCTGCTGGACCTGGAGATTCCGCGGGTGGACGGGCACGCCTTCCTCGAGCGGGTGAGGACGGACGCGCGCTTCGCCGGCACGCAGGTGGTGGGGATGACGGGGGAGCCCGGGCCCTCGCCCGAGGGCGTGGTGGGGCTGTTGCGCAAGCCCGTCAAGCTGGCCGCGCTGCTCGCCACGGTGTCGCGGCATTGCCCGCGGCGGGACACCGCGGGCTCGTCGTCGAGCGGCTAGTAGGCGAGGCCCAGGCCGAAGAACGGGCCGTGGAAGGTGTCCACGTGGGTGACGCCGTCCACCTGCCCGGCGTCATCCAGCACCATGCCCCGGTAGCCGCCGCGCACCACCAGCGCGCCCAGGTGCAGCGCCAGCGCGGCGCTCGCGTCCACCTGGCGGTAGGGGAAGGGCGTCGTCTGCACGCGCGCCTCGAAGTCCAGCGGGCCCGCCATGCACGCCTCCAGGGACATGCCCAGGCTGGGGCCCACGAAGGTGACGTCCGGCGCATGCGCGCTGCTCACGCCCGCCTCCACGCGCAGCCGCGCCCGCTGCATGGAGATGAGCGCCCAGGTGAGGTGCGCCTCCATCAGCGAAATGCTGTCCGTGTCCTCGGAGCCGTCATCCGCGCTCAGCCCCATGCCAGTCAGGCGCGCGTCCACGCCGAAGCGCCGCCCCTCCAGGCCGATGAACAGGTCCACCGCGGCGCCCTCGGTGACGGGGCCGCCCTGCAGGCCCAGGCGGAAGGACAGCGGCGCCGCGTGGCGCTGCTCGCGCAGTTCGCCGCGGGGGCCCTGCCGGTCGTCGACGATGAGCCGGTGGTTGCCGCTGGAGAAGATGAAGGCGAAGAAGCCCACCGTCGCGTCCAGGTCCGAGTGGTGGCGCACGTTGCGGCGGCGCGGACGGTCATCGTCCTTGTCGTCTTCCGAGTCCTCCTCGCCCACCGCCGTGGCCTCGTGCCCCTTGTCGTCGTCCTTCTTCGACTCGCTCTGGTTGGAGCGCGAGCGCTTGCCGAAGCGGGCCTCGGCCGGCGTCGAGCCGAGGAGGAGCCCGAGTGCGAGAAGGGCACACAGCACTGGCCGAAGTGGGGACACGGTTCTGCTCCTCGGTGGGGACCGGGAAAGGGGCCTTCCGGAACCGTGGACGGATGCCCGGCTGCTTTATTCATTTCACGGCAATTCTCCACCCCCGCCCGGAGGGCACCGGGGCGCGCCTTCCGCCCCGGGCCCAAGCCGACCCGCGCCTACTTCTGGGGAGACTCGGGAGGCTTGGACGGCGGGGTGTAGCTGTACTTCTGGAGGCACTCGCCCGGCGACATGGGCCGGCACTTCGTGGTGCAGGCGCTGAGCCGGTTGCACGTCGTGACGCACACCTTCTGCACGCTGGGGGGGACGAGGTCACACGGGCTGCTCAGGTAGATGGAGATGGGCTCGGGGTGGAAGGCGCCAATCTCGTCCTGGCAGGACTCGAAGTCTCCGTCGCCCTTCACCGCGTAGCCGTCATTCACCTTGCAGCGGGGGGGCCGCGTGCTGGTGCTGCCGGGCTCGCAGGGCCCCGCCGTGCGGGCCACGCAGACGTTGGCGCTCACGCCGGAGACGGTGGTGTTGGCGCAGATGCGCGCGGCGAGGTGGCTGTCGCCGGACACCCAGTCCCGCGAGTAGCAGGCGTGGACGCCGTTGTAGGGGTAGCCCTTGAACTCCGACTTCGTGACGAGCTTGGGCTTGAAGGTGTCCTTCTCCAGGATGACCTCCGCCAGGAGCAGGCCCGGGTCGAAGAGGTTCCCGTAGAAGGCGCCCTCGCGGAAGGTGTACGCCCCGAAGGGCTCCGCCGGGTACGCGCTCGGCGAGCTGGAGTACGCCTGCGGCCACACCCACGAGCCGGGCAGGGCGTTGCGGTTGTACGGCGCGGACATGAGGCTGTAGCTGCCGGAGCCGGGGCAGGTGAAGGTGACGCTCGGGGCGATGCCGCACGGGTTGTGGTCCGTCTCCGCGATGAGGTCCGCCCGCGCGCAGCCTTTGGGGTCCTTGCACACGCGCAGGACGCGGTCGCCGCTGATTTCGCCCAGCTTGCCCGTGCAGGCGACGGTGTCATACGGCGCGCCCGCGGCCACCGTCACGGAGGCGCCGGGGGTGCAGCTGCCCACGCCCTCACCCAGCCAGCCGCACTCGGGCGTCAGCCCGGAGCCGCCAGAGGGGCAGGGCAGGAACATCGTGCTCCACTCCTCGGTGGCGCCGGACGGGTTGAAGCGCTTCTCGTCGCGCGGGTCCTCGCCGCGCATGGACAGCGGCACCTCGACGCCATAGGCGTTGTTGCGCGCCAGCAGGCATGCCGACACGTAGCCCAGGCACTCGCGGCTCGGCGCGCCGTACTGCCAGTCCTTGCACAGGCCCACGGAGCCCTCGAAGTAGTGCGTCACGCCCGCCCGGCTCGTCCACTTCACGCCCTCGCCCGCCGGCAGGGCGCACTCCACCAGGTACTTCATGACGTGGAGCGCGGGCGGGTGCTCCAGCTGGTGCCGGAGGCGGTCATCGCCGTCGAAGGCCTTGGAGTTGAGCGGCCCCGTCGTGAGGGCCTCCAGCGAGTCCCGGTTGGTGGTGAGGGCGTTGAGGGCCAGGTCCGACGTGGAGAGCGAATTCAGGATGCGGATGCCCGGCTCGGCCGCGGCCCTGGACGCCGGAAGCATCAGCGCGAGCAGGCACGCGAGCGCGGCCAGCACGGGTCGCGAGGGAGCACGGAGGACGAAGGGCGACATGCGGAGCGGACCTCGACGAGGAAGGAGACGACGCGAAGGAGCCGGTTAGCACGAGGCGGGCCGGACCCGGAGGCCCCGTCTTTTCGCGAGGTTGCGCGGCGCGGACGGCGCCGGTGTTGCCTGCCGGTCCACAGCGTCCCCAGCGGGTGTGGACGCGAGGGCAACGGCGGGCGCCGTCAGCGCCGGGCCACCTTCTTGCCCCGGACGGAGGCCTTCGCGGCGCGGCGGGGCTCGGGGCGGACCTGGGCGGAGTCCGGGGGCGTGGTGCAGGTGGCGGTGGTGGTCGCCAGGGCGGCCTGCGCGGCCTGGTGCTGCTGCTCCAGCGTCCGCAGCCGGCGCGACTGGGACTCGCGCAGCGCCTGCAGTTCCGCCACATGGGCCTCGGACTCGGCGGCCTCGCGCTCCAACTGGCCGTTGCGCTCCACCAGCGCGGAGATGGAGCGCGAGCCCGCCCAGGCCCCCGACGTGGCGAGCACCACCGCGCCCACCAGCAGGCCCCAGGGCAGCCACGCCCGGCGTCGCCGCGCCGACTCGCTCTTCTGAGTCGCTTCCATGGCCCCAAGGCTAGCGGGCCCACCGGGGTAGGCCTCAAGGTGGCGTCCCTCGCCCCGCGTCCTACCCGTGGACCGGGGAGGCTCCGTGCGGCGGGAGGGGGGGCCCCGAGGCGTCCGCTTCATGGGGCGCCGTGGCGGGGCGGGCCGCCGGCGCCTTTCGTGCGCTCACTGCCGGGGCAGCCGCAGCACGAAGCGGGCGCCGGGGCCCTCGGGCGGGTCCTCCACGGTGAGGTCGCCGCCGTGGGCGCGGGCAATCTGCCGGGAGATGTAGAGGCCCAGGCCCAGGCTGGCGCGGGCGTGCTCGCCGCTGGCGCGCGCGAAGCGCTCGAAGATGCGCGCCTGCGCCTCGCGGGAGATGCCGGGGCCCCAGTCGCGCACGACGATGACGGCCGCCCCGTCCGTGGACTCGACGGACAGCTCCACCGGCTGGCCGGGCGCGTACTTCATCGCGTTGGACAGGAGGTTCATCAGCACCTGCTCCATCCGGAGCCGGTCCACCCGGGCCCGCACCGGCGCGTCCGTGTGGACGACGGGCGCGCAGCCCGCGGCGGCCAGCGCGTCCTCCATGCGCGCCACCAGCCGGTGCGCCAGCGCGGACAGGTCCACCTCCTCGCGCTCCAATTCCAGGCGCCCGGTGCTGATGCGCGCCACGTCGAACAGGTGGGTGACGAGGTGGCCCAGCCGCTCCGCCTGCCGCCGCGCGCCGTCCAGCCCCTGCTTCAGCCGCTCTGGCGGAAGCGGCGTGTCGCGCTCCGTCGCGCGCTGGAGCGAGCCGAGCTGCAGCTGCAGCGCGGACAGCGGGGTGCGCAGCTCGTGCGTGGCGATGGCCACGAACTCGTCGCGCGCCGTCACCGCCCCCTCCACCTCGCGGTACAGCCTCGCGTTGTCCACCGCGAGCGCCGCGCGCGCCGCCAGGTCTTCCAGGAAGACGAGGTCCCTGGCGCCGTAGCGTCGGGAGGGGGTCTGCGAGACGACGCTCACCACGCCGAGCGTGCGCCCGTGTGCCACCAGCGGGACGAACATCGCCGAGCGCGGGTGCAGCGCCTCCATGTGCCGGCGGTGCTCGGGCGACACGGCGAGGGCGTCCAGCCACGCCGGGTCCACCTCCGACGCCAGCTCCGGCTGGCCCGTCTCCAGGACGCGGCGCAGCGGCGTGCGCGCGCCGGGTGGCGGAGGGTAGTGCAGCGACTTCTCCAGCAGTTGCTGGGTGCGCGCGTCGCTGCCCCGCGCCTCCACGCGCTCCAGTTGCTCGCCGTCCGGGGTGAGGATGTCCACCGTGCAGTAGTCCGCCAGCTGTTCCACCAGCACCTGGGCCACGGTGCGCAGCGTGGTGCGCCAGTCGAGCGAGGTGGACAGGCGCACGGTGGCATCCGCGAGGAAGCGCAGCTGCTCCTCCTCCCGCTTCTGCTCCGTCACCTCCCGCACCGTGGCGCCCACGCCCAGCGGCTCGCCGTCCACGCACACCGGGAAGTAGGTGGCCAGGTAGTGGCGGAGCTCGGTCGGACGCGGGTCGTCCACCACCAGGTCCACCACCGGCTCGCCCGTGCGCAGCACCTGCCGCAGCAGCGCCACCAGGCCTTCCGCGCCGGGCCCCAGCACCTCTGTCGGCGTGCGGCCCCGGTGCTCCTCCGGTGACATGCTGTTGATGTCGGCCAGCACCGGGTTGACGTGCACGTAGCGCAGCTCCCGGTCCAGGAAGCCCATGCCCACCGGCGAAGCGGCGAGGAGCGATTCCAGCAGCGCCAGCGACGCGTCACGCGCCCGCAGCGCCTCCTGTGCCTCGCGGTACAGCCGTGCGCTCTCCACCGCGAGCGCCGCGCGGCGGGCGAACTCCTCCGCGTACGTGAGGTCCCTTGGTGTGTAGCGGCGCGCGAGCGAGGTGGAGATGAGGGTGATGAGGCCGAAGCGCTGCTCGCCCCGCACCAGCGGGAGCGCGAGCATGGAGCGCGGCGCCAGCTCCTCCATCAGCCGCAGATGCTCCGGGTTGCGCGCGTGACGCTCCAGCCACTCCGGGGTGATGTCCGGCACCAGGATGGAGCGCCCCTCGGTGATGGCCCGCGCCATCACCGTGTCCGAGTCCAGCCGCGCCGGGTAGGGCATCGTGCGATTCAGCAGCGCCTGGCGCTCCGTGTCCCTGGCGAAGAGGGCGAGCCGGTGCAGGGTGCCATCCCCGGCCAGCACGTCCAGCAGGCAGTAGTCCGCCCACTCCTGCGTGGCCAGGCGCGCCACCGCCTTGAGCGTCGTCTCCCACTCCAGGGACTCCGCCAGCAGGCGGCTGGCCTTGGAGAGGAAGGCCTCCGCGCGCTCGGCCACCTTGCGCTCGGTGATGTCGACGTTGACGGCCACCGCGCCCAGCAGGCTGCCGTCCGCGGCGTACAGCGGCGTGGCCGAGTTGAGGATGGTGCGCCGCGCGCCGTCGAAGGCGACGATGTCCACCTCCTGGTTGAGCACCGTCTCCCCGTCGCGCAGCGCGCGCGCCAGGCCCCACTCGTGCGCCTCCAGCCGCCTTCCGGTGTCCGGCCACCAGGCGGCGTACTCGCCATACCGGGAGGTGTCCTCCACCAGGGGCGGCCGTCCTCCCCAGATGGCGTTCGCCACCGCGTTCGTCTCCAGCAGCCGCCCCTGTGCGTCGGCGATGAAGACGCCCACCGGCAACAGCCGCAGCACGGCGCGCAGCCGCTCCCGCTCGGCGGAAGGCACGGCCTCGGTGGCGGAGGGCGGGAGCTCGGTCATGTGAAGGGTGGGGGGCGCCCCGGACACCTACCTTGGGGCTGCCCTCCCGGGCTGACAACCCGGGCCTGCTCGCAACGTTGGCAGCTGGATTTGCATGGCTCTCTGGGAATCATGGACGTGGGCGGGCGGGGTGGACTTGATTCCGGAACGGGGGCGGGGCGTCATCTGGCCCCTTTCACGAACTGACTTCGGGAGCCGGTGGTCTGATGGCGATTGCGTGTGTGGTGCTGGACTTCGATGGAACCTTCACGGACGTGGCGGCGGAGAGCGCGCCCTTCCTGCGTCACTTCCGCGACGGGCTGGCGCGGGTGCTGGGGCAGGAGCTGGAGGTGGCATGGGAGGAGGAGGTCTCCGCGCTGAAGGCGGGGGCGGACTCGCTGGGCTGGGAGCTGGGCGGCAGGGTGGTGGCGCCGGCCACGGCGGACCCGTACCTGACGGCGACGTGCGCGGCGCACCGGCTGCTGCAGCGCTTCGGCAGGGGCGCGGACGAGGCGGTGCGCTCGGAGGCGGTGCAGGGGCTGTACCGCGAGGCGTACGCGTACTCCGCCACGGCCTTCAAGCCGGAGGCGAAGGAGGTGCTGGAGGCGCTGCTGGCCACCGGCCTGCCGGTGACGGTGGTGACCAACGCGCACACCGATTTGGTGGAGAAGAAGCTGGACCAGCTCGCGCCCAGGGGGCGGGAGCGGCTGCGGGTGTCCGGGGACGCGCGCAAGTTCCTCCTGGACCCGCCGGACGCGCCCGACGCGCGCTTCGACTCGGTGCCGGAGACGCAGGTGATGGACGGGGCGCTGCGCCGGCCCATCTACCTGCGCCGTGGCCGCTACTTCCAGGCGCTCAAGCGCGTCTGGGACTCCACGGGCACGCGGCCCGAGGAGACGCTGGTGGCCGGTGACATCTACGAGCTGGACCTCGCGCTGCCGGCCGCCCTGGGCGCGCACGTGCAGCTGGTGGCCCGCGACAACGTGCTGCCCTACGAGCTGAAGGCGGTGCACGCGCTCGGCATCCGCGGCGGCGTGGACCGCAGCCTGCGCGCCCTGCTGCCGCGCCTGCGCTGAAAGCACGAAGCCCCGCGTCCCGGTGAAGGGAGCGGGGCTTCTGTGTTGGCGGGGCCCTCCGCGAAGAGGGCCCCACCGGAGCAACGGGGGACGCCCTAGACCTTGGCGCCCGGCGTGGGCTGGAACACCTCGTTGAACTCGGTGATGGCCTTGTTCAGCGTCGCCTTGGTGTCGTTGCTCAGCTCGCGCTTCGTCTGGATGTCCTTGGAGATGTTCGGGTGCTTGCCGTCCGCGAACTCCAGGAACTCACGCATCCAGCGCACGATGTCGGACACCGGGACGTCGCGAATCCAGCCGCGCTTCTTGGGGTCGTCGCGGTTGGTGGCGGCGTACAGCTGCATGACCTGCTTCTCGACGGGGAGCGGCTCGTACTGACCCTGCTTGAGCACCTCCACCATGCGGGCGCCGCGGGCCAGCGTCTCCTGGGTGGCCTTGTCGAGGTCCGAGCCGAACTGCGCGAAGGCCGCCAGCTCGCGGTACTGCGCCAGGTCCAGCTTCATGGTGCCGGCCACCTGCTTCATGGCCTTGATCTGCGCGGCGGAACCGACGCGGGACACCGACAGACCGACGTTGATGGCGGGGCGGACGCCGGCGAAGAAGAGGTCCGTCTCGAGGAAGATCTGCCCGTCCGTAATCGAGATGACGTTGGTCGGGATGTACGCGGACACGTCACCGGCCTGCGTCTCGATGATGGGGAGCGCGGTCAGCGAGCCGGCGCCCTCCTCGTCGGACAGCTTGGCGGCGCGCTCCAGCAGGCGGCTGTGGACGTAGAACACGTCGCCCGGGTACGCCTCGCGGCCCGGCGGGCGGCGCAGCAGCAGCGACAGCTGGCGGTACGCCACGGCCTGCTTGGACAGGTCATCGTAGATGATGAGGGCGTGCATCTTGTTGTCGCGGAAGTACTCGCCAATGGCCACGCCGGCGTACGGCGCGAAGAACTGCATCGGCGCCGAGTCGGAGGCGTTGGCCGCCACCACCGTGGTGAACTCCATGGCGCCGAAGCGGTTCAGCTTCTCCACCACCTGGGCGACCGTGGACTGCTTCTGGCCGATGGCGACGTAGATGCAGTAAACGCCCAGGCCCTTCTGGTTGATGATGGTGTCGATGGCGACGGCCGTCTTGCCCGTCTGGCGGTCACCGATGATGAGCTCGCGCTGACCGCGGCCCACCGGCACCAGCGCGTCCAGCGCCTTGATGCCCGTCTGCAGGGGCTCGTGCACGCTCTTGCGCTTCACGATGCCGGGCGCCTTCACCTCGAGGCGGCGCGTCTCGGTGCCGACGATGGGGCCCTTGCCGTCCAGCGGCTTGCCGAGCGGGTCCACCACGCGGCCCAGCAGCCCCTTGCCCACGGGCACGGAGGCAATCTGCTGGGTGCGCTTGACGGTGTCGCCCTCGCGGATGTGCTGGAAGTCACCCATGATGGCGACGCCGACGTTGTCCTCTTCGAGGTTGAGCACCAGGCCCTGCACCCCGTTGTGGAACTCCACCAGCTCGCCGGCCAGGGCGCCCTCGAGGCCGTAGATGCGGGCGATACCGTCACCGACGGACAGCACGGTGCCAGTCTCCGCGACGGTGACCTTCTTGCCGTAATCCTTGATCTGCTCCCGGATGATTCTGCTGATCTCGTCGGCGCGGATTTCCATGGGCGTTTCGCGTCCTTGCACTGGGCGGCCAACTGTGGGGGACGGCCGCGTAAAGCTGGAAGTGGGGGCCCCTTACCATGCACTCCCCCCCGCTGCAATGCGCACGGCACGCTCGCGCGTGCGGGGAATGATGGCCTCTAGTAAAGCCAGGCCGGGCCGGGTCTGGAAGGAGGGAGGGCGGGCAGGGGCCCGGGCGCCTCAGGAGCTGGTGGCCTCGCGAGGGAGCCAGACGATGAAGCGCACTCCGCCGCCGGTGCGGGACTCCACCGTGAGCCGGCCGCCGTGGGCCAGGGCAATCTGCCGGGCGATGTAGAGCCCCAGCCCCAGGCCATCCGGGCTCGCGGCGCGGCCCCGGCGGAAGGGCTCGAAGAGGGCGGCGTGCTCCTCGGCGGGCACCACCAGCCCGTCGTTGTGGACGGAGAGGGTGACGCCTCCCACCGTGCCGGACAGCCGCAGCAGCACGGGGGCGTCCTCGGGGCCGTGCTGGAGGACACTCCCCAGCAGGTTGTCCGCGAGCTGCGCCAGCCGGGGCGCGTCCCACCGCCCGTGCAAATCCCCCTCGGACTCCAGCTGAATCGCGCGCCCGGGGTGCGCCAGCCGGCGCTCCTCCACCACCCGCTCCACCACCAGGTCCAGCACGCCCGGCTCCGGCCGGACCACCAGCCCGCCGGCCAGCCGCTCCCGGGTGAAGTCGAGCAGCTCGTGGATCATCCGCTCCATGCGCCGGGCCGCCTGGGCCATGTGGCCCACCAGCCGCCGCTGGGGCTCCTCCATCCCGCCCAGGCGCTGCAGGGCGCCGGTGCCCAGCTGGATGGACTGCAGCGGCGTGCGCAGGTCCGTGCCGATGACGCCCAGCAACTGGTCCCGGAAGTGGTCCGTCCGGGCCACGCGCTCCTCGGAGGCCTTGCGGCTGCTGATGTCCCAGATGGCCACCAGCCGTGCCGGTTGGCCCTCCCACGTCACGTCCTTCGCCAGCACCTCCACGGGGACGCGCTGGCCGTCGACGCGCACGCACACGACTTCGTACGGCGTCTCCACCCCGCGGCTCATCGCCCCGAGCACCGTCTGGCGGAACTCCGGCGCCACCCACTCGGACAAATCCCGGCCCCGCATCTGCGAGGGCGAGGTGAGCCCCAGCAGGGTCGCCACCGCGCGGTTGGCCTCGAGGACCTTGCCGTTGATGTGCAGGAAGTGCCCGTCGCACGCCACGTCCGCGAGGCTGCGCATGTGCGCCTCGCGCTCGCGCACCCGCTGCTCCTCGCGCACGCGCTCCGTCTCGTCGCGCACCCACAACACCACACCCGCCAGCGCGCCGCCATTCAGCGCGGGCGACGTGCCCACCCTCAAATGCCGCTCTCCCGCCGAGGCCGCCAGCGCGCCATACACCGGCGCCTCCGTCACGTCCTCGCCCGCCAACGCGCGGGCCAGCAGGGGGGACAGCGCGGGCGCCACCTGGGGCCACAACTCCAGCAGCGGACGGCCCACGTGCGCGCGGGGCTCCTGGCCCGACAGCGCCGCCATCGCCGCATTCACCCAGACCGGCCGGAGCTCTCTGTCCAGGAGGGCCACGCCACAACCCGCGGCGTTGAGCAACGCGCCAAGGAAGGGCCTCGACTCCTCGGGCGCGGCCGACGAGGGCGCGCCATCAGGGAGCCAGTGGAGCAGGGACTGCGGCATGTTCAGGTCGTCCGGATAACGCGGGCTTGTCCCGCGTCACACCGAGTATACCCCTTACCAGGGCCCGCTGGAAATACCGGTTTACCCTGGACTGCGGGACGAGAAGACGACCTGGAAAGTTGGCTGCCGGACGGGCAGCCAGACGTCAGTGCTCCTTCAGCTCGCGGCGCATCTGCTCCAGCTGGGTGCGGATGCTGCCGTCATACAGGATGCTGCCGACCTGCGCGGACACGCCGCCCAGGATGGACGGGTCCACGCGCGTCTCCAGGATGACGTTGCGCTGGGTGAGCTGCTGCAGCTGCTGCTGGATGCGGGCCAGGGCGTCGGCCTGCAGCGGGGTGGCGGTGGTGACGTGGCCCCGGACGCGGCCGGCACGGGCATCCGCCATGTCGCCGAAGAGGCGGGCGATGTCGGTGAGGTAGTTGAGGCGGCTGCGGTCCACCAGCAGGCGCAGGGTGCTGGCCAGGATGGGGTCCGCCCCACCGGGGAGGGCCTTCATCACACCCTCCACCACCTGGGTGCGCTGGCTGCGGGAGTAGGCGGGGTTGAGGAGCACGTCCGTCAGCTCCGGGCTCTTCGCGAAGACCTGGGCGAAGGCGGTGAGCTGCTCGGCGACGGCTTCGGTACGGCCGGCCTCCGAGGCAACGTCGAGGAGCGCACGGGCGTAGCGGCGGGCGATGGACACGTTCACCATGACGGGGGCGCCCTTAGCATGGTGCCCTGGCCCGGGCAACGGCCGTGGCACCCGCCCTCTCCGTGACGGGAAGGACGGCCCGGAGGGCGGGGAGGCGTCAAGTACACCGGGGGTATGGGAAATAGGGGACTTGGCGAGGTGGCCGGAAGGCCCGTAGCGTGGTGTCCTGACCGCCCCCATGCACGACCCCGTCATCGGCATCGACCTGGGTACCACCAATAGCGCCGTGGCGACCGTCGAGGACGGACGCGCGCGGCTCATCCCCTCGCGCGCCGGTGGCCGGCTGACGCCCTCCGTGGTGGGAATGACGAAGTCGGGCGAGCGCGTGGTGGGCCATGCCGCGCAGGCGCTCGGGGAGGAACATCCCGACGCGGTGGTCTGGGCCACCAAGCGTTTCCTGGGGCGGCGCTACACGCCGGAACTGGTGCAGCAGGCGAAGGCGACGGTGCCCTATCCGCTGGTGGCGGGGCCGTCGGGCGACGTGCGCGTGAAGCTGGGCGGACGGGTGATGCCCGTCACCCAGGTGTCCGCGATGATTCTGGGTGAGCTGGCGCTGGACGCGCAGGCGCACTTCGGACGTCCCGTCTCCAAGTGCGTGATTACGGTGCCCGCCAACTTCGACGACAACCAGCGCCAGGCCACGCGCGAGGCGGCGACGATTGCCGGGCTGGACGTGGTGCGGCTGGTGAACGAGCCCACCGCGGCGGCGCTGGCCTACGGCCTGTCACGCGGCTTCGAGGGCAACGCGCTGGTGTTCGACCTCGGCGGCGGCACCTTCGACGTTTCGATTCTGGAGGTGAAGGCCGGCGTCTTCGAGGTGCGCGCCACCGGTGGAGACCCGAGGCTGGGCGGAGAGGACTTCGACCAGCGCATCGTCCAGTGGCTGCTGGCGCAGGTGGACGATGAGATGCGGCACGTGGTGTCGCAGGACGCGCAGAGCCTGCGCCGCCTGAAGGTGGCCGCCGAGGCCGCCAAGCGCACCCTCACCGAGGCGGACGAGGCCAGCGTCTCCGTGTCCGGGCTGGGCGACCACGCCACCAGCGGCCGGCGCCTGACGGAGCTGGAGACGGTGCTGACGCGCTCCTTCTTCGAGACGCTGTCCGAGCCGCTCTCGCGCCGCTGCCTGGAGGTGTGCCAGGGGGTGATGCGCGAGGCGAAGATGGACCCTCGCTCGGTGGACGTGGTGCTGCTGGTGGGCGGCATGACGCGCGTGCCGCTGATTCGGCGGCTGGTGGCGGACTTCTTCGGCCGCGCGCCGTCCACGGACGTGCACCCGGACGAGGCCGTCGCCCTGGGCGCGGCGGTGCAGGCGGACGAACTGCTGCGCCAGTCCGGCCAGGCGCTGCTGCTGGACGTGGCCAGCCAGAGCCTGGGCGTGGGCGTGCTGGGCGGGCGCGTGAAGCGGCTCATCGCGAAGAACACCGGCGTGCCGGTGGTGGCGCGTGACATCTTCTTCCCCGGGACTGCCGGGCAGAACGAGGCGCGCATCCCCGTGTACCAGGGGGAGAGCGACTTCCAGGATGAGAACCACAAGCTGGGCGAGGTGGTGCTGAAGAACCTGCACGTGGCCGCGCGCGGCGACGTGCCCCTGGAAGTCGTCTTCGAGCTGTCCAGCGAGGGCATCCTCGCGGTGAAGGCCACGGACCTGACCACCGGCAACATGGAACTGGTGCGCCTGGAGGCGCGGCCGGGCATGCCGCAGGGCGAGGCGGAGAAGCTGGGCGCGGAGCAGGCCCACTACGCGCAGAGCCAGGGCGTGGTGGACGCCAGGCGCGCGGAGGACCTGTTCCGCAAGCTGCTGGAGCGCGGTGACAAGCTGGCGCGGATGCTCCAGAAGAGCGCGCAGGAGAACCCCAGCCCGGAGGCCCAGGCCGCCGTGGGCACCGTGCAGCAGTTGCTGGACGGCGGGCGCACCGCGCTCCAGAGCGGGGACGCCGCGCAGTGCGCCTCGATTGCAAGGCAGCTCACGCAACTGCTGTCTGGCCGGCAGGAGCCCCGCGCCTGAGCGTCCAGACCCGAACGCTGGCCCGCCAGGCCCGTGGTTGTCCCTTCTCTTCCTTCCTATCCGTGAGCCCATGACCGTCCCCCCCTCCGCCGCGCGCGACACCGTGTTCGTGGTGGACGACTCCCGTACCGCCCGGGAGGTGGTGCGCCTGCACCTGGCGCGGCTGGGCTGCGAGGCCGTGGCGATGGAGGGCGGCGAGGCGTGCCTGGCGGAGCTGGCGCGGCGCGCGCCCTCGCTCATCCTCCTGGATTTGCGCATGGAGCGCATGCAGGGCGACGAGGTGTGCCGCCTCGTGAAGGCGCACCCCGCGGGCCGCAACGTGCCCGTCATCATGTTCACCTCCGCGGGCGAGCCGCACGAGGTGATGCACTGCTGGCGCGCGGGCGCGGACGACTTCTTGCCCAAGCCCGTGGCGCTGGAGGCGCTGGAGGCGAAGCTGGCCGCGGTGCGCGCGGCGCGGGAGCGGGGACAGGGCGTCCCTCGCGGGCGCCGCGTGCTGCTGGTGGAGGGCGGGCGCTTCCTGCACACCTTCCTGGGCGGAGCGCTGGAGCAGGAGGGCCTGCACGTGCTCTACGCGCGCGACGCCGAGGACGCCGCGCGTCTGGCCGCGCTGCACGGCGCGCAACTGGACGGCTTCGTGGTGGACGTGTCCCGCACGCCCCGTGAGGCGCTGGGGCTGGCCACGAAGCTGCGCGAGGTGCATGCGCGCAAGCCGCTGGTGCTGCTGTCGCGCGCGGAGGAGTCCGCGGACGTGCTCACCCGGGCCCAGGCGGTGTCGGGCGCGCCGCTGCTGGAGAAGCGTCACCTGGGCGCGGACGAGCTGCTGGGCAAGGTGCTGGGGCGGCTGATACCGGGGCTCGTCCCGCTGCGCGCCGCGGAGCGCGTGCCCTTCTTCACCGTGGTGGAGTTCGCCACCGCGGGCGGCGCGGCCATGTCCGGCTTCAGCCACGACGCCAGCCCGGAGGGCCTCTTCGTGCGCACCCTCACCCCCGCGCGCGAGGGTGCACGGCTGTCTTTGAAGGTCCTGCTCGCCGGCCAGCGCACGCCCTGCACCGCGGAGGCGACGGTGGCCTGGGCCAACCCGCCGCACCCCCAGGGCCCCTTCCGCGCTCCCGCCGGCATGGGCCTGCGCCTGGAGCGCATGGACTCGTCGCTCACCCAGCAGTTCGTCCGCTTCGTGCCGCGGACCCTCGGTTTTCCGCTCTCGGGTTCCCCGCGCGTCTCAGGTTTCTGAGAGGCCCCCTGTCTCGCAAACCCCTGGAAACCCCGGGGCCCGGGCTCCCGTGTGCCCTGGCATGGGCGTGGCAAAGCGTGGGCGGCCGCTGGTGCAGGCATGGACGTCAGGTCCGCGCCGCCAGTGGGGCCGATGATGAAGCGGGAGGGTTCGATGCGGCAGTGGAAACGCTATGGATGGGTGGGACTGGCGTTGGTGGCGGCGGGCTGCGGCAGTAGCTCGAAGACTTCGGGAGTCACGAACGAGCCGGTGCAGTCGGCGGCGAAGCTGGAGTCCTTCGCCGGCTGCGAGGACCTGGAGCAGTTCATCGAGGACAGCGCGACGAAGCAGATGCGCGCCTCGCTGGAGTCGCTCAAGAACAACGGCGGAGGCTGGGGCTACGGGGGCCTTCCCCGCGGGGGCGACATGGCGGACGGCGCGCCGCCGGGCGCTCCCACTCCGACGGAGGACGCCGCGGGAGGCGGCAGCTCCGGGCCGAACGACTCCACGGACACCAACAACCAGGTGGAGGGCGTGCACGAGGCGGACTTCGTGCAGAACGACGGCACGCGCATCTTCGTGCTGTCCGGCCCCCGGCTGTACATCCACCGCTCGTGGCCGGCGGAGCAATTGGTGCGCACGGCGGCGCTGGAGGTGGAGGGCTGGCCTCGGGAGATGCTCCTGGACAAGGAGCGCAACCGGCTGGTCATCACCTCGCAGGTGTATGAGCAGCGGCCGGGCAAGCCCACGCTGACGGGTGGCGGTGGCGGTGTCGCGGAGCCCGCCATCGACTGCGCGGGCTTCGGGTGCGGCTACTACTACGGCGACACTCTGAAGGTGACGGTGGTGGACGTGGCGGACCTCGCCGCGCCGAAGGTCGTGGAGCAGGTGTACCTGCCCGGCGGCTACCTCAACGCGCGGCGCGTGGAGGGCGCGGTGCGGCTGGTGCTGTCGGACCAGTTCCGCTGGCCGGAGGACGTGCGCTTCTACCCCGAGTACTCGCGAGACCTCTACGAGGACAAGGACAAGCTGGCGGACGTGGTGGACGCGCTCATCGCCAAGAACGAGAAGCTCATCCGCGAGCAGGCGCTGGAGGACTGGCTGCCCGGTGGACGGCGCGTGGACGCGGCGGGGCACACCGCGCCGCTGACGTATTCGTGCACGGACTTCTTCCACGCCAACGCGCCCACGGGCCTGGGCTTCGTGACGGTGCTGTCCATGAACCTGGACGCGGACGCGGCCAATGCGGCACCGCGCCGCACCAGCGTGGTGACGTCGCCGGGTGAAGTCTACGCGTCGAAGGACTCGCTCTACATGGCCACCGGTCACTGGTGGTGGTGGCCGGAGGTGGGGCAGTCGGACTTCACGTACCTGCACAAGTTCGACATCCGCGAGCCGGGCAAGGCCACCTACGTGGGCAGCGGCACCATGGAAGGCCACATCGCCAACCAGTTCTCCATGGACGAGCACGAGGGCGTGCTGCGCGTCGCCACCACCGTGAGCACCCGGACCGTGGACCTGCAGAACCAGAACTGGTGGCGCTTCGACACCGTCAGCCGCGTCGTCACCTTCCACGAGCAGGAAGGGAAGCTGGAGGAATTGGGGCGCACGGAGAATCTGGCGCCGGGTGAGAGCATCTTCAGCGCGCGCTTCGTGGGCAAGAAGGGCTACGTCGTCACCTTCCGGCAGACGGACCCGCTCTTCACCTTCGACCTGAGTGACGCGGCCCACCCGCGCAAGGTGGGCGAGCTCAAGGTGCTGGGCTTCTCCACGTACATCCACCCGATTGGCGACACGCACCTGCTCACCCTGGGCGAGCAGCGGGACGAGACGGGCGGCTGGAACAGCCGCGCCCTCAAGGTGACGCTGTTCGACGTGACGGACCTGGCGAACCCGAAGGAGGCCTTCACCCAGACGGTCGGCACGGCGAGCAGCTACAGCGAGGCGCTCTACGAGCACAAGGCCTTCAACTACTTCGCGGCCAAGGGGCTGCTGGCCATTCCCTTCACGGACTGGAGCTACGACTACAACGACTACTGGTCCAGCTTCCGCAGCGAGCTGCGCGTGTTCCGCGTGGACACCGCCACCGGCATCACCCCGGTGGGCGCGCTGTCGATGAAGGACGTGTACCAGACGTTCAACCAGCGCGGCTGGTCCTGGTACTGGTCGCCCATGGTGCGCCGCAGCGTCATGGCGGATGACTACGTCTACGCCATCACCGACGGCGGCCTGCGCGTGGCGAAGGTGGATGCGCTCCAGACGCCGCTCGCCACGTCGCTGTTCCAGCCGCCGATGGTGCCCTGATGAAGCTCGCGCAGTGGATGATGGCCGCGCTTCTCGTGGGCTCGGTGGGGTGCGGTACCGAGGCCACGCGGGAGCCGGAGCCACTGCCCGACACGGTGGTCCAGGCCGCCTCGGAGGACCCCCGCCTGCCCGAGAGCGAGGTGCGCAGGTTGACCCTCACCGACCTGCCCGGGGGCTGCAAGGTGGCCGCCACCTGTGGCGACCTGGTGGGCGTCGACTGCGGGGCCGAGGTGGACGGGCCGTACTACTACGTGGAGAAGCCCACGGGGCGCATCGTCGAGTACTGCGGTGGGGCGTGCATGATGGGGCCGTCCCCGGACAGCCCGTATTGCCGTCACTGCCCGCCGCTCGGGTGGACCTGCAGGGGCTTTCCGTAGCCGTCCCGTGACGAGGCTGGACCCGCCCTCCCCGGTCAGGTTGGGGAGCGGCGGGGCGTCACAAGCGGGGAGCGCATTCTCTGTCGGAAGGCGCTATAGGCGCGCCTGCCATGACCATCGCCGCGACTTCGTCCCAGCCCGTGAAGACCTACCGCACGGAGCTCCGCGAGCTGAGCCGGCTGGCGGTCCCCATCGCGATTGCGCAGGGCGGCCAGGCGCTCATGGGCCTGGTGGACACGCTGGTGGTGGGGCGGGCGGGAACGTCCGCGCTGGCGTCGGTGGGCCTGGGCAACGGCCTCTTCTTCGCCGTGAGCGGCTTCGGCATGGGGCTGATGATGGGCTTCGACCCGCTCCTGTCCCAGGCCATTGGCGCGCGCCACTTCGACCGGGCGCGGGCGCTCTTGTGGCAGGGCGGGTGGATGTCGCTGTTCGCGGGCGTGGCGCTGTTCGCGCTGATGTTGTTGACGCCGTTGCTGTTGCCACTGGCGGGCATTGCCCCCGAGCAGGTGGACGGCGCGCGGGACTACCTGTTGTGGCGCGGGCCCAGCATGCCGCTGATGCTGGCCTTCTTGACGATGCGCTCGTACCTCCAGTCCACGGCCTTCACCCGGCCGCTGGTGGTGGCCACGGTGGCGGCGAACGTCCTCAACCTGTTCGCGGACATCCTGCTGGTGTTCGGCGGGGCGGACCTGCCGGCGTACTTCGGGCCGCTGCGCGCGGTGCCGGCGATGGGCGTGGCGGGCTCGGCGCTGGCCACGTCGCTGTGCACGGGGCTGCAATTGCTCATCGTGCTCTGGTCGGTGCGGGCACGCGGGCTGGAGGGCACGGCGCGGCCCACGCGCAGGCCGGTGTGGGCGGACCTGGCGCAGGCGGCGCGGGTGGGCATTCCGATTGGCCTCCACATCACCGCGGAGATTGGCGTCTTCACCCTGGCGGGCGTGCTGGCGGGAGGTCTGGGCGCGGCGAGCGTGGGGGCGCACCAGATTGCCATCTCCTTCGCGAGCGTCACCTTCACGGTGGCCATGGGCATTGGCAACGCGGGCAGCGTGCGGGTGGGCTGGGCGGTGGGAGCGCACAACACGCCGCAGGCGCGGGTGAGCGGCTTCACCGCCTTCGCGGGCGGCGCGGGCTTCATGGCGCTGGGGGGACTGGTGTTCGCCCTCTTCCCGCATGCGCTGGCGAAGCTGGCCGGGGCGCCGGAGGACGTCTTCCCCCTGGTGGTGCCGCTGTTGATGGTGAGCGCCGTGTTCCAGGTGTTCGACGGCGTGCAGGGCGTGGGCGCGGGCGTGCTGCGCGGCGCGGGCGACACGCGCTTCACCTTCATCGCCAACATGGTGGGGCACTACGCCATTGGACTGCCGCTGACGCTGCTCCTGGGCTTCGGCCTGGGCCTGGGCGTGGTGGGCATCTGGTGGGGCCTGTGCGCGGGGCTCGTCTCGGTGGCGGTGGCGCTCTTGTGGCGCTTCAACCGGCTGAGCGCCGGTACGCTGCGCCCGCTGGAGGCGTAGGCGCGTACCGGCGCGGCCCGCCGCGCTACCAGGGCAGGTACTGCTGAATCATCTGCCGCCACACGGGCCAGTCGTGGGTGCCGCCCTGCCACACGGCGAGGTGGTTGCCGATGCCCTTCTTCCACAGGAGGCTGGAGAGGTTCTCATTGGAGGGGCGGCAGAAGTCGTGCTCGCCCACCGCGAGCACCATCTCCACGCGCTGCAGGGCGGACAGCTGCGCGGCGTCGTTGAGGCCGTGCAGCCACTGCGTGCAGGAGTGGAAGTAGACCTCCGGGTCGTGGTGGCCGTCGAGGAACTCGTCCGTCTCGAACTTGCCGCCCATGGAGATGAGGCGGCGGAAGACGTGCGGGTGGCGCAGGCCCACGTTGTACGAGTGGAAGCCGCCGAAGCTGCACCCGGCGAGGGTGAGGCGGCCGCCGGTGCCGCGGCGGGTGAGCAGCGGCACCACCTCGTGGAGGAGGTAGTCCTCCCACTGCTGGTGACGCATGACGCGGTCATGCGGGGGGATGGACTTGTTGAACCAGGACTCCTCGTCGACGGAGTCCGGACACACCACGATGTAGCGGCCGGACTGGATGCGGTCGGCGATGGCGCCGATGAGGCCGAAGTCCTCGGCCTGGTAGAAGCGGCCCTTGCTCGTGGGCAGCAGCAGCACCGGCTCGCCCGAGTGGCCGAAGAGGAGCACCTCCATGTCCCGGTGCAGGCGCTCGCTGTACCAGCGGTGGTATTCGCGGTTCATGCGCGGGAACTTAACCGCGTTGCGTCAAAGGCAAGCAAGGGAGTGCGCCGCGCGTGGCCGGGGGGCGCGGGAGTGAACATCCGGCTCAGGGGAGCGCCCGCCGTACGATTTCGAGCCCGGACCGCATGGCGGCGCGTGTGGAACCCGCGAAGCCGAAGACGAGCCCGCCATGGCCGGTGGCTCCGAACTTCGAGAGCGGTTGGACCTCGATGCGCGAGCGGGCGCACTTCGCGGCCACCGCGCGGTCGTCCAGGCGCGCCTTGAAGAAGCCGGCGACATGCATGCCGGCCCTCGCCGGACCGAAGTCCAGACTGTCAGCGAGGACCTTCGCTTCCTCCAGGAAGGCCCGGCGCCGTTCATCGTAGACGGCGCGCGTCTTTCGCAGATGGCGCGCCAGGTGCCCTTCCTGGATGAACGCCGCGAGCACGCCTTGCGTGAGCAGGGCGGTGTGTCCGTCGGCGACGTGCTTCGCGTCGACGAAGGCGCCGACGAGTGGCTCCGGCACGATGGCGTAGGCAATCCTCAGTCCGGGGAAGAGGATTTTGTTGAAGCTGCCCACGTAGATGACCCGCCCATCTCCATCCATGCCTTGCAGGGACGCGAGCGGTCGGCCTTCGTAGCGGTAGTCGCCGTCGTAGTCGTCTTCGACGATGTATGCGTCCTGCTCGCGGGCCCAGCCGAGCAGCGCCTTCCTGCGCTCGAGCGACATCTCGTAGCCCAGCGGATACTGGTGCGCCGGGGTGACGTACGCCAGGCGCGCACGTGGCGCGAGCCGCTGGCCGGCGGCGACGTCGAGGCCGTGTTCGTCGACGGGCACCTGGATGACTTCCAGTCCCACCGCGCGCAGGCAGTGCTGCACGGGCTGGTATCCCGGCACCTCGGCCCAGGCGCTGTCACCAGGGTCGGCCAGCGCCTTTCCGGCGAGCTCCACGGCCTGCTGTGTGCTCGTCACCACGACCACCTGTTCGGGAGAACAGGCCACGGCCCGCATGGCGGAGGCGTGCGCGGCGATGGCCTCGCGCAGGGCCGGCAGGCCGTTGCTCGCGCCGTAGGCCCAGTAGGCGCTGCCGGGCCGGGCCGCCTCGCGGTTGAGGAGGCGATTCCAGACGGCGCGCGGAAACAGCTCGAAGGGCGGGAGCGAGGGAGTGAACGGCACCGCCTTGAGGGGTTGATAGTGGCCGGGATAGCTCCGCAGCGCCGTGGCGCGTCTGGACAAGCGCCGTTCCGTTCCGGCCGCCTTCGATGGGGCCACGCGCCTCGGTGTCAGCGGAGGCGCGTCGTGTTCGGGAAGGTGGGGGGCCACGAAGCTGCCCGCGCCCGGCGCCGGACGATGTAGCCCTCGGCCACCAATTGGCCGAGCGCCCAGTCCACGGTGTTCCTCGCCACGCCGAAGTCCTTCGCGAGCGTCCGGCTCGAAGGCAGGCGCGCATTCAGGACGAGCGCCCCGCTCCGGATGGCGGTGCGGATTCTGTCGCAGATGCGTGCGTAGGCGGGCTGGCCCGGCGCGGCTTCGAGACCGGCGACATCGACCGAGAAGATGGAAACGGCATGTTTGGCCATCAACTCCCGAGGTTAGCCCTTCACCCGGGAGTGCTCGACCACCCAGTTCTTCTCCCACGCCTTGCCGTCGAGGGAGAAGGACTGCTCCCAGCGCGCGGCGTCAGGGCCGAGGCGCGTCCAGTGGAACACGACCTTGATGGGCCGGCCGTCGTCCGTGTCGTCGCCGTAGAACTCGCCGTGGTCGCCGGTGAAGCCGCCCACGACGGGAGGGAACAGCTCGCCGGTCCTGCTGTTGATCCAATACAGGGACCACTGGCGCTTCTCGATGCTGAAGGTGCGCACGGTCATCCCGGACCAGCCCTTCGTGGGGAAGACCACCTCGTCGATGTTCACGATGCCGCCCATGCGGCTCTCGCAGCGGACCGTGTTCGGAAAGACGTCCCAGTCGGTGGAGCCGACCCAGCGCTTCTTCAGGCGGCGGTTCACGCTCGACCAGTTGCCGACGAAGAAGTCGAAGTCGTGGATGTCCCCGGTGGGGAGCTTGGGTGCGGGAGGCGTCTTGCCTCCGGTCGGAACCTGAGTGCCGGCGGCGCTCGGGAAGGGAAGGAGTGACATGGCGCCGGCACCCGCGAGGGCGTGGGTCAGCAGCTTCCGGCGTGACGGGGAGATGAGGAGAGGCATGCGGGAACGCTCGCTCGGGAGGAGGTGTGCCCGAGCAAGATGCGCGCAAGGTGGAGGGGCGGGAAGCGCCACTTAGGCGGAGCGGACTGGGCCACTCCGCCTGGCGTTGCAGGCATCAAGGGGTGGAGCGCCCGCCGATCTCCGGGAAGCGCTCGTAGGCCCGCAGGAGCGCGTTCAGGTGCGCGGGGTTGTCGAGATCGAGCGGAGCGTCCGTGAGGCGAACTACCCATCCGCCTGTTGCTGTGCGCCGCGAGCGTGACAGCAGCTCAGCATCGCGGGCCGCGTCAGGGAACCCGATTGCTTGCGCGGCGGCGTCCGACCAGTAGTTCAGCCACCCCAGACGGTGCGGAATCTCCGGCGCGCGGATCTTCTCCGGGAGCTTGAGCGCTGGCAGCCCGCGTGGAGGAGGCCGTGGGTTGGCAGTCCAGTTCTTCGTCTGGCGCGCGATATCCACTGCTGCTTTGAACGGCGTCGCATGCCCCCAGAACGCACGTGCACCCTCCGCCACGGCCTCCAACACATCCGCTGCCGCCGCGATGCCCTCCGCGGTCAGCGGCAGCGCAACATGCACGTCGAGTTGGGCCTGGCCACACGGCGCGCTGTCCGCCAGGAGCTCCAGTCCAGTCACCGTGACGCGGAAGTCATCATCGCCGTTGCGGAGGAGTGGAAATCCCCCGCCGTCGGACCTCCCTCTGGCGAGCCATGCCTCGCGCTGTGGCACTGGGATGCGCTGTCCCTCGTTGGAAATCGTCCACTCCAAGCGCAGACCAGGCAGCGCGCGCTCCATTCCATGAACTATGGCCAGAGGGCGGCCATCATTGCCCACGAGTGCAGGCGCATAGACGGCCAGGGCGAGCTCATCCTCTTGTGTGGCCGGCATCTCAGCACCACTCCATGACGACGATGATTCCTTCGAGCTCCGGAGCCGTGACCTCCAGCGCGGTCTGGTGCGCGGGGCTTCGCACGCCGACCCGGAAGTCAAATCCGCAGGCTCGTGCGAGCTCGCGTTCACGCCGCAACTCATTCACCTGATTCCTGGTCACAATTCCTCGAAGGTCGGGCGGGTAGGTGTCGAACTTGTCTGTCTTGACCTCCCACAGCACGCGCTCGCGCAGTTGCAGCCCGTCGAAGTTCTTCCCGTTGACGAGCGCATCCCAGCCGGAGAAGTCGTTCCGCGGAATCCTGTCGGCGCACCTGTTGTGGAGGTCATTGCCGCCAAGGTGCGGCACCCGCCGGGGCGTGCACTCTGCGTGGCGCTCCCCGACCAGGGGGCCGGTCGGCACCGGGGGAAGCACGTCCTGCCCTGATGGTTCTGGCCGGAGCTTTCGATTTGCTGAAGATTCGCTCTGGGCGGTCTCCAACTGAGGCACGTGCTCTGTCTCCTCGGCGCGGCTTCCCCTCAGTTCGTACGCATCCAGTGCCTCCTTGATGAGGACGGCCGCCATCACCGCGCCAATGACAATCACCGCACCAACCACAATCTCCGGTGCCGCCAGGGCACAGAGCCCGATTCCCAAGGCAGCCGCTCCCGTGGTGGCGACCGCGCACCTTCCCGTGGGGTCCTTGAACCGGACCCGGTCATGGTCGAGCGCGTGAAAGCACCGCTCCGCCAGCACCGGCCAGGGCTGGGACGCCTCTCTGACGACGCACCGCCCTTCGTCCCTCCAGGGCAGCGCCGCCGCTCGCTGGAGGTTGGCTCTCCTCGGGCTCTGGACCGCAGACTCCCTTGGGCTCGGCGCCGATGTAGCGCAGGCCGAGAGGAAGAGGAGAAGCGCGACGCTTGCTCGGAAACGCAGGGTCATGGCGACGTGTCTTCCCGTGAGGACAGGCCGCTACCGGCCCACTCCCCACGGGCGCAGGAAGTCGTCGGACTCGGAGAGGATGCGAGGGAGGGACGCGGTGAGCTCATGGCCGTCGTCCACCTCCACCAGGCGGACGTGGCGCCGGCCTTCGGCCCACTGCTGCGAGTAGCGGATGAGGCAGGTGTCGTCCGTGCGCCCGTGGATGATGAGCGTGGGGACTCGCACGTCGGGCCAGCCGCCCGTGCGCGCGTCCACCGCTTCCGCGTCCGGGATGAAGCCGGAGTGGATGCGCACCTTGCGCTTTTCCGCGAAGTCGTCGGTCTCAATCCAGCCGGCCTTGTTCCAGTGCGCCCAGCCCGCGTCTCCCATGCGGCGGTGGAGCTGCTCCACCACCCGGAACGCGGGCGCCAGCAGCACGAGCGCGCACACGCGCGCGTCCTGCTCCGCCGTGCGCGCGGCGACGAGCCCGCCCAGGCTGGAGCCGAAGAGGACCGCGCGCTCCTCGGACCCTCCGAGCGTCGCGCGCACCGTGGCGAGCATCGCGCTCAGGCGCAACTCTTCCATCGACGGCACGCGCAGGTTGAGGCGCTCCACGTGGAGGCCCTGGCTCGCGTAGTGCCGCGCCACCGCCACGCCTTTCGTCGAGTCCGGCCCCGAGGCGAAGCCGTGCAGGTACAGCCAGCGAGGACCGATGGGCGCGGGGACGAGAGGCGGCGTGCTCATGGCGGCGCACTGTACCTGTCGGTTGTCACAGGTGTGCGCTGGAATGCTTTCGTGAGCGTCCTCCCGATTCTCGCCAGCAGGTGCTCTGCTTCGGTGACGCGACGGAAACCCCGGGTACACGCGGCCACGATGATGGGGTGGCCCGGCTGGAATTCGAGGATGCCCACGTCACAGGCACGTCGGTGCTGCGTGCCCGTCTTGTGGGCCCAGATGGCGGTGGCGGGGAGGCCGGCCCGGATTCGGGCCCGACCCGTGTCGCAGCTTCGCATCAGGGACTTCGCTTGCTCGCACGTCGCTGGGCTCAAGCCCTCGCAGCGAGCAACCTGCTCCAGCAGCCGGCCCAGCTCGCGCATCGGAGCGGAGTTGGTGCCCTCCGCGTAGTACGCGTCGAAGGCGGACTCCAGCTCACTGCCAGTCCAGGCGGGCGTGTGGCCCAGGACTTCGGAGAGGGCCCTTGCTCGCGTCCCGAGCGTGTTCCTCCGGCCCAGCTCGTGCACCTGCTCGGGCGTCAGCGCCGCGCCCCTCGGGTCCAGCTTTCCGTAGACGTGGTGTCGGTCCTCCAGCAGCGAGATGAGCGGACCGAAGCGCACGCTCCTGCGCTCCAGTCCCGCATTCACGTGGCCGATGCCGACCTGTGCGATGAGCAGGTCCGCCGCGGCATTGTCGCTGTGCACCATCATGTATTCGAGCAGCGTCGCCACGGTGAGCGGCGTGCCCGGGAGCACCTTCGCCATCGGGTGCATTCCGTCGCGGACGTCACCGGGCTCGAAGACGATGGAAGTGTCGAGTGCGAGCTCCCCCGCGTCCACCTGGCGCAGAACCTCCAGCATCACGGCCACCTTGATGGCCGAGGAGAGGTACATGGGCGTGCTCGCGTTGAGGGCGTACTCCTCACCCGTGCTCACGTCGCGGACGTAGAGCGCCAGTTCCCCGTCGAAGTCGCGCGTGGCCGCGTCCATGCCTTCGCGCAGGACGGTGCGCCATGGCGGCTCGGGGATGGCGGCCGCCTTCATGCCTTCGCTCAGGACGGTTCGCCTCGACGGTGGCTCGGAAGCGGCGGACGCGGCACGGGCGGCACCGGCCAGCGTTCCGAGCAGCGTCACGAGGAGTGACAGCCACCTGCTTCCGATGCCGCTGCGCAAGGCGTGGGTCTCCGAGTCTTGTCAGGAGGGCTTGTTACCGCTCAGCCCCCACCGCCTCCGGCCAGGCCCGTGTCCTCGCTCGCGGGCGGGGATGCGGGTGCCTCGGACTGCTGGCCCGCGCCGCCGATGCCCGTGGCATCTTCGTCGGTGTCAGGGGCTGGCGCCGTGTCCGGCTCCGGTGCTGCTTGCTGCTGGGCCGTGGCGCTGGTGTCCGGAGTCGCGGGCGAAGGCGTCGACGCGGGAGGCATCGCCGGCTGTTGGGCCGCGCTGCCGACGGCGGTGGCCTCGGTCGACGTGTCCGAAGCGGGCGGAGTGGCGGACTGCTTCGCGGCACTGCCGCTCGTGGTGGCCTCCGACGAGGTGTCGGATTCAGACGGGCTCGTGGACCGCTGAAGCCCCGCGCCTCCCGTGGCCTGCTCGTCGCAATCCTCCTTGTGCTCCTTCGGCGCGGCACTCACGGACTGCTGCCCGGAGCCACCGGTGCCTACCACCTCACAGGCGAGCTCGGGCTGTTGCTCGGGCGTGGGGGCGCTCGCGCGTCGCGGGCTGACGTGCTGTCCCGTGCTGTTCGTACCCTGTACGCGCGGTTTGGGGTTCGTCGTGTCCGCGGGTCTGCTCTGTTCATGCGCGCAGCCAGTGCCGAGCAGCAACGCCGCCGCGATGGGTCCAATGACTTTCATGGTCAACCCCGTTGGGTCTGGGACTGTTGCCGGGGAAGGTGGGGCGTGCGTCGCGGAACGAACAGTTGGGGGCCTGCCGGGACGCTCCCCCTATGGGAGGGCTGGCGGGGAAGCAGCCGCCCGCCGTGCCGCCCGCCGCGGGCTCAGAACCGCAACACCGGACCCGCAATCACGGACTGAATCGGCCGGAAGCACACGTCCTGGATGTCCTCGGGGATTCGCACATCGCAGAACTGGATGGCCGAGGCCACCGACACGCCCCAGCGCTCACTGAACCAGCCGTCGATTCCCACCCGGATGGCCATGCTCGTGGTGTCGAACTTCGTCCGCCGCAGCTCGCCGAAGTCATCCGGCGTGAAGGGGTTGGACCAGCTCTTCGACAGCCGCGCTCCCACCCACGGGTTGATGGGCTTGTCCCGGAAGAAGCGCAGCCGCGCCTCGACGCCAACCGCCTTGTAGTCGAACTGCGAGGACTCCAGGCGATTCGGGTCCACGGACGTCGGGAACTTCTCGCCCCACATCTCCGCGACCTCGGCCAACAGCCCCAGGGACAGTCCCACCGGCGCCTCCACGCCCAGGTAGCCGTGCAGCGCTCCGCCCTTCGCGTGGAATCCGCTCAGGTGGTCCAGCGCGATGCCCGCGCCCAACGACGCGTAGCCGTGCCAGCCGTCCGCCATCGCCTCCGTGCCCAGGCCCAGCACTCCTGCCAGTGCCACCCACTTCGACAGCTTTCTCATGCGCGCCAGTCTAAGCCCGGGAGTGTGCTCCCCGGGAGCGCTGTCGCCTCTCTCCCCGCGCGTCCGTGTCATGAACGCCGACGGACCCTCGTCACGGAGAGTCACAGGCGCGTCCCACACCGGACGACCCGCTCTTCGCGCCGGCCGAGTCCGGCGGTTAGGCTCACGCCCCATGTCTGTTTCCTTCGAAGCCGCCGCCTCCGCCGTTCGCGATGCCCTCACCGACGCGGGGCGCGGACTCGTCGAGCGCGAGGCCATGGTGGAGCTCGTCGCCCTGTCCGCCGTGGCCGGCGAGCACCTGCTCGTCATCGGCCCGCCCGGTACCGCGAAGAGCGAGGCCGTGCGCCGCACCTCGCGCGCCCTCGGTGGCTCCTACTTCGAGTACCTCCTGGGCCGCTTCACCGAGCCCTCCGAGCTGTTCGGCCCCGTGGACCTGCGCAAGCTGCGCGAGGGGCTCGTGGAGACGGAGACCTCCGGCATGCTTCCCGAGGCCGAAGTGGCCTTCCTCGACGAGGTGTTTCTCGGCTCCACCGCCATCCTCAACACGCTGCTCGGCATCCTCAACGAGCGCACCTTCCGCCGCGGCCACACGCGCATGCGCTGCCCGCTGCGCGTCTGCGTGGGCGCGTCGAACGCGCTGCCCGAGGACGACTCGCTCGCCGCCTTCGCCGACCGCTTCCTCGCGCGCATCTTCGTCGAGCCCGTGCCCGACCCCCGGCTGGAGGAGTTGCTCGCGGGCGGTGCCTCGCTGTGGGGCGAGGGCGAGGCCCGCTCCACCTCGCTGGAGTCCCTGGACGTGCTCGCCCAGGCGGCGCGCGAGGCGGACCTCTCGGCCGTCCGCCCGCACCTGGCGCATGCGCTGCGCACGCTGCGCTCCGCTGGCATCGGCCTGTCCGACCGCCGCGCGGTGAAGGTGCAGAAGCTCATCGCCTCCGCCGCCGCCCTCGCCGGACGGAACGTGCCGACGACCGCGGACCTGTGGCCGCTCGTCTACGCCGTGCCCACGAAGGAGGCGCAGGCGCTCGCTCGCGACGTGCTGCGGGACTTGCTCGCGGCATCGGAGAACCCGGCCCTGGCCGCCGCCGCGCTGGAGGCCAGCGCGGGCCCGCGTGCTCGCGCGCAGCGCATCGCCACGGCGGGACAGTTGCTGCTCTCGGAGCGGCCCGCCCACGGTGATGCGGAGGCGCTCGCCGCGTGGCGGCTGAAGCTGGAGGGTGTGGCTCGGGAGATGGACGCGGGCTTCGCGCCCGAGGCCATGCCCGAGGACCTCAAGGCCCTGCGGGCCCAGGTGTCCGCGGCGCTGGTGCCCGAGGCACCGATGGACGCGCCGGGCGTGGCGGCCTGAGCATGGGGAGCGAAGGAGTACCGGTGCGTTGGGGACCTCGGGCCGAGCCGCTGGAGCCGCTTGCCGTCGCGGGTGAGGGAGACGTGGCGCTCGCGCTCGCGCGCCGGGTGCTCTCCGAATCGGACGCGCGGCTCGCCGGGTGGAGCGGGGTGGCCGGGACAGGCGTGCTCGTCCTGCTGGGCCCCGCGGGCTCGCTGCCGTGGGTGGATGGCGCCGTGTACCTCGGCAGGGACTCCTCCGCGCCGTCGCTGTTGATGCCGTGTGCGCTCGCGCCCGACGTGGCGGCGTCGATGCTGGAGCGCGCGCTGCTCGCTCGCGTGGGGAGCAAGGGGACTCCGGTGGCGGTGCTGCCCGCGTCCGGCCACCTCGTCTCCGTGGGCGCGGCCCGGCCCGTGTCCCGCATCACACTCACCGCCTGGCTGGAGCCAGCTCCGAGGACCGCGCAGGTGACTCCATGAGCGCGCTGCTTCCGGCGATGCGCTTCGCCATGGCGCTCGACGCGCTTCGGTGCCACGCCCGCGAGGTGACTTCGTGACTGCCCTGCCTCCGGCGCTGCGGCCCTGGGCCTCGCAGCTTTCCCTGTTCCCCGATGAGCTGGCCCTGCACCTGGGCCCGTACGTGGCGCGGCTGTCCGCGGCGCTCGGCGCGCTGCGCCCCCGGAGCGAGGCCGATGGCGGCGAGCCGCAGGGCTACGACGGCCTCACCCGACGCGGCACCTATGACCGGCTGCTGGTGAGCGAGTGGCTGTGGGCCCTCGAGTCTCCCGACGAACTGGTGCGCCGTGCCGCCTTCGGCGAGCTGTCCTTCCTCAAGCCCGCGTTCCGCCAGCCGCAGGGGGCTCGCCGCACCGTGGCGCTGCTGGACGCGGGGCCGGACCAGCTCGGGGCTCCGCGCATCGCGCACCTCGCGCTCCTCATCGTCCTGTCCCGCCGCGCCGAGGCCGCGGGTGCCGCCTTCTCCTGGGCGGTACTCCAGTCCGACCCCGGCAAGGGCGCCTTCTCCGAGGTGACGGCGCGCACCCTCAACCCCTGGCTCGCCGCGAGAGACCTGGAGCCTCCCACCGACGAGCGGCTCGCCGCGTGGCGGGATGCGCTGTCGCTCGACGCGGCCCCGGAGGATGCGTGGCTCGTGGGCGACGCGCGGCTGTCCCGGCTGCCGAAGGCCACCGGCCTGTCCCGCGTGGAGGTGGCCGAGGTGCTGGCCCCCGGCACCCGGCAGCTCACCGTGGACGTGCGGCCCGCCTCGCGCGCCTCGCGCTCCGTGCTGCTGGACCTGCCGCCGCCCGACACCAGCGTGCGGCTGCTGAGAGACCCGATCCAGAAGCCCCGCGTCGCGGCACCGGTCGTGCCGCGTCCCTCGCAGGCGACGGCGCCGCTGCGCAGGTTCTCCTTCTCCGCGGATGGCAAGCGACTGCTGCTCTACCGCGAGGACGGCAGCGTGGGCGCCATGGCCATTCCGCACTCCATCCGCGCCACCGTGCCCAAGGCCCGCCGTGTGATGCCGCTTCCAGGGCAGGTGGTGCTGGGCACCGGCTGGCGCCACAACGGAGGCCTCATCATCCTGTCGGTGCGCGGGAACGAGTACGTGCTCCACGGCAAGCTCCGGGGCTCCTCGCGCGGCAAGCCCGACCGTGAGGTCTTCCACTACGAGCCCACGTCCGTGGAGTTGTGGCCTCTGGCGAGTGGCGCGGCTCCGGGCCGGCTGTTGAGCTGCGAGGACTCCAACGGCAACGAGTGCCTGCTGCTGGCCGGAGTGAACAACAGCCTCTACCTCGTCGAGGAGGACCGGGCCACGCGGCGCATCAGCGTGTTCCTCGTGGCACGAGGCGTCACTGCCGCGGCCGAGGTGAACCGCAAGGTGGTCTTCGTGTCGCGCTCCCCGCCCGCGGCGCCGGGAAACGAGTCGACTGGCGCATGGCTCGGCGTCGTGGAGAAGGACTGCGTGCGCCACCTGCCGCTCGGCGCGCGGGACGGTGACGCGTACTTCGGCTACCTGGACGGAGCCGCCCACCCCGACGCGGGCCTGCTCGCGGTGCGGCACAAGCCGGGTTTGTGGCGCCTGTTCCGCTCGGATGGCGCGCGGGAAATCGAATTCTCCACGGACATGAGCGTCATTGGCGTGGGCACGTGCCGCGAGGCCCCGGGTGACCCCGGGCTGTTCGTGCTCGACGAGGACCGGCGCACGCTGTGGCTCATCAGTCCCGATTCCCGCTACCAACTGACGGTGACCTGGGACGGCGTGATGCACGCGGAGGCCAGCCATGCGATGCCGGTGCTCGGGTGGATGTTGAGAGGGGGCACGCTGGTGCTGAGCAACCTGCGCGAGGGCGGCATCCTGTACCAGGCGATGCCGGGGTCGGGATGATGAGCACGACTTCCACGCCGCTGCGTCCTCGAAGACACCTGCACCGGGGCACCGTGCGGGCCTCCGCGCTCTGGTTCGACCCCGCGCTGCTCGGTGAGGGCGAGGCGCGGCGGCGCGTGCTCGCCGCGTGGACTCCGGGCGCCGCCGTGTTCGCCGTGGCCGGGGGCTACCTGCTGCGCCTGTCCCGGCCGTGTGTCGTCGCCAGTGATTCCGCGCCGGGGCTGCCGCTCACGCTGGAGCAGGGCGTCCTCTCCTCCGCGCCGCTGTCGGCCGCCGAGCGCGCGCACCCGGAATTGCGCGACGGCACGGTGGTGCTGGTGCGCGCGGGGCATGCCCGCGTCCACATGCTGACGGGAGCGCGCGCAGTGGACCTGTCGGAGTGGCTCGACGTGTCCGCGTGGGTGTCGCTGCCCGTGCGCGGACTCGGTGCGCCGCCACCGCCGGTGCCCGCGCTGGAGCCCCTGTCGCCACCGACGCGCGCGTTCTTCGGTCCCGCCGTGCCCACGCTCGCGCCCGAGGCGCAGGTGATGCTCGCGCGCATGCAGGGGAAGCCTCCGCCAGAGGGACTCGTGGTGGCGGAGCCTCCGGGCCTGCTGGCGCGGCTGCGCGCGGCGTTCAGGTCCGGGACGGCTTCGGGCGATGCGGCGCAGGCGGGCTCCGCCTCCACCGCGTCCCGTCCCGGTCTGCTCTCCCGGCTCGCCGCGTGGTTCCAGCGGGGCGAGGCTTCGCAGTCCCTGCCCTCGGGTGCTCGTCCCGCCGCGAGCGCCATGCGGCGCGGCCCCGCTGCGTCGAAGCCGCGCCGGCCCTCGTTGCTGAGCCGGCTCCTGGCGTTCTTCGCCTCCTCCGACGAGCAGGGGAAGGGCGCCACCGCCAGCGCCGGTGGCAATGCCGGCGCGGCACCCACCGGCCCCCCGCCGCCAGCGCCGGGGCCGAGCATGCTGTCCCGCCTGTCCGAGTGGATGCTGCGCAACACGCCGCTCGGTGAGCTGCTGGGGCGGCGCAAGGCGGAGTACGTGCGCCGCCTCTTCGACCTCTTCGAGGAGGGCAACCTCCAGGAGGCCCTGCGCTATGCCATTCCCCTGGGTCACAACGAGCTGAGTGAGAATGCGCGCATCGCGCTCGGCGTGCCCGGCCCGCGCGAGTCGCTCTCCATCCAGCCCTCCCGGGGTGGCGCCGCCTCTGTCTTCGCAGGGGGCGAGGCGCTGTTCTCCGCCCTCAAGGAGCGCTACCGCGAGGCCTTCCGCCGCTTCGAGCGCGAGGGCCGCATCGACGAGGCGGCCTTCATCCTGGCCGAGCTGCTGGGCGCGCACGAGGAGGCCGTCTCCTTCCTGGAGCGACACGGCCGCCTCAAGCTGGCCGCCGAGCTGGCCGAGGGCCGCAACCTGTCCCCGGGCCTGGTGGTGCGCCAGTGGTTCCTCGCGAGGGACGTGGCGCGCGCGACGGCCATCGCCCGGCGCAGCGGCGCCTTCGCGGACGCGGTGCTGCGGCTGGAGCGCACGCACCCGGAGGAGGCCCGCGTGCTGCGCCTGCTGTGGGGCGAGACGCTCGCCGAGTCCGGCGACTGGGCCCGCGCGGTGCAAGCGGTGTGGCCCATCACCGACGCCCGCGAGCTGGCGCGCGGCTGGGTGGAGCGCGGCGTGGCGTGCGGCGGCGCGGGCGGCGCGCGGCTGCTCGCGCTGTGGGCCACCGCCTTCTCCGACGGGCTTGCGGCGGCTCGGGCCCGGGTGCGCGAGTTGCTCGACGACGATGCCCCGGAGCGCGCCCCCGAGCGCTTCGCCTTCGCCCTCACGCTGGCCGGCGAGTCGCCCTCCGCGGGCCGCACCGCGCTGGTGGTGCCCACGGTGCGCGCGCTGCTGCGGGACAGGGCGGCGGGCCGGGCCCGCTTCACCTCCGACTTCCTCAGCCGCCTGCTGCGCGACGCCCCCGACGGCACGCTGCGCGCCGACCTGCCCCCACTGACGGAGCGCTCCCGCACCGCGTGGAGCAGCGACGTGTCCCGCCCCCCCGTCCACGCCACCGCGCGCGAGACGGACGACGGCGCCTTTCCCGTCCACGACGCGGTGGCGCTGCCGGACGGCCGGCTGCTGCTCGCGCTGGGCGAGGCGGGCGCGCGGCTGGTGCGCGCGGACGGACAGACGGTGGCGCACTTCGACGTGCCGGCCTTCGCGCTGGTGCCTTCCGTCCACGGAGACCGGGCCCTGGCGCTCGCGCCGCGCGGCGAGGTGCAGCGCCTGTCTCGCCTGGACCTGGTGGCGCGCCGGGCCACCCCGTGGTGCGACGCGGAGGTGCATGCCTGGGCCCCCACCTACGACGGCAGCGTCTGGTTCGTTTTCTCCTGCAGCACGGTGATGATGGTGGACGCGCTCGCCAGGGACTTGCGCGCGCTCTGGCGGGTGCCGGGCTTTCCAAGCTGCTCCGTGGTCGCGATGGCCGTGGATGCCGGGCGGCTCAGCTTCGTCATCAAGGCGCAAGAGCGGTGGACCTACGACTTGCCGCAGGGACCCACGCTGCGCGCCCGCACCCCGCTGACGCCCGACAACCGCTCCTTCGGGAACATCGCCCCGTTCTGCTCGCTGACCGCGGATGGCGAGGCGGCCGTGGTCGCCGACATCCTGGTCAACGACCCACGCTTCCCAGATTCGCCCGACGCGCCCACCCCCATGCGGTCCGAGCCGCGCACCTTCTGGCTGAAGCCCGAGGGGACCCGCTCGGCGTTGCCACCGGAGCCCCACCGCGCCGGACGCAAGCAGCTCTACCTCTCCGAGAACTGGCGGGTGGACGTGCTGCGCTGCACGGGCCACTGGCAGCTCCACCTGACGGACGCGCGCGGCGCCGCGCGCGCCCTGCTCGTGTTCGAGGGAGATGCGCGTCCCCGGGTCCGCCTCACCGCCACCGCGCTGCTGGCCTTCGACGCGCGCGGCCGGCTGCTGTGGCTGGATTTGGAGGAGGGCATCGCCCGGCACGTGGCCGTGCGGTGACGCTCAGGACACGCGGAGGAGGTCCGGCGGAATATCGATGGAGGAGGCGGTGAGCACGCGCTGCTCGTCGTCCACCTCCAGCACCACCCGTACGCCCCCCACCGTCACCAGCAGCGCGGGCGGCACGCCCGGCAGCGCCATCAGCCACGTGGACGTCATGGGCAGCTCCGTGCCCACCAGCTCCGCCGCGCGCAGCAGGTGCAGCCGCACCCCGTGGCTCTGTGCCTGGGGCAGCTGGTCCAACGAGAGGGCCACGTGCTCCTGGAGCCGCAGCGCGTACGGCCCGGAGGGCTCGCGGAGCGGAGTCTCGGGCAGGTGCCGCAGCCGCGCGCGCAGCTCGCCCAGCATCGCCTCCGGGTCGGCGGGCTTGCGCAGGTAGCCCACCACGCCCCCGAGCGGCGGCTCTTCGCCGCTCAGCGCCCCGGAGAACATCAGCACGTTCAGGTGCCGCAGCCGCTCGTTCGTCCGCAGCTGGCCATACAGCTCCCAGCCGTCCATCCGCGGCAGCACCAGGTCCAGCAGGATGAGGTCCGGGTGTCCGGCGCGCGGATGGGTGCGCAGCCACTCCAGGGCTTCCATCCCATCCGAGGCGTGGGAGACGTGAAGGCCTTCCGCACGCGCGGCGTCTCCCAGGCGTTCCTGCCAGGTGGAGTCATCCTCGACGAGGAGCAGATGATGGACGGGCCGGGACATGACGCGGAGCTCGGCGACGAGCAGGGCCTGATTACCGCCAGCGAAGACTTCGAGCCAGATGGGAAATGACCCCCCGTTTCCTGGCGGACAGGGGGCGGGGTGTTTCGCACCACACAGCGGAGTGTGGGGGACACCCCCCCGCATGGCGTCGGAAACCGACGGCTGCATTGGACCCGTGGTACGGCTTGTTCCGTAGGACGGAACTGGTCAGTCTGGCAGTACCATGGCCTTCCGCCTCCAGCTCGAGCCCCGGGCTCTGCGCACCCTCCGCGGGTGTCCATCGGCGGTGCGGGAGCGGCTGCAGTCGGAGCTCGGCGCGCTCGTCGCCGGACTCCCGCTCGAAGGGCCGCCCGTCACCGTGCGGGCCGGGCTGGTGGTGCTCGATTCGGGCTTCCGCGTCCACTACCACCTGGAATCGGGCCACGGCCTGGTGCGGCTGACGCACATGCAGCCTCCGCCGGGCCAGGCAGGCTGAGCGGAGGCCGCCAGTCAGACCTCCCTGGCTGGTGGGGGCCGGAGCTCTCATGTCAGCCCGGGGTACTACCGTCAGTTGAATGGAAATCTCCGTCCCCGGCGTCGGCTCGGTCCTCGTGGTGGAGGACGACGCGGACCTGCGCGCCGCCGTCGCCGACATCCTGGAGGACGCGGGCTTCGAGGTGCATGTGGCCGAGAACGGCCAGGACGCCCTGCATGTCTTCGGCGAGCTGGGACACCGGGGGGAGCGCCCCTGCCTCGTGCTGCTCGACTTGATGATGCCCGTCATGGACGGCCTCACCTTCATGGAGCACGCGCGCGCGGACCCCGGGCTGAGCCAGGTCCCCATCGTGGTGTTCTCCGCCTCGGTGCGCGAGCCGCCCGAGGGCGCCCGGGCCATGCTGCGCAAGCCCTTCGAGATTCCCCTCCTGCTGGACACCGTGGCCGGCTTCTGCGCCCAGGGCTGAGCGGCCCGCGCCTTTCGCTGCACGGCACTCCGCGCGGATTGCGGTTGTGGGAGGGCGACCCGGGGACTTAATTCCCCGCCACCGTGCCCACCGCCCTGGCCGACTTCCTCCTCCTGCAGCGGGACGCCATCATGGAGGCGTGGGAGGCGGAGGTGCGCGCCATGCCCGGGGCGCGGGCCCTGTCGCGGCCCGCGCTGCGCGACGGCCTGCCCCGGTTGCTGGAGGTCGTCGCCACGCTGATGCGCGAGCGGCCCCAGGGCGGGGAGGCCTCGGGGCTGGACTCCATTCCGGACCTGCACGCGCTGGAGCGGCTGGGAGAGGGCTTCGACCTGAGGCAGGTGGTGACGGAGTACCGCCTGCTGCGCGGCTGCGTGCTGAGGATGTGGATGCGCCGGGCCGAGGTCGCCCCCACCTCCGAGGCGGAGCGCGTCTTCCACGAGGCCATGGACGAGGCCGTGGCTGCCTCCATCAGCCGCTCGTCCCAGGCGCAGGCCCAGGCCCGCGAGCGCCAGGCGCGCGCCGAGGCGGAGGCGTCGCTGGCCCGCCTGCGCGAGAGCGAGGCCGGCCTGCGGCGCTGGGAGGAGGTCTTCACCCGGCTGGGCGTGGGCGTGGTGGTGGTGAGCGCGGAGGACAACATCCTGCGCGACGTGAATCCCGCCTTCGCGCGCATGCACGGGTACTCGCCGGAGGAGCTGAAGGGACGGCCGTTGGAGGACACCCTCGCGCCCGAGGCGCGCGGCGCGCTGCCCCGGCACGTGGCCGCCGCGCACTCCAAGCTCTCCCATGAGTATGAGTCGCTCCACGTCCGGAAGGACGGCAGCCGCTTCCCCGCCTACTCCCACGTGACGGCCTTCCGCGATGGGACGGGCCGCGTGGTGCAGCGCGTGGCCACCGTGCTGGACATCACCCAGCGGCGCGCGGTGGAGGTGGACCGACAGCGGCTGCTGGCGGCGATTGAAGCGGAGCGGGCGCGGCTGGCGTCGGTGCTGGAGCAGATGCCCGCCGGCGTCTTCATCGCCGAGGCGCCTGGCGGGCGGCTGGTGATGACCAACCGGCAGGTGGAGGCGCTCACCGGCCAGCCCTTCCACCCGCCCTCCCCGGCGGAGGACATCACCCGCGGCTACCCCGAGGTGCTGCACCCCGACGGGCGGCCGTACGCTCCCGAGGAGCGGCCGCTGATGCGCAGCGTGCTCCAGGGCGAGGTGGTGCGTGGCGAGGAGCTGCTCCTCCCGCGCGAGGACGGCCAGCGGTTGACGGTGCTCGTCTCCAGCGCGCCCATCCGGGACAGGGACGGCGCCATCGTCGCCGCCGTGGCCACCATGGTGGACGTCACCGAGCGGCGCCGCGCGCAGGAGGCGGCCCTGCAGGCCGCCCTCTTCGGCGAGCGGCTCATCGCCATCGTCAGCCATGACCTACGCAACCCCCTCAACGCCATCCAGCTCTCCGCCACGCAGCTCCTGCACAGCGAGGCGCTGGCCGAGCGCGAGCGGCGGCTCGTCACCCGGCTGGCCCGCTCCGCGGACCGGATGCGGCGCATGATTTCGGAGCTGCTGGACTTCACCCGGGGGCGGCTGGGCGGCGGCATCCCGATTCAGCGCGCGGTCGGCGACGTGCGCGCGGTGGTGCGCCAGGGCGTGGAGGAGCTGGAGGCGGCGTTTCCGGAGCGGAGCCTGCGCATCCAGGTGGGGCCGGGCCGCTACGAGGGCCAGTGGGACGCGGACCGGCTCCTGCAGGTGGTGAGCAACCTGGGCGGCAACGCGCTCCAGTACGGCCCGCCCGAGCTCCCCGTCACCTTCCTCCTGGCGGACGCGGGCGACGCGGTGGTGCTGGAGGTCCACAACGGGGGCGAGCCCATTGCCCCGGAGATGCTGCCGCGCCTGTTCGACCCGTTCCGGCGCGGCACCTCCGCCGGCCACGCGGGTGGGACGGGCGCCGGCCTGGGGCTGGGGCTCTACATCGTCGAGCAGGTGGTGAAGGGCCACGGCGGGCGCATCGAGGTGCAGTCCGAAGCCGAGGCGGGCACCACCTTCCGGGTGACGTTGCCGCGCGCGCAGCCGGGCTGAGCGAGCGGCCCTCCTTCAGTTCAGGCCCACCACGCGCGTCAGCGTGTCGCGCAATTCGCCCAGGTCCACCGGCTTGGGCACGGTGGCGCGCACGCCCTCGGGCAGGGGTTGCGAGCTGCCCGCGCCGGACACCACCACCACCGGCAGGGTGCGCAGCCGCGAGTCCTCGCGCACGTGGCGCATCAGCTCCCAGCCGCTCATCACCGGCATCATCAAGTCGAGCAGCACCGCGTCCGGCATCGGCGGGCGGCGCAGGCGCTCCCACGCGCAGAGGCCATTGCCCGCCGTCTCCACCTGGAAGCCCTCCAGGGTGAGGAATTCCTCTAGCAGCTCGCGGCTGTCGGCGTGGTCTTCCACCAGGAGGACGAGACTTGGCGTGGACATGGGCCCCAGCGTTGTACCGGGGTCCAATGGCCGCCAGGGCCGCACTGTGAAGGCGTCCGCCCGTCGACGCCCGGAGTGTCCGGGAGGACACGCTGCGGGTTGGTGGGTGTCAGGAGGCGGCTTCGTCTTCCGGGAGGAGCCGGTCTTCCGTGGCCTCCTCGGGGGACTCGCCGCCCTGCACGCGCAGCGCGGCGTAGCGCAGGCCGGCCAGCTCGGCGAGGGCCTCCGCGCGGCCGAAGGGCTGGCCGGCACGGCGCAGGTGCTCGCGCAGGGCGCGGGCCAGCTCCGCGACGGTGGTGAAGCGCTCCGCCCGGTCCGGGGCGAGCGCCTTCTGGACGATGGGCAGGAGGGAGGCGGGCACCGCGCGTGTGGCGTCGTCCAGGTCCGCCTGGGAGTAGGCGAGGATGCGGCCCTTCAGCTCGGTCGCGGCGGCGAGGCTGACGGCCTCGTGCATGGCGACGTCCAGCGCCAGCTCGTGGGAGGGGGAGTCCTGGACGCGCACGCGCTCGCGGCGGCGGCGGGCCTCCGTGTCGAAGCGGTCCGCGCCCTCGAAGAGGTGGCGGCCGGTGAGCAACTGGAGCAGGACGATGCCCAGGGAGAACAGGTCCGCGCGCGCGTCCAGGCCAATCTGGGCCACGTGCTCGGGCGCCGCGTAGGCGAGGCTGCCCGGCAGGTCCGGCCCGCCGCTGGCCAGACGCCCCGGCAGCCGGGACCAGGCGGCGCCGAAGTCCAGCAGCTTCACCGCGCCGTGCTCGGTGACGAGGATGTTGTGGGGGCCCACGTCGCGGTGCACCACCTCGAGCGCGCGGCCGTGCTCGTCCGCGAGGCCGTGGGCGTGGTGGAGCGCGTCCGCGACTTCCGCGGTGATGTAGAGGGCGAAGCCCTCCGAGAAGGGGAGCTGGGCGCGGGTGGAGGACTCCAGCAGCGCGTCCAGGCGGTGGCCGGGCGTGTGCTCGAAGACGAGCACCGGCGCGTCGTCGGGGCCCTTGAGGTGGTGCATGGTGACGAGGTTGGGATGGTGGAGCTGCGCGCTGAGGCGCCCCTCCTCGAGCAACCGGCGCGGGGCCTCGGCCACCGCGTGCAGCGGTCGCTTGACGACGGCATAGCCACCGAAGCCCCAGTCATACAGGCGCCGGGCGAGCACCAGCTCTCCGTGGTGGGCGCGGCCCAGGGTGCGAACGAACTCGTAGGTCGTGCGGCCGGAGCGCAGCAGCACCAGTGGCGGCGGGGGGACTTCGGACGGCAGGGACGACATGGCGGCTCTCCTGATGCCGGCAGACCTCCCACGTCGGCCGGCTCACCTTCCGAGTATGGTCGTCCTGTTCCCGGAAGTCACCCGGTGGGTAGTCACCACCCGGCCCCGCCGCGTGGGCTCGGCCTTGCCCGCGCACAGGCGGGGATTCGCGAGCCATTCAATGTCAATGCAGACACCCGGCGGGTGAGGCCGGGCGTGAATTCCTTTCGCTGAACGTGTCGGCGATGGCTGCCTTTCAGCGGAGCGTCCGGGGTGGCTCGGGCACGTGTCCCGGGATGGGGGGCTGCCCACGCGCGGAGGGGACTGCCGCCCGGGTCCGCACCTCCACCTCCGGAGGCGGGACGGCTCCGGTAACGCCGCCGGCCTCCGGACGGAGCGGGCAGGGCGCTTCTCAGGGAATTCAGGGGGTGTGGTCCAGGGTGGGATACACGCCCTGTCCCAGGCGCGGGTGACGGGATGGGTGGGGGGCGCGCCCCGGGTTTCCGGAGCGCTCCCGGGGCGGATACACTACCCGCCATATCGGTATATCGCCTGCTGACTTGCTGGGTTATAAGTCGGGAAGCCCGCGACCGGGGGCGGCTTGTTCCTGCTCAGGCCGTGGCTTCGGTCCGAACTCAGAAGGTTGACGTGGTGAAGACCCACCCTGAAGGTTCCGCTACCCCCCGCAGGCGGCCCCGGCTCCGCAGTGTGACGGACCGCGCGAGGAAGTCGCGTCAGCAACTGGAGCGGCGCCTGGCGGCGAGTGTTGGCGAGGAGGCCCGGATTGCGCGGCTGCGCGCGGGGCTGACGCAGGCGGACGTCGCGGAGCGCATCGGCATCGCGGCGGAGGTGTATGGGCGCATGGAGCGCGGGAAGATGATGCCCAGCGTGCCCACCCTGTTCCGGCTGTGCCTGGCCCTGCGGCTGTCCGCGGATGTGGGGATGGGGCTCGTCACGGCGGCGTCGGTCGGCGCCGCGCTGTGGGAGGACGAGTCCCGGGACAAGGACCACCTGCCGGAGATGCGCCGGCTGCTGCGGACGCTGCGGCGCATGTCGCGCGGCCAGCTCAAGCTGATGAACCAGGTCGCCGCCGCCATCCTGCCCCAGCGCTGAGTGCCGCCCCGGCCGTGTGCCTTCCACGCCGGGGCCAGCCCTGGGAGGTCCTCAGCGCCAGGACACCGCGTACTCCGCGTCGAGCACGCCGGTGTCGCGCCCGTGGACCTGGACGTCCCGCGCGCCCACCGCCTCCAGCATCCCGGCGAGGACGCCCTCGTGGTACGCGGGCGGCATGAAGTTGCGCTTCATGGTGAAGCAGCCGCTCGTCGGCCCCGTCCACGTCATGCCGCGCTCGCCGTAGCTCACCGACAGGCGGAAGCCCGTCGGGAGCTGCTCGAGGAGCAGGCGGGGCTCGTCACGGGCGAGCATCCGCAGCGTCTTCCCCGCGACGGACGCCAGGAAGTCGTGCGCGGCCTGCTGGCCCATGCGGTGGTGGGCCTCGTCGAAGCCCCCGCACGCGTCCGCCAGCAGGTGCGCCGCCAGGAAGGAGAGCTGCAGGAAGTGCGTGACGGGGTAGGAGTAGAAGTCGAGGTAGCGCTTTTCCGGCAGCAGCTTCCGGCACTCCTCCTCCAGGGCGGGGCCGCCCAACTGTCGCACCATCTCCAGGACGCCCCGGAAGAACATGCCGCGCGTGGTGTCCTCGGGTGTGGCGAGCGCGCACCGCTGCTTCAGGGACCGCTCCACCTCCGGCGCCATGGGGCGGACCCGGAGGAGCGGGGTCATGACGTCGGATTCCAGCTTCAACGAGAGGCGCGGTTGCATGGAGGGCAGGGCGGACGGCTGACGGGGGAGTCCAGGGGGGAATGGACAGACGGGTGCCGCACGCTGTCTGGGCGTGTCTGCACTCGAGGTGGAGTGAGGAGTGGCTCCGTGTGTGACGAGGCCGGCCTCGAATCGTGTTCCCGCGTACGCTGTTTTTTCGCGATTGAGGTGATTCCCAGGTAACAAATGATTTCATGAAAGGCAAATGAGGTTTGCGGCGACGAGGCCGCATGTCTTTGCCAGCACGGCGGGCAGGCTTTGGATGTAAGGGATTCCCACGAGAGCAGGCCGTCCCGCTTCCAGATTTCAGATCTGAAATCCAGACAGTGACGGTGCCCGGCGCCTTTCCTCCAGCGGCGGGTGTAAGGAATTGCGGGCCCGCCGCTCAGCTTCCGCGCCGCCGCCGCAGCGCGAGCATCAGCAACAGCAGCCCCGCCACCGCGCCCGGAGCTGGCGCGCCCGTGCAGCCCATGCCCGAGCCCAGGTAGTCCAGCGCGTCGGAGGTCGGGGCGTCGTCCGGAGGCACCGGGTCCGGTCGTCCCGCGTCGTCGCCCGTGCCGCCATCCCCGTCGCCCGTGCCGCCATCCTCGTTGGCCGTGCCCGCGTCCTCCGCCGGAGTGCCGCCGTCCTCGCCGCCACCCGGGTTCGCCCCCCCGTCCTCGTCGCCGGATGTGCCCCCGTCGCCGCCACCGGTGCCCGCGTCGCTCGGCGACGGGCCTCCATCGCCACCGCCCGTGCCCGCATCGCCGCCCGCCGGGCCGCCGTCGTGGTCACCGGTGCCCGCGTCGCTCGGTGACGGGCCGCCATCCGCATCGCCCGTGCCCGCGTCACCTCCGGACGAGCCCCCATCCGCGCCCGTCCCCGCGTCACCTCCGGGCACGCCGCCGTCATCGCCCGGGCTGCCAGCGTCCAGCGGCGGAGGAAGCTCCTCCACCGTCCACTCCCAGGTCGCGGGCGTCTCGTCCACCAGGTCCTCACGCCAGTCGTACGCATAGACCTGGATGCTGTGCGGACCCGGCGCGAGGCCCTCGAGGTGCCAGGTGTCGCCGTCGCAGAGCACGTAGACCGGCCCTTCATCCAGCCTGCACCAGAACTCGGCGTCGGCCACGTTGGACGCGAAGGTGAAGTCGGCCGTGGTGGACGTCGTGAAGTCGTCCGGGCCGGTGAGGATGTGGGTCCGCACCTCCCCATCTCCGGCGAAGGCGGACGGCGCGCACAGCAGCGTCAGCCCCAGCAGCACGAGCCAGCCGGCCACGCGCATCACTCCGGCGCGCACCAGGTCGAACGTCGGCGGGGCAATCATGGCGTGGCCTCATGGGCGCTGCCCGGCGTCGCGGTGGCGGGCGGGATGATGTGGAACTCCACGCGGCGGTTGCGCTCGCGTCCGGCGGAGGTGTCGTTGGTGTCCGCGGGCACGTCCGGGCCCCGGCCCACCGCGCGCAGCCGCTTCGCCTCCACGCCGCGCCGCTCCAACTGCCGGCACACCGACTCCGCGCGCGCCTGCGACAGGCGCCGGTTGTACGAGGCCGGGCCGATGTTGTCCGTGTGCCCCTCCACCACCACCTGCTCCAATTCCGGGTGCTCGCGCAGCACCTTCGCCACCTGGTCCATCAGCGGGTAGGAGCGTGGCAGCACCTCCGCGCGGTCGAAGGCGAAGAAGATGCGCTCGGTAATCTCCAGCGTCTTCTCGGTGAGGTAGACCACCTGCCGCACCGACTCCGGGCAGCCCTGGTTGGACGGCGGGCCGGGCTCGCGCGGGCAGTTGTCCATGCCATCCGCCACCGTGTCCGCGTCCATGTCCAACACCTCCACGACGTCCGGCTCGGGCGGCGCCGCGCCGTCCTCCACCTCGGGCTCCACCAGGGCCAGGGTGTCCTCACCGGGCAGCCCGTCGCGCACGTCGCTGTCCGGCTCGCGCGCCACCGCGGGCAGCGGGACGGAAGGGGCCTCCTGCTTCAAGCGCAGCGGGTCGAAGCCCATGCCCATCAGCACGCGGAAGGCGGGCACGCCGGGCGCGACCCCCAGGCCGGGGCCTCCCAGGGCAAACACTTCGAAGCGCTCGCTGAAGAGGTAGCGCGCGCCGGCCAGTACCTCGCCGGACCAGAGGGAACCGCCGGTGAGCGGCGCGGCGGCGCGCACGCTCAGCTCGCCTCGCAGCGAGCCGTCCACGTTCGTCACCCCCAGCGCGAAGGGCAGCTCCGAGCCCACCGCGTGCGTGCCCACCTGCACGCGCTCGCGCAGCCGCGTGCCCGCCTCCAGCGACACGCGCATCCGGTCGAACTTCCGGCCCACCGCGAGGCGCGGCGTCACGCTCCAGCGCCCGTCCCCCATGAGCGCCTCGCGCCGTCCCAGCGGCAGGCCCGCGTCCACCTCCGCCGCCAGGTCCACCAGCGCGCCGTCCGCCTCGCGCAACAGGCCCACGCGCGCGCGCACCAGCGGCGTTCCGAGGCCGGAGCGCCGCAGCTCCCCCAGGCCCAGCCCCGCCAGCGACATGCCGCCCTGGCCCAGCAGCACCGGCACCGCCGCGCCCACCTCCAGCCGAGGGTGCGGTGCGACGGCCACCGCCAGGTGCAGCAGTGCGCGCTCGCGCACGACCTCGCCCACCCGGCGCCCGTCTCGCACCATGACGAGCGGGTGGTGCTGGTAGTGCGTCACCACCGCCAGCCGCAGCGTGCCCGGCTCCAGCAGCAGGCCATCCGAGCCCAGCAGCGCGCCACGCGAGGTGGGCGTCACGATGAGGCGCTCGAGGTCGAAGGCGGGCAGCGGCGGAGGCTCGGCGGCCACGGCGACCGTGCCCGAGAGGAGCAACAGCACGGCGCACGCCAGCCGGCTCCAGGTCGAAGGGGGTGTGAATCGCATGGAGGGGGTTCTCCGGGGTGGAGAACAAGGTGGGGAGCGCCCCGGCTCGCGTCCTCCCGCCCCGGTGGCCGAGCCGCGTGTCCTTCCCCCGACGAGGCCCCCCACACCGTCCACCCGCTGACGGATGCGGGGAACTTCGACGGCATGAGAGCAGTCAGGCGAGGGCCTTCGCTCGGGGGCGCTTGTCACCCTGGCCCGTCCCTGGCCTCATGGGGCCCAGGGGCCGACTCGAAAACAACGTGAAGCACATGATTCGTGGACAGAGGCGGAGGGGGGGGCCCCGGACGCGCGCGCTCGCGCTGGTGCTCGGACTGCTCGTGCCGGTGCTGGCGGCGCGGGCGCAGGACGTGGGCGCGCCGGACGGAGGCCCGAGGGAGGTGGAGCGGGAGCTGGCGCGCACGGACGCGGGCTGGGCCGTGGACCCGCGTGCCGAGGCCTCGGGGACGGAGGCCGTCGCGGACGCGGGCGTGCCGCAGCAGGCCTTCGTGCCGCCGTCGCTGGTGGCGGACTCGCCCGCGCCGTACCCGCCGCAGCTCGCGGCGGAGGGCGTGGCGGGCGTGGTGAAGCTGGAGTTGCTCATCGACGAGGCGGGCGAGGTGGAGTCCGCCACGCTGGTGGAGGGACTGCATCCGCAATTGGACCGGGCCGCGCTGCACGCCGCGCCGTCGCTGCGCTTCAACCCGGCCACGCTGGACGGGCAGCCGGTGCGCGTGCGCCTGTTCTTCGAGTACCGCTTCGAGGCCCCCGTGCCGCTGGCGGGCGTGGACGGCGGCGTGGCCCCCGACGGGCCCGTCACGCTGCGCGGCCTGGTGCGCACCCGGGGCAATCGCCGCCCCATCACCGGCGCCACGCTGCTGTCGGACGCGCTGCCGGACGCACCGGTGCAGACGGACGAGCACGGCCGCTTCGAGGCGCGCTGGCCCGCGGGCGCGCACAAGGTCCGCGTGGTGGCGCCCGGCCACAAGCCCTTCGTCTTCCGCGAGAAGCTCAACGCGAAGGAGGCGCTGGAAGTCGTGTACGGGCTGGAGCCGCTCGTCATCAACCCGTACGAGACGGTGGTGCGCGGAGACAGGGACCGCACCGAGGTGAGCCGCGTCACGCTGCACGACGCGGAGCTGCGCGAGGTGCCCGGCACCATGGGCGACCCGTTCCGCGTCGTCATGCTGATGCCGGGCGTGGGCAGCATGCTGTCCGGCGTGGCGTACCCGGTGGTGCGCGGCAGCCAGCCCGCGTCCACCGGCTACTTCCTCGACGGCATCCGCGTCCCCATCCTCTTCCACCTGTTCCTCGGGCCCGCCGTCATCCACCCGGACTTCATCGACGCCATCGACTTCTATCCGGGCACGCCGCCGCCGAAGTACGGGCGGCTGATGGGCGGCGCCATCGAAGGGCGCCTCAGCCGGCCGCGCGACGACGGCGTCCACGGCAGCGCCTACGCGGACCTCATCAACGCGGGCTTCTTCATCGAGACGCCCTTCGAGGACACCCGCACCAACGTCAGCCTCGCCGGCCGCTACTCGTACACGCCGTGGATCATCGCGCTCGCGGCCAACAGCCTCCAGGCCCCGCCCGCGCCGGGTCGGGAGAACCCGAAGGTGGTGCTCGACTTCTGGGACTACCAGGGCCGCATCGAGCAGGACATTGGCAAGGGCAAGCTGCGGCTGTTCGCCTTCGGCTCCTCGGACACCTTCGGCAGCGAGGCACAGGACGACTTCAGCAGCAGCGCGCTGCAGTCCATCATCTTCCACCGCGTGGACCTGCGCTTCCGCCACCCGGTGGGCCCCGGCGAGCTCGAGGTGGGCGCCACGTGGGGGCTGGACCGCTTCTCCATCGTCAGCGAGGACGTGGCCGACAACGCCAACGCCATCTACATCGACCAGGGCACCCTGTCCGCGCGCCTGGGCTACACGATGACGGTGTCCCCGACGCTCTCGCTGCGCGGCGGCGCGGACATCGACTCCAAGCGCGCCATCGTCGACATCCTCGACGAGACGCGGGACAGCTCCGAGGAGGTGGAGACGGCGCCCGTCGCGCTGGGCACCTTCATGGGTGCGTATGCGGAAGCGGTGTGGCAGCCCGACGACAAGTGGTCCGTGGTGCCCGGCCTGCGCGTGGACAACTACCACCTGTCTCCCGGCATCGACCACGGCGTGCTGGAGCCGCGAATCACCGTGCGCAGGAAGATGTCGGAAACGCTCACCCTCAAGGGCGGCGCGGGCCTCTTCCACCAGCCGCCCACCACCCTCATCAGCCTGCCCGTGGTGGACGTGGGCAGCCTGCTGCTCGGGCTCCAGGAGGGCATCCAGGTCTCCGCGGGCGCGGAGTGGAAGGCGTGGCGCGATTTGGAGGTGGGCGTGGACGTCTACGTCAACCCCATGGTGCGCACCATCGAGCTGACGCCCTTCTCCGACGAGGGGCTGGTGGACGACGTGGACCCCGACCTGCCCGGCGACGTGGAGGTGACGAAGGGCGCTCGCCAGTCACGCGCCGTGCGCCGCGCGTTCCAGGAGGAGGACGATGACGGCGGCGGCCTCATCCCGGACCGGGGCGACATCGACTTCCCGGACTTCACCAGCAACGGCCTGGCGTACGGGTTGGAGGTGCTCATCCGCCACCCGCTGGGGAACAACTGGTTCGGGTGGCTCTCGTACACGCTGCAGCGCAGCACCCGTCTCACGCGCTTCTACCGCTACGACGGAGCGGGCAACGTCATTGGCGAGGACGAGAAGGACCTGCCCTTCGCCTTCGACCAGACGCACATCGTCAACCTGGTGCTCAGCTACAAGTTCTCCAACAGCGTCACGGTGGGCGGCGTGGTGCACTTCAACAGCGGCCGCCCGGAGTACGGCTCCCTGGGCACGCAGACGCACCGCCAGGGCGAGGACGCGGCGCGCCGGCCCGCGTGGGTGAAGTCGGACCGGGACGAGGTGGACCGGCTGCCGGGCTTCCTCCGCTTCGACCTGCGGCTGTCCAAGGCGTGGGTCTACGACTCCTTCAACCTGGAGGCGTACCTGGACATGCTCAACGTCACCATCAGCCGGGAGACGGTGGGCTTCGAGTACAACGGCGGCGACGGACGGCCGCTCACCAAGGAGGCGGTGGGCCTGCCCATCGTTCTGCCCATTCTTGGAGTGAAGGGGCGCTACTGAGCAGGAGGATTGATGGATAGCGCACGCTTACCTGCCCGCCCCGCCGCCGTGCGGGGCACGCGCTCCTTCGCGGAGGTGTAATCCTAAGCTGACTTTTGTTCCCAGAGCCCCCGCCCCCGGGGCCATGGGCCCGGACGCACTCCGGACCGCCGAACACCCAGGTGACCTCTTCATGTTCCAGGACGGGATTCCGACGAAGGCCGAGGGCTTCGAGCGACTGGGGGCTCCCGCTCGTCACCATGCGGTGACAGCGCCGAGCCTCATGCTGGCGCCCCTGCTGCCGCCACCTGAAGAGTCCTCGCACCACCCCGTCATGGCGAGCGTCGAGGTGCCCGCGGTGCTGCTGGTGGACGACAACCCCGCCAACCTGGTGGCGCTGGAGGCCATCCTCGAGCCGCTGGGCGTGCGGATGGACAAGGCGCCTTCCGGTGAGCAGGCCCTGCGCTTCCTGCTGCGCGAGGAGTACGCCGTCATCCTGCTCGACGTGCGCATGGCGGGGCTGAGCGGCTTCGAGACGGCGGCGCTCATCAAGCAGCGCGAGCGCACGCGCAACGTCCCCATCATCTTCCTCACCGCCTACGGGCGGGACGACGTGGAGCTCATCACCGGCTACTCCACCGGCGCGGTGGACTTCCTGCAGAAGCCCTTCCCTCCGGAGGTGCTGCGCTCGAAGGTGTCCGTCTTCGTGGAGCTGTTCCGCGCGCAGCAACAGGTGCGGCGCCAGTCGGAGCTGCTGAAGCAGAAGGAAGCCGAGGCGCGCGACGCCGCGCTGCGGGCGTCCGGCTACATCGACCGGCTGCGCGACTTCGCCGCCCGCCTGTCCGAGGCGGACACGGTGGCGGAGGTGTGCCGCGCCCTCTTCGAGCACGGGCTGGTGGCGGCCGGGGCAAGGGCGGCGGCCGTCAACCTGCTGGACGCGGCCGGCGAGACGCTCGAAATCGTGGACGCCACCGGCTACTCGGAAGCGGTGCTGACGCAGTGGCGCCGGGTGCCGCTGTCCGCGCCCATTCCCCTCACCCAGGCGGTGCGGGAGCAGCGGGCCATCTGGCTGGGCTCGCTGGAAGAGTGGCAGGAGCACTATCCGGACGTGGACGCGCGCGGCGCGCATGAGGCGGCCGTGTCGCTGCCGCTCATGGTGAAAGGCCGGGTGGTGGGCGCCATCGCGCTGGCCTTCGCCACCACGCGTGTCTTCACGGAGATGGACCGGGCCTTCTTCACCGCGCTGGCGCACGCGTGCGCGCAGGCGATGGAGCGGGTGCGGCTGTCCACCGAGGAGCGCCGGGCCCACGAGCAGGCGCGCACGGCCGCCGCGCGGCTGCGGCTGTTGGGTGAGGTCTCGGACGCGTTCAGCGTCACCAACCGCGACCTGGGCGGGCTGCTGGACACCATCGCCCAGCACGTGGCGCTGCACCTCGCGGAGGCGTGCGCGCTCTACCTCCTGTCCGCTGACGGCGAGCGGCTGGAGCTCCAGACCTTCCACCACGTGAATCCGGAGGCGGAGGCGCTCTACCGCGAGGTGCTCCAGGTGCCGCTGCGCTCCGGCGAGGGCTTCAGCGGGCGCGTGCTGGCGTCCGGCCAGTCTCAGCTCATCCCCTTCGTGACGCAGGAGGCGCTGCTGGCCATGGTGCCGCCGGAGCGGCAGGAGGCCGTCCTGCGCTTCCCCATCCACAGCCTGGTGGGTGTCCCGCTGCGGATGCAGGGCCGCGTGGTGGGCGTGCTGTCGCTGTGTCGCTTCGGCCCGGACCGGCCCTTCACGCGGGACGACCTGGGGCTGCTGGAGGAGCTGGCGGCGAAGGCGGCGATTTCCATCGAGAACGCGCGCCTGTTCACGGAGCAGCGGCGCGCGCAGGAGGAGCTGCGGCGCCGCGCCGAGTTCGAGCAGCAACTGGTGGGCATCGTCTCGCATGACCTGCGCAACCCGCTGGCGGCCATCTCCATGTCCGCGGGGCTGATGGAGAAGAAGGGCGAGCTGTCCGACGCGCAGCGGCGCATGGTGACGCGCATCAACCAGGCCACCGAGCGCGCGGCGCGGATGATTCGCGACCTGCTGGACTTCACCAAGGCGCGGCTGGGCGGCGGCATTGCGCTGCACCCCCAGCCCACGGACCTGAAGGACGTGGTGCACCAGGTGGTGGACGAGGTGCTGGTGGCGCACTCCGGGCGGCACGTGGAGCTGGACGTGGGGCCCGAGCTGAAGGGCGAGTGGGACCCGGACCGCATCTCGCAGGTGCTGACGAATCTCTTGAGCAACGCGCTGACGTACAGCCCTTCGAGCGCGCCGGTGCGGGTGGCGGCGTGGGTGGACGGGGACAGCGCCGTGATGACGGTCTTCAACGGTGGAGCCTTCATCCCCGCGGAGCTGCTGCCCCGCCTGTTCGAGCCGATGACGCGTGGCACGCTGAAGGAGGGCCAGTCCAGCCGGAGCATCGGCCTGGGGCTCTACATCGTCCGCGACATCGTCCGTGGCCACGGTGGCAGCGTGGACGTGGTGTCCTCCGAGGCGCACGGCACCACCTTCACCGTGCGCCTGCCCCGGCACGGGGCCTGAGCCGCGCGTCCCACGGGGTGGGCCTGGGAGTGGACGATGCGCGCTGAGGCCCTGCTGCTGAGCGTGGCCGTGCTCACCACAAGCTGTGCGTCGTTGCCGGCGGCGCCCGGCCGAAGGGAAGGCCTGAGCTACCAGCCGCGCGGTGCCGGGGAGCCCGAGCGATTGAATCGCCTTCAGGGCTCCGGTGAAGTCGTGACGGGAATGGCCTCCGGTGGCGTGTCGAGTGGGCAGAGCGCCACGCTGACCCGTCAAGCGGTCGTCGATGCGGTTGACGAGGTGAGGGACTCCACTTCCGGAAGCGCCAACGCGCTCGCGAAGCTCGCGGCTCGCAAGGCGGGCATTGGTGGAGCCAACGGCGTCTTCATTCGCTACGTCGCCTACGGTTCCAGCCAACTGCCATGGCTTCGGGGCGCACTCGGTGGTGCAACCACGCTGGTGGATGCAGCCGAAGAGGTCGCTGACGCGGACATGGAGTTGGGCCTCCTCGGGATGACGGGCCCACGCCTCCAGGCCGCGATGTTCGGCGACATGCTGCTCGCCGCATGGCTCGACTTCCTCAACCTCGCTGACGTCGTGCTCCAGCAGTGCCCGGCCTACAGCGCCGAGCGGCTGCTCAAGGACATGGACCGCGTGCAGCGAATGATGGAGCCCACCCTGGCGGCGCTCGCATCACAGGACCCGGAGCGGGTCGAGACAGCGGCTGCGACGATGCCCGGGTTGATGGGGCAGCTCGCGCGCGAGTTCGGTTCCATCCGTGAGGGCGCGCGCACGGCCATGGAGCGCAGCGGGCAGGCGATGGCGGCGGCGCAGTTCGTGGAGATGCTCACCCTCGTTTCGACGCTGAAGCTGTCACTGCCCCGGTTGCCGCCGGCCGCTCCCGCCACGGTCGGCGTGGGGCTCGTCATGGGCTCGGGTGGAGTGATGGCGGGCTCGCGGCTCGTCGTTTCCGCGGAGTGGGTGGAGATGATTCGCCGGCTCGTGAAGGCGGGCGTCATCTCCGTGCCCGTCGTCAGCGCTGCCGTCCGCATTCATGCAGGTCAGGTGATGATGGCGCAGTCGAACGGGGACCTGCCGCGGGGCGTGCGTGACGCGCTCGGTGACGGGCCCGAGGTTCGCGGCATGCGCGAGACCGGTAGAGCCGGAGCGGGCATGTCCGAGAATCCGCTGCACCACGTCCTGCCGCGGGAGCGCCGTGCATGGTTCGAGCAGCGAGGTTTCACGGGTGACATGGACATCGACCATTTCTGCGTCAGGCTGGAGCAGGCACACCACGAGGCGATTCACGGTGGGGGTGATTGGCGCCTGGGACGCATGTGGCCCAAAGAATGGAACCGGATGATCATGAAGGAGTTGCTCGACGCCGAGGCCAGGGCTGGCCGGAGATTGTCGCGAAGCGAGATCTTGAGGCTCGTCGCAAGGAGCATGAGGAACTATAAAATCCCGATGAACTTCGCTTCTGGGAGAAGGCGATGAGCGAGGACCGCTCCTGGCAGGGGAACTGGAGGGTTCGCCTGTATGAGCGGGTCCGCGAGCGCGGGTATGATTCGCTGACCGCCTTCGCTGAGGCGCGCCCTGCCGTCCCGCTGTATCTCCTGGCCGAGGAACTTGGCAGGAATGACGTCGCGGGCGTGCAGGTGTTGAGCGCGTTGCTTGCTGAAGCGGAACAGCGGAAGCAGGTTACACGCTGTGTCCGCGACGTACTCGCGCGCGAGTTGTCCGAGAGTTTTCCTGACGGCTGGCCGGCTGTGATGAACGAAGAAATCCGTTTCGAGGCCATCATGGCGCTCAGTTCATGGACTGCCCACGTCCCCGATACGCATGAGGAGCGAGCAAGGCAGGCCGGCGATGCTCTTCTCGCTACGCCGCCGCCCCCTGGCTGGCGCCCGCTTGGCCCCGATGACGAGTTGTTGCAGACGTTGTTACCCGACGAGGAAGCCTGACCTACAATGGCGTGGACGGAGATTTCCTCCACGGAGCAAGCGCGCGCGGCTGTACCGTCACAGCGCCTGCGGTAGGGTGATTTCGCAGTGACTCCTCGCTGTCACGGAGCGGCGACCCCTGACACGGGGTGGCCGGCCCCCGCATGCGCTACCTCCTCGCGGCGCTCGCACTGCTGAGCGCTCCCGTCCTGGCTCAGTCGAAGCCCGCGCCGTCCTCCGTTCCCACCGAGGATTCATTCCTCCGGCAGCTGTCCGAGACACGCAACTTCAACCTCGGGCGTCCCGGCCTCGGGACCATCACCCCCGACGAGAAGACAGTCTTCTTCCTCCGGGCCCAGCCTCCCTCCGGCGCGCAGACGCTCTTCGCCTTCGACGTGGCGACGGGCCAGACGCGCGAGGTGCTCACCCCGGAGTCGCTCCTCAAGGGCGCCGAGGAGACGCTCACCGCCGAGGAGAAGGCCCGGCGCGAGCGCATGCGCATGGTGGCCTCCGGCTTCGCCTCCTACGCGCTGTCCACCGACGGCGAGCGGCTCCGGCTGTCGCTGTCCGGCCGCCTCTACGTCGTCGAGCGCGCGTCCGGCAAGGTGACGGAACTGAAGACGGGGCCGGGCACCATCGACCCGCAATTCTCCCCCGACGGCCGCCAGGTGGCGTACGTGCGCGACAACGACGTCTACCGCGTGGACCTCGCCTCCAACACCGAGTCCCGGGTGACGCGCGGCGGGACGCCGGAGAAGACCCACGGCCTCGCCGAGTTCCTCGCCCAGGAGGAGATGGGCCGCTTCTCCGGCTTCTGGTGGAGCCCCGACTCGAAGCTCATCGCCTACACCGAGTCCGACACCTCCCAAGTGGAGCAGTTCACCATCGTCGACGTCATGCACCCCGAGGCCGGCGCCCAGCGCTTCCCCTACCCGCGCGCGGGCAAGGCCAACGCCAAGGTGCGCCTGGGCCTCACGCCCGTGACGGGCGGCAGGACGACGTGGGTGGACTGGGACGCGACGAAGTACCCGTACCTCGCCTCCGTCACGTGGCCGGCGAAGGGGCCGCTGACGCTGCTGGTGCAGAACCGCCTGCAGACCGAAGAGCAGGTGCTCGCGGTGGACGTGAAGACGGGCCGCACGCGCGTGCTCCTCACCGAGAAGGACGACGCGTGGCTGGATTTGCACCCGCCCTTCCCCGAGTGGCTCCCGGACGGCAGCGGCTTCCTCTGGCTCACCGAGCGCAACGGCGCCCTGGAGGTGGAGTTGCGCGACGCGGGCGGCGGCCTCGTGCGCTCGCTGGTGAAGCCAGACGCCGGCTTCCGCGGCCTGGTGCGCTACCTGCCCGCGGAGGACACGCTGTACTTCCTCGGTGGCCCCAACCCCACCGAGCGCTACCTGTGGCGCGTGGTGAAGGGCGGCGCGCCTGCGCGCGTGACGTCCGGCGGCCCGGCGCTGGAGTCCGCGCGCATGAGCGAGAAGGGCCATCTCGCCGTGCTCCTCACGGAAGGTCCCACGAGCCTGCGCCGCGCCCAGGTGCTGAAGGCAGACGGCACGCGCGTGGGCGAATTGCCCTCCGTGGCGAAGGAGCCGCCCTTCCAGCCCCGGCTCGAGGTCCGCCAGGTGGGCAGGGAGCGCTTCTGGGCGTCCATCGTCCGCCCGCGTGACTTCAAGCCCGGCGTGAAGCTGCCCGTCATCGTCGACGTGTACGGCGGCGCCATCGCCACCAGCGTCCACCAGAGCATGGCGCAGAGCCTCCTGTCGCAGTGGATGGCGGACCAGGGCTTCCTCGTCGTGAAGTTCGACGGGCGCGGCACGCCGCTGCGGGGCAGCGCCTGGCTGCGCGCCGTGAAGTACGACCTGGGGCTGGTGACGCTGGAGGACCAGGTCGCCGCGCTGAAGGCGCTCGCGGCGGAAGTGCCCGAGGTGGACCTCCAGCGCGCGGGCATCGTCGGCTGGAGCCACGGCGGCTACATCAGCGCGCTCGCCGCCATGGAGCGGCCGGACGTCTTCAAGGCCGCCGTCGCCGGCGCGCTGGTGGCGGACTGGCGCGACTACGACACCCACGTCTCCGAGCGCCTCCTCGGCCTGCCCGACGAGCATCCGGAGGCCTACGAGAAGAGCTCGCTGCTCACCTATGCGAAGCAGGACAGGCCCATCGGCCGGCTGCTGCTCATCCACGGCACCGCGGACGACAACGTCTACTTCTTCCACACGCTGAAGCTGTCGGACGCGCTGTTCCGAGCGGGCCGGCCGCATGAGCTGCTGCCCCTCAGTGGCTACACGCACATGGTGGGCGACCCCCTCGTCAGCCAGCGCATGTGGGAGCGGGTGATGCGTCACTTCAAGGAGTCCCTGGCCGCCCTCCCGGGTACGGCGGCCCGCTGAGCGGCGAAGTGCTCACGGGTGAGCAATGGGCCGGGGGGCTGTACCCCGGGACAGGCTCGCTCCGGTGGGGACATGGCACTCTTTTCCTCCACCGCATGCTTCGTGCCGCGGGTCTGGGCGGCGCGCGCTGGGGGAAAGCCGATGGCGGGTCTGTCATCACTCCCAGGGTCCGCCCTGGCATGGACGCCTCATGCCGGGAGCCCGGCGCCCTGCCTCTTCTTCGAGCCGGTACGGAACCCCTCCGGTGAGGTGCTCGACTTCCTGTGGACGTCGTACAACGCGGCGGCCGGGGACGTGGTGCGCGACTGGGGGCTGGACGCCCACCTGTCGCGCTGGCCCACCGACGGAGTGACGGGACTGGAGCTGGAGGACTGCGTGCGCCTGGTCGCCACCGGCGTGCCGCTGTCCGTCCCGCTGCGGGTGCGGTGCGACGGCGGGGAAGCGCGCTTCCAGGCGGTGGCGATGAGGGAGGGGGAGGGCTTCTCGCTGTGGCTGCTGCCCCCGGTGGAGGAGGACGCGCGGGCCCTGCGCGAGACGCTGGAGCGTGAGCGCGAGGCGCGGCGCAGGGCGGAGGCCGCGCTGGAGGGCGCGAGCGCGCTGCGGACCCGCGAGGAATTGCTGCGGCTGGCGCTGACCACCGCGCGCATGGTGGCGTGGGAGTGGACGGAGGCGCGCCGCGCCGTCACCTGGTCGCAAGAGGCGGACGCCTTCTTCGGGCAGCTCCCCGGCACGCTGGGCAGCTCGCTGCCGGGCTTCCTCTCGTGCGTGGTGGTGGAAGACAGGCCCCGCGTGGCGCGTGCGATTGAACAGGCGCTGGCGGCGGACGGCCCCTACACCCTCAAGTTCCGCTGCCGGCATGCGGACGGCGCCACGCACTGGTACGAGGCGGTGGGGCAGGGCGTGCGCGACGGCGAGCGCGCGCACCGCATGGTGGGCGTCGTCATGGACTGCACCGAGCGCGAGCAGGCCGAGGCCACGCTGCGCGAGGCGGAGGAGCGCTACCGGCTGGCGGCGCGCGCCACCCATGACGTGCTGTGGGACTGGGAGCTCGGCGCCGGCACCGTGCGCTGGGAGGCCAGCCCTGGGGAGTGGTTCGGCTACGGCCAGGAGCCCTCCACCCACGGGTTGGACTGGTGGCAGGCCCGCGTGCACCCCGACGAGCGCGACGCGGTGGCCGCCGGGCTGCGCGCCTTCGTGGCCTCCACGGGCGCCACGTGGCAGGCGGAGTACCGCTTCCAACGCGGCGACGGCACCTGGGCCCACGTGCTGGACAGGGGCGTGCTCGCGCGAGACGCGGCGGGTCGCCCGGTGCGGATGATTGGCTCCATGATGGACATCACCGAGCGCCACCGCGCCCTGGAGCGGCTGTCCGAGGAGGCCCGCTTCCGCGAGCGCTTCATCGGCATCCTCGGACATGATTTGCGCAACCCGCTGAACGCCATCTCCCTGTCCGCGCGGGCCATGCGGCGTCGCACCCCGCACAATTCCAACCAGCAACAGCTCGCCCAGCGCATCGAGACGAGCGCGGCGCGGATGGGGACGATGATTTCAGATATCCTCGACCTCACGCGCGCGCGGTTGTCCGGCGGCATTCCGCTCAACCTCGCGCAAGCCAACCTCGCCACCCTGTGCAGGCAGGTGGTGGAGGAACTGTCCGCCGCGTGGCCGGACCGCCACATCGCCTTCGATGTGGAGGGCCGCGCGGACGGCGTCTGGGACGCGGACCGGCTGGCGCAGGTGGTGAGCAACCTCGTCGGCAACGCGCTGGAGCACGGCGCGCAGGACGCCCCGGTGATGCTGCGCTGCGAGGAGCAGGACACCTGGCTCGTCCTGGAGGTCAACAACCCCGGAGCCCCCATCCCCACGCCGCAGCTCGCCACGCTGTTCGACCCCTTCCGCCAGGCCGCCACCGCGCGCGAGAAGGGCCGGCGTCGGGGTGGATTGGGACTCGGCCTGTTCATCGTCCGGGAGATTGTCCAGGCCCACGGCGGCAGCGTGCACGTGAGCTCGTCCGAGCGCGACGGCACCACCTTCACCGTGTCACTGCCGCGTGACGCGCGGCAGGCTCGCGCGCCCGTAAATACGACGCGCGATACATGAATCAAAACCTGAGTCATTCCAGACGAGAAAGTCTTCCGTGAGTCTGTCTAACGACAGAGCGTCATGCGGCGCACGGAGTACGTGTTTGCCGTAAGACCGAGTTGTTCGATCTGCACGCGGGGACACCTGTCAGTCCGCGCGGGAAGCCTTACCGGTTGTCATGGCCGCACGAACCGCGGTCACCCCCAACGCGGAGGCATTCCCATGCGCCACCTCATCCCGCAGACCTCATCCCACTCCGAGGTCACCCGCAGCTGGAGCCGCCATCCGCGCGGATGGGGTTGGATGCCCGTGCTGCTCTGCGTCGCGGCCATCGGCTGCGGCCCCGCGGAGCAGGGGATGGACCTGGAGGGCGAGTCTCTCGGCACCCATGCGGACGGGGTGGTGTCGACGAACGGGCTCTCCACGAATGGCCTTTCCACGAATGGCCTTTCCACGAATGGGCTCTCCACGAATGGCCTGTCGACGAACGGGCTCTCCACCAACGGGCTCTCCACCAACGGCCTGTCGACGAATGGCTTCAGCACCTGGTTCGGGACGAACCCGGCGAAGGCGGACGAGGTGATGCGGTACATCGCGCGGTGCGCGCTGGGCTCGACGCAGTCGCTCTCGTACACGTACTCGGGCACCACGTACACGTGGACGGGCGTGCTGGGCCTGGCGCCGGGTTGGGCGGGCGGCTCGGCGGCGACGCTGGCGGAGCAGCAGGTGGTGTCCGGCTGCCTGGCCGCGCACGTGAACAAGTACGGCGTGCACCTCGAAATCTCCGTGCAGGGGCGGGACGCGACGAACGTGCCCATCCCCCTGGGCACCAACGAGCTCACCACCTTCAACCAGCCGGAGGCGGTGTTCTTCGGCAACCTCTTCAACGGCGAGGGGCTCTTCGTGGGCAACGACGCGGACTACCTCACGTACAGCCAGAGCACGGTGCGCGCGTGCGGCCTGTCCCAGTGGGCCGGCGACCCGGACTGCGCCGTGGTCATCAGCCATGTGGGCTCCGCCGGCACGTACTGCCAGCTGGACACGTCGCGCAACTACTACAAGACGTGCACGTACAACGGGAAGGTCTACCGCCCCATCACCACCCGCATCCGCACGCAGGACATCTACACCTGCGGCGACGGCACCTGTCAGCTCTCCGAGCACTGCGGCACCAGCAACACCGCCGCGAGCTGCCAGTCCGACTGCGGCGTCTGCCCGTGAGTCGGTGGGCCGTCTCACGGTGCACCGCACGCGAGCCACTGCCCCAGCTTCACACGCTCGTCCAGGGAGGGCGCGGGGCGGGAGGACGGTGGCATCCCTGAATTGACCGAGGAAGGTCCCGCGGCCGAGTGCGCGTCGATGGCCTCCGCCCACTGTCGCACCGCCTCGGGAGTATCGAAGTCCACGCCTGTCGGAGCGCCCTCGCGGGCCTCGCCCGTCACGCTGACGCTGTGACACGCCAGGCAGTGCGTCCGCAGGAAGGCGCTCCCGAAGTCCGAGGCCGTGGGGCCTCCTTCGGAGGGGCACACCGCGCCGGACGCAGTCTTGTGCTCCTCGTCGTGGGAGTGCGCGTCGGAGTCTCCGCCGCCACAGCCGCCCCCGCCACCCTCGCTGCTGCTTCCCCCGTGTCCCAGGCTCAGTCCCGCCAGGACGAGCAGGGGCACGACGCGGGACAGCAAGCGAGCGGACAAGGGCAGCCTCCAGGGTTTTGAGAGAACGGCATGGGTAGGGTCGTCAGGCCGTGGGGGCCAGCGCACCGGAGGGCCGGGCGGCGTCCGGTTCCACACGCCAGGGCCCGATATGTCCCGGGCGCGGCCGCGTTCCCGACCCCAGACGCAGAGGGGTGTCCCGCCGTGGGCGCCAGCCGGGGCTCCCCGTGCCGGGCCGGACACGGCGGGCGCCGCGACAACATGCCACAGCGGCCGGGCCGGGCCCCTCTGCTACCCATCCCCGCTGTCAGGGTGGCCCCCGCCCACCCTTCGTGGAGGTCCTTGGAATGAACGCCGTGCTGAAGTCCGCAGGCCTGTGGCTGGTCCCGTCCCTGTTGTTGATGCAGGGCTGTGCCGAGAACGAGAAGACGTACCAGGTGCGCTTCAGCCCGCAGGTCCGCGAGCAGCCCCTGGCGTGCGGCACCCGCTACACGGATATCGGCACCTCGCGCGGCGCCATCGAGCTGCTCGACTTCAAGATGTACGTCCGGGACGTCACCCTGGTGCGCGCCAACGGCGAGCGGCACGTGCTGGCGCTGGAGCAGGACGGCACGTGGCAGCGCGACACCATGGCCCTGCTGGACTTCGAGGATGGCACCGGCACCTGTGACACCGGCAGCCCGCTGACGCGCCGGGAAGTGGTGGGCACCGCGCCCGAGCACGACGACTACACGGGCCTGGAGTTCAAGGTGGGCCTGCCCCCGGAGATGAACCACCTGGACGGCGCCACCGCGCCCGCGCCGCTCAACGCGCCCGGCATGTGGTGGAGCTGGCAGGGCGGCTACAAGTTCCTGCGCCTGGACGTGCGCTCGCAGGCCAATGAGAGCTTCTACTTCCACCTGGGCGCGGCCGGCTGCAAGGGCTCGGTGGGCGAGGGCTTCACCTGCACCTCCGACAACCAGGCCATGGTGACGCTGTCCGGCTTCGACCCGGACACCCACGTCGTGGTGCTGGACGCGGCCGGCCTGTACTCGGAGCTGGACGTGGAGCGCGTGCCGGACGGCACCTCGGATGGGATGCCCGGCTGCATGTCCAGCGCGGGGGACCCGGAGTGCGCGGCCTTCTTCAAGCAGGTCGGCCTGGCCGTGGATGGCAGCACGCTCTCCCGGCCCGACACCTTCTTCCGCGTCCGCTGAAGGCCGGGGGCTCCACTCATGTCTGTCTTTGCCCTTCGCTGCTCCGCGGCGCTGCTGCTCGCGCTGGCCGCCGGCTGTGGTTCCGGTGACGATGACGGGACGTCCCCTCCGCCCACGGTGCAGCGCGCGCCGGAATTGGATGCCGTGTCGCTGAAGAGCCAGCGCGGCGGCACCAGCCACGAGGCGGGGAACAACTGCATGGCCTGCCACGGGCCCAACGGCACCGCGCCGGGGCGCTTCACCGTGGCGGGCACCGCCGTCACCTCGCGGCGCGAGCCCAACCCTGACGCCACGATGACCCTCTCCACCGCGCCCAACGGCGCGGGCACCGTGGTGCTGACGCTGGAGGCGGACGCGAGCGGCAACTTCTACACGACGGAGGCCGCGCCCTTCCCCAACCAGTCGCTCTTCCCCCGCGTGACGAGCCGGGCCACCGCGTCCTTCAACTTCATGCCGTTTCCCACCATGTCGGGCGCCTGCAACGTCTGCCACGTGGGCAGCAACCCCGTCGACCTGGACTGAGGGAGCCACCCACGATGTTGCGCGCATGGAAGGTGAGCGCTGTAGCGGACGCGCTGCTGGTGCTGGGCGCGCTGCTGGCGGCGGGCTGCGGCGGCGAGGACCCGCCGGCCCCGGCCCCGTCCGGGCCCACGTACGACTGGAAGCTGCCGGCCGGCTTCCCCGAGCCCTTCGTCCCCGAGGACAACCCCATGTCCGAGGAGAAGGTGCAGCTGGGCCGCCACCTCTTCTATGACACGCGCCTGTCCGGCAACGGCACGCAGGCCTGCGCGAGCTGCCACGAGCAGCAGCGCGCCTTCACCGACGGCAGGGCCACGCCGGTGGGCTCCACGGGGGACCACGTCCCCCGCAACGCGCCGGGGCTGGCCAACGTGGTGTACCTGTCCACGTACACCTGGGCCAATCCTCAATTGGAATCGCTGGAGGACCAGGCCCTGGTGCCCCTCTTCAATGAAGTTCCCACCGAGCTGGGCCTGGCACCCCGGCTGGACGAGGTGCTCGGGCGCCTGCGCGGCGACGCGCGCTACACCGAGCTGTTCCGCGCGGCCTTCCCGGACGCGGCCGAGCCGGTGGGCCAGGACACCATCGTCAAGGCGCTGGCGTCCTTCCAGCGCACGCTGCTGTCGGGCAGCTCGCCGTATGACCGCTACCTGCAAGGCGACGACACGGCGATGTCCCGGTCAGCGAAGCGGGGCATGGAGCTGTTCTTCGGCGAGCGGGCGGAGTGCTACCACTGCCACAGCGGTACCAACCTGACGCTCTCGTTCCGCGCGAAGGACTCGCGGCTGCCGGAGCGGCAGTTCTTCAACACCGGCCTCTACGACGTGGATGGCAACGGCGCGTACCCGCCGGACAACCCGGGCCTCTTCGAGTTCACCCACAACGCCAGGGACCAGGGCCGCTTCCGCGTGCCGCCGCTGCGCAACGTGGCGCTGACGGCGCCGTACATGCACGACGGCAGCATCCCCACGCTGGAGGCCGTCATCGACCACTACACCTCCGGCGGGCGCAACGTGACGCAAGGCCCCTTCGCCGGGGACGGCCGCGCCAATCCCAACAAGGACCCGCTGGTGCGCCCCTTCACGCTCACCGCGGACGAGCGCGCCGACCTGGTGGCCTTCCTGGAAAGCCTCACGGACACCGCCTTCACCCAGGACGCGCGCTTCTCCAATCCCTGGCGGTAGTCCGGGGCACGACGCTGGCCCCGCCTTTCGGGCTGGGGCCGCGTCCACCCACCGGGACACACAGGACACTCCGCGAATATTCAGCACTCCCTGTCTTTCCTGTGGCCGATTCGCGGACCTAAGGGTCCGCCCCCATTTCATCTGCTTTTTGACTGTGTATACTCGTCAAAAGTTACGCTGATGATGGAACGTTCGAGGGCGAAGGAGTGCCCTGGGGTTGTCCGGACTCCCCACTGTCAGCGTGGCCCTCCCGCGGAAGGCACTCCCCCAGGATGCCGTCAGCGGGGGTTCCCCCTGACGTAGTACGGCGGAGTCAAATCCATGTCCAAGCCGTGGCCTCGGTGGCCTCTGCTCCTCGCCGGTCTGTTCACGGCGAGCTCATCCCTCGCGGCTGAGAAACTCACTCCCGCTGCCCAGCCCATGCTGGCGCAGCTCAAGGCCCAGGAGCCGGCCCGTGTTGCGCAATCCCTGGCAAGCCTGAAGGCCCAGGGCCAGAAGCTCGGGCTGGGCTCGCGGGACGACTTCACGCTGTCCAGCTCCAGCACGGACAGCTTCGGTCAGACGCACGCGCGCTTTGCGCAGACGTACCAGGGCGTACCCGTGTGGGGCGCCATGGCCATCACCCACCAGGGGCTGTCCGCCGGGGACATCAGCATCACCTCCGACGGCCTGCGCAAGGGCATCCGCCTGGATGTGACGCCCACGCTGGACGCGAAGTCCGCGCTGACGAAGGCCACCCAGGAGCTGGCGCCCAAGGGCGAGTTCAGCATCACTCCGGATAGCGAGCTCATCGTCTATCCCCAGACGCGGCTGGTGAACCGCTACCCCGGCAAGCCGGCCGCGAAGCAGAACGCGGCGGACTTCACCACGGAAGTCGTCGCCTACAAGCTCGCGTACCACGTGCACACCGAGCTGGAGAACCCGAAGGACGGCGTCAAGCACACGGACTTCATCGTCGACGCGCACTCGGGCGAGGTGCTGAAGAAGTGGAACTCGCTCCAGACGGCCGCCGCCAAGGGCCTCGGCCACTCGCAGTACAGCGGTGACGTCCAGCTGGACGTCTTCCAGAACGCCCAGGGCGCCTTCGAGCTGCGCGACGTCACGCGCACCGGCGGCGAGGGCATCCGGACCTACGACATCAACCACGCCGCCGTGCAGAACGGCGTGGTTCCCACGCTGACCCTCTACACGGACCCCGACAACGTCTGGGGCGACGGGCTGAACTACATCGTCGGCGCCAACAACACGCTGAGCACCAACGGCCAGACGGCCGCCGTCGACGCGCACTTCGGCCTGCTGGCGACGTGGGACTTCTACAAGAAGATTTTCGGCCGCAACGGCATCGACGGCTTCGGCTCGCCCACCTACAACCGGGTGCACGCCAGCAACGCCTACGACAACGCCTTCTGGAGCGACGGCTGCTTCTGCATGAGCTACGGCGACGGCTCGTACCCGGCCGCTGGCGGCTTCAAGTCCATGGGCGTGCTCGACGTGACGGGCCACGAGATGAGCCACGGCGTCACCTCGCACACGGCCGGCCTCATCTACGAGGGCGAGTCTGGCGGCCTCAACGAGTCCAGCTCGGACATCTTCGGCACCATGACGGAGTTCTGGGTGGCCAACGGTCGCGGCAGCACCATTGGTGACACCGGCGGCAACTGGCTCATGGCCGAGCAGCTCAGCGAGTTCCCGCTGCGCGTCATGTTCCGCCCGTCGCTGGACGGCCTGAGCGTGGACGCCTGGTTCCCCGGCATCGGCAACATCGACGTGCACTTCAGCAGCGGCCCGATGAACCGCGCCTACTACTTCCTGTCCCAGGGCGTGCAGCCGCTGGTGGTCGGCACCGACTACTCCAGCACCTACCTGCCCGCGGGCATGAGGGGCATCGGCAACGACAAGGCGGCGGCCATCTGGTACCGCGCGCTCACCGTCTACATGTTCCCGTCGTCCAACTACCTGTCGGCCCGCACCAGCAGCCTCCAGGCCGCGGCGGACCTCTTCGGCGCCCAGTCCAACGAGTACCGCGCGGTGCAGAACGCCTTCGCGGCCATCAACGTGGGCTACACCGCCGAGACGTACGATGACCGCACGGCCCCCACCGTCGTCGCGAGCGTCTCCGGCAGCTCTCCCAACCTCCAGCTGCGCGCGCAGGCCGACGACAACGTCGGCGTGGCCCGCGTGGAGCTCTACGTCGACGGCGCCCTGGCGGGGAACGTCTCCGCCCAGCCGTACCAGTTCCCGCTGGACGCCACCTCGCTGTCCAACGGCGCGCACCAGCTGGTGGCGGTGGCCTACGACGCGGCCGGCAACTACGCCGCGTCCGCCCCGGCGAGCTTCACCGTCGCCAACAGCTTCGAGCAGCTGCTCACCGACCCGGGCTTCGAGCTCGCCGGTCAGGGCTGGACGGCGGACCCGCCGGAGAACATCAACTTCCCCGCGGCGGGCGGACACTCCGGCCAGGGCTACGTGTGGCTCAACGGCTGGGGCACGACGCACGTCGACAAGCTGTGGCAGGACGTCACCATTCCCGCCGGCGTCACCAGGGCCGCGCTGACCTTCTACCTCAACCTCTCCACCGCCGAGACGACGACCACCGCCGTCCGCGACACGCTGACGCTGCAGGTGCGCAACACCTCGGGCACGGTGCTGGGGACGGTGGCGACGTGGTCCAACCTGGACGCGAACCTGGGCTGGACGCAGCAGAGCGTGGACCTGACGGCCTACGCGGGCCAGACGGTGCGCATCTACGTGGAGGGCAACGAGAACGCCTCGCTCGCCACCAACTTCCAGCTGGATGACTTCTCGCTGCGCGTCACGCACGCCGCGGACGCGGAGACGCCCCGGGTGGCGGCCAACGTGGTCTTCTCCGGCACGCGCGTGGGCTACCTCGCGGATGTGTCCGACAACGGCTTCGTCAACGCGGTGGAGTTCCTCGTCGACGGCGTGTCCCTGGGCAACTCGGTCAAGTCGTTCTCCCGCACCGTCAACCTCTCCACGCTGACCGGCGGCGCGCACACGCTCGTCGCCCGGGCCACGGACGCGGGCGGCAACGTGGGGAACTCTCCCGCGGTGACGTTCTACGTGGACACCACCGCCACCCAGCGCGTGCTCAACCCCAGCTTCGAGACCTCCGCGAGCTGGACGACTGCGACGACGGTGTCGGGCTCGACGGGCATCTTCAGCAGCGCGTCCTTCGCGCACACGGGCAGCCGCTTCTACATCTTCTGGACCTCGGGTCCGGTGCGGCACTCCGTCCGTCAGTCCGTCGCCATTCCGGCGACCGCGACCTCGGCCATCTTCAGCTTCTGGCTGCGCATCTACAACGGCGGGTTCACCGACGCCCTGCCCCACCACACCTTCAGCGCGAAGGTGCGGGACTCCGCCGGCACCGAGCTGGCGACGCTGAAGACGCTCTCCCAGGCGGATGACACCAACGCGGAGTACTTCCAGCACCGCTTCGACCTGACGCAGTACAAGGGCCAGACGGTGCAGTTGTTCTTCGACGTGGACCAGACGGAGGCCATGCATGACCCGGACGGCGACGTCCAGTTCTTCCTGGACGACGTCAACCTCGTCACCTCCACCCAGGCGGACGTCCAGAGCCCCACGCTCTCCGCGGCGGTCGAGGGCAGCTACGGGACGGTGCAGCTGACGGCCTCCGTGAGCGACAACGTCTGGACGAACTCCCTCGAGTTCCTGGTGGATGACGCCCCGGTGACCTCGTTCACGAACGTCCAGGGCATCTACGCGGCGGCGTTCGACACGTCCACGCTGACCAACGGCCCGCACCAGTTCAAGGCGAGGGCCACGGACAAGGCGGGCAACGTGACGGAGCGCGTGGTGAGCTTCGAGGTGCACAACTCCACCGTCGAGGACACGGGCGCGCCGCACATCACCGCCAGCCTGGAGGGCATGTTCGAGAACTACACCCTGCGGGCCGAGGCCACCGACGACACGGGCGTTGCGTACGTGGAGTTCTACGTGGACGGCGCTCTCAAGGGGAAGACCTCGTACGAGCCGTACACGCTGCCGCTGTTCCCGATTCCGCTGGCGGCGGGTGAGCACGTCCTGGAGGCGGTGGCGTACGACGCGTACGGCAAGTCCTCCAAGGCGACCACCACCTTCACGCTCCAGCCGGTGACGGTGGAGTTCGCGGTGGCGCAGGTCGTGCTGCCGGTGGGCGGCTCCGTCGCCCTGCAGGCGAGCGTGGCGAACGCGGTGAACACGGCGGTGACCTGGTCCGTGGCGGAGGGCCGCATCTGCGGCACCGTCAGCGCGGCCGGCCTCTACGCCGCGCCGGTGGTCCGTGGCCTCTGCCACGTGTCCGCGGCGAGCGTCGTGGTACCGACGGCGAAGGCCGTGGCGGCCATCCAGGTCTACACGGGCGACATCAATGGCGACAGCGTCGTGGACGGAGAGGACATGGGCCTGCTCGCGCAGGACTACGGCACCAACGGTTCCGAGGAGACGAACCTCGACGGTGCCGGCTCCGTGAACGACAACGACATCACCCTCTTCGTCAGCCAGTTCGGACGGTAATCCCCATGAAAACGTGGATGAAGCTCATTGTTCCGCTCCTGATTGGAGCGCTGGCTGCCTGCACCGACCCCGACTCGGGGCCGGTGACGGTGACCCCGAAGAGCGTGACGGTGAAGGCCGGCGAGAAGACGACCTTCAGCGCCGCGGTACAGGATGCGGAGGACCCGCGCGTCCTCTGGTCCGTGGAGGGAGGCGACTCCCACGGCACCATCACCAGCACGGGCGTCTACACCGCGCCCGCGGAGGCCGGCACGTACACCGTGGTGGCCACCAACGCGGTGGACACCTCGAAGACGGACACGGCCACCGTCAAGGTGGAGGCCGTCCAGACTCCGACGGTCATCGTGAAGGTCACCCCGGGGACGGTGTCCATCGGTCAGGGCACCACCACCCAGCTCACGGCGGAAGTGTCCGGCTCCTCCATCACGGCCGTGCAGTGGTCCGTGGAGGGTGGTGACACCAACGGCCTCGTCAGCAGCACGGGCGTGTACCTGGCGCCGCACAAGTCCGGCACGTTCACCGTGACGGCCACCAGCGTCGCGGACCCGTCGAAGAAGGCCTCCGCCGCAGTGACGGTGGAGCCGGTCGTCGTCGAGGAGGTGGTGGTTGCGGTCTCCCCCGCGACGGCCACCACGACCTGGGGCGGCTCCGTCTCCCTGACGGCCGAAGTCACGGGCACCAACAACCTCACGGTGCTGTGGTCCGTGGAGGGTGGTGACGCCAACGGCTTCGTGAGCAGCACGGGCGTGTACCGTGCCCCGAACAAGTCCGGCACGTTCACCGTGACGGCCACCAGCGTGGCGGACCCGTCGAAGAAGGCCTCTGCCGCCGTGACGGTGAACCCGGTCGTCGTCGAGGACGTGGTGGTGGCGGTCTCCCCGAAGACGGCCACCGTGGCTCAGGATGGCTCCGCCAGCCTGTCCGCACAGGTCACCGGCACCAACCTCACCGCGGTGCAGTGGGCGGTGGTGGGCGGTGACGAGAACGGCACCGTCAGCAGCACGGGCACGTACCGGGCGCCGCGCCGCGCGGGCACGTTCACCGTGACGGCCACCAGCGTGGCGGACGCGTCCAAGTCGGACTCGGCCACCATCACCGTGGAGCCGATTGTCGTCCCGGACGTCGTCGTGACTGTCTCTCCGAAGACGGCCACCGTGTCCGCGAACGGCTCCGTCAGCCTGTCCGCACAGGTCACCGGCGCCAGCGTCACGGCGGTGCAGTGGGCGGTGGTGGGCGGTGACGCCAACGGCACCGTCAGCAGCACGGGCACGTACCGCGCGCCGAACCAGGCGGGTACGTACACCGTGACGGCCACCAGCGTGGCGGACGCGTCCAAGTCGGACTCGGCCACCATCACCGTGGAGCCGATTGTCGTCCCGGGCGTCGCCGTGACTGTCTCTCCGAAGACGGCCACCGTGTCCGCGAACGGCTCCGTCAGCCTGTCCGCCGAGGTCACCGGCACCAGCGTCACGGCGGTGCAGTGGGCGGTGGTGGGCGGTGACGCCAACGGCACCGTCAGCAGCACGGGCACGTACCGCGCGCCGAACCGGGCGGGTACGTTCACCGTGACGGCCACCAGCGTGGCGGACGCGTCCAAGTCGGACTCGGCCACCATCACCGTGGAGCCGATTGTCGTCCCGGACGTCGTCGTGACTGTCTCTCCGAAGACGGCCACCGTGTCCGCGAACGGCTCCGTCTTCCTGTCCGCCGAGGTCACCGGCACCAGCAACACCTCGGTGCTGTGGACCGTGGTGGGTGGTGACGCCAACGGCTACGTCAGCAGCACGGGTCTGTACCTGGCCCCGAACAAGTCCGGCACGTTCACCGTGACGGCCACCAGCGTGGCGGACCCGACGAAGTCGGACTCGGCCACCATCACCGTGGACCCCATCGTCGTTCCGAACGTCACTGTGTCCGTCACTCCGAAGACGGCCACCGTGTCCGTGAACGGCTCCGTCAGCCTGTCCGCACAGGTCACCGGCGCCAGCAACACCGCGGTGCTGTGGACCGTGGTGGGTGGTGATGCCAACGGCTACGTCAGCACCACGGGCGTGTACCGCGCGCCGAACCAGGCGGGTACGTACACCGTGACGGCCACCAGCGTGGCGGACGCGTCCAAGTCGGACTCGGCCACCATCACCGTGGAGCCGATTGTCGTCCCGACCGTCACTGTGTCCGTCACTCCGAAGACGGCCACGGTGGCCCAGGGTGGCTCCGTCAAGCTGTCCGCCGCGGTCACCGGCAGCAGCAACACCGCGGTGCAGTGGACGGTGGCGGGTGGCGACGCCAACGGCTACGTCAGCACCACGGGCACGTACCTGGCTCCGAACCAGGCGGGTACGTTCACCGTGACGGCCACCAGCGTGGCGGACCCGACGAAGTCCGACTCGGCCACCATCACCGTGGACCCGATTGTCGTCCCGAACGTCGCTGTGTCCGTCACTCCGAAGACGGCCACGGTGGCCCAGGACGGCTCCGTCAAGCTGACCGCACAGGTCACCGGCACCAGCAACACCGCGGTGCTGTGGACCGTGGTGGGTGGTGACGCCAACGGCTTCGTCAGCACCACGGGCACGTACCGCGCGCCGGGCAGGGCGGGCACGTTCACCGTGACGGCGACCAGCGTGGCGGACTCGACGAAGTCCGACTCCGCGACCATCACCGTGGACCCCGTCGTGGGCCCGACGGTGGTTGTGGCCGTCACTCCGAAGACGGCCACTGTCGACCAGGGTGCCACCGTCAACCTCACGGCCGAAGTCACGGGCACCTCCCTCGTCGCGGTGACCTGGGCCGTGGAGGGCGGTGCGGCCAACGGCTCCGTCACCAGCTCCGGCGTGTATACGGCGCCGAACAAGCCGGGCACGTACACCGTGACGGCCACCAGCGTGGCGGATGCGTCGAAGAAGGACTCCGCCGTCATCACCGTGCCCGTCGCCGGTACGGTGAGCTACGTGGACCCCACGGGCACGGGCTGGCGGCTGGTGCGCAACGCCAGCCTGTCCTCGGGCAACACGCTGGTGCTGGACCTGGTGGGCCCCACGGGCCAGTCCGGCCGTGGTGCGGACCTGGCGCTGGCGCTGAACCCGGCCACCGCCGACTGGTCCACGGTGGGCGGCTCCGAGTACGTGGCCAACCAGGGCTACGACCTGGGCGCCGCGCCCCACCTGCTCAAGTCGGGTGTGAAGGGCAGCACGCTGAGCGTGGGCGTGTACCAGAAGGGCGCTCCGGCGCACGCGTACAACGGCGCGCTGCTGTCCGTGGCGCTGACCGTGAAGGCCACCGCCCAGACGCCGGCCGGCACCCTCGTGCCGCTGAACGTCCTCAAGGCGCACGCGCTGCCGGCCTCCGGCGCGCTGCAGGCCATCGACGTGGCGGTGGGTACCATCACCACCGCGCCGTAGTCCGGAGTCCGAAGCAGTGAGAGCGGCGGCCTTCCTCAGGGAAGGCCGCCGTTTTCTTTTGGTGCGCCCAGCATGGGCGTGGGAGCGAACCGCAAGTGGTGGCTGACTGCGAGGGAGGCTCTGGAGGAAGCGGGAAGCGAAAGCGCGGGTCGACGAACAGCTAGCGGCTACGAGGCGCTGGGCGTCAGGGCGAGCGGGCATGAAGCCGCGAAGCTCTCGCGATGGGTCGCGATAGGGACGGGCCTTGAGGCCCTCCCCCCGCGCGGATTCGGACAGGCGGAACTACCCTGAAGCGGGTTAGCGCGTGCGCAACTCGCGGAAGGTGATGCCGTCCAGCTCCAGCCGGCGCACGGCCTCCATGAATCGCTCGGTGCCAATCATCATCGTTGCGAAGTTCCCCACTCGGAACAGGTCCAGCTCCGGCGGAAGGGATGCCGCGTCGAGAATGGGCTCATCTGGTCGCCTGAAGCCGTGCCGGCCACAGGTGGGGCAGGGGGGCGGCACGTCCGGAGGGATGCAGTCCGGATGGAGGCGGCCGTGTGGCTCTATCTGAAGCTCCAGCAGTTCCGGAGCGTCCTTCTTGCGGAACCGCAGCGCCGTGCGGCAGCCGAGCAATCCTCGCACGCCTTCCGCTTGGAGACGCTCCAACGCATCCCGACGCAGGAGAAGCTTCCTCCCGACTACCCACACGATGGGACCGAACGTCCCGGAGGCGCGGCCCACCAGCGGGCCGAAGCCGGTGCCGGGTGGAAGCTCGGCATTCGGGGGCGCCAGGGGACGCACCAGCTCGCGTAGGCGCGCGAACTCGGGGAAGGGCTCAGGTCGGGCCTTCTCGAACTCGCGGTGCTCGGGTAGCTGTGAAAGGTCAATGGATGGGTATTCGTGGCCCACGTCGCTCCAGGTGACACCGCACGCGTGACACCTCACGCCGGGCAGCACCAACTTGTGCCACGCATCGATTTCCCCGCCGTGCTTCGCTGTGACCGCTCTGTCTTCAGTCAGCCAGAAGAATCGCGTCATCCGTCCTCACGCTCCCGGGCGGGAATAGTAGGGCTGAATGGGACCGCCAATGAGCTGGAAGCGGTGGATGAGCTCTCCGGCGTGCTTGTAGATCTCCTCGGGTGGGGCTCGTGGGTGCAGATCGATGAACTCACGCCAGGCGTCATTCCATGCCCCGCCGCGCCCGGTACCGTCGTGAATCCTCCTGTGGAGGTCACGCGGAATAGGCATGGTGTAGTCATGGATCTTGATGCCTTGCTGCTCGAACCACAGCGCAAGGTCTTGGGCCTGGGGAAAGATGTGGTGCTTCTCCCAGCGCCCAGGCGAGAGCTGGCGTGAAGGGGGAATGAGCCGGTCAGGGGCCCCGTCCCAGTTGGGGAAGACCATGACGGCGCCACGAGGGAGATTCTGCGCGGCTCCCCAGTTTCGCTGCGGACCCATACCCGGAGCCGCGGCCGCTGCAGGCGGGCGCGTGGGTGGGAAACGCGCCAGTTCGACGTCACCGGGCAGGTCTCCGCAGCGGTAGAAGCCGCAGGCGTCACCCAGGCACAACAGCGTGATGCATTGGTCGTCCTCGGGCGCGTGGCACTCCAGCTCCGCCTCCTCCCAGGCTTGCTGCATGGGAGCGCTGACGGTGGCGCAACCCAGCCAGGAGAGGGCGAGCCACGAAAGACAGAAAGCATGGAGGGTTCTCATCACTGGCGAACCCTACCATTCTGTCTGTCCTTCCCTTGCGGAGGCGGACCGTGTCGCGCCCGGGCTCAGCCCCCGGACTGGCGGCCTTCAATCGCGCACAGGAGCACCGCGGCGGCGATACCCAGGCGGCGGTCCAGCCGGCCTTCCCGGTCCATGGAGTAGTCGAGGTCGATCTTCTGGATGAACGGGTTGAAGCGCTGGGTGAAGGTGAGCACCGGCGCGCCGCCCACGTTGCCGCTGAAGGTCTGCGGGATGAGGTTGGTGAGGAAGCGGCGGACGAGCGCCATCACCATGCTGTCCTCCTCAATCTTCCCCCGCTCCTGGTCGTTCGCGTCGAGGATGAGCCACTCGTCGCGGAGGATGGAGCGCAGGCCCTTGCGGCGCAGCGCGCCCACGCGCTCGCCGGTGGCTGCGTCGGTGACGTCGTACGTGGCGCCGAAGTCCAGGATGCTGCGCGCCTTGATGGTGAGCAGCTCGTCCTGCATGTCCTCGCTGCCGTAGATGCGCAGGTCCTCCTTCAGCTTGAAGGCCTTCATCTTCGAGTAGAAGGCGACGTTGCCCGCCTCGTCGTAGATGTGGAACGCGCCGCCGAACAGCTTGAAGAACTGACGGCGAATCATGTAGCGGCTCTGGCCGAAGCGGCCGCGAGCCAGGTCACTGCGAGAGCGGGGCGTGAGTGCGGTGGACATGGCGTTCCACCTACCGCGAAGTGGGGGCGCGCGAACAGGGGGCCCCCACCTGTCGGGTCCAGGCTTAGCGGGAAGGCGGGTATTTCTGCAGCTTCCGTTGCAGGGAGCGCCGGTGGATGCCGAGCTTCCGTGCGGCCTCGGAGATGTTGCCACCAGAGTCGGCGAGCACGCGGTTGATGTGCTCCCACTCGGCGCGTGCGAGCGAGGGCGCCTCGAAGCTCTCCGGCGCCGCGACGGCGGGCTCACCGGAGGCACGGGCGAAGGCCGCGAGGAGGTCGTCCACGTCCGCGGGCTTGGGGAGGTAGTTCACCGCGCCCAGGCGGATGGCGTCCACCGTGGTGGCGATGCTGCCGTAGCCCGTGAGGACGACGACGCGCGTGGAGGCGTCCACGGCGAGCAAATCCCTCACCAGCTCCAGGCCGCTGCGGCCGGGCATGCGCAGGTCCACGACGGCGTACTCGGGTGACTCGCGGCGCGCGGCGGCGAGGGCCGCGTCGTAGTCCCCGGCCGTGGTGACGTCCCAGCCCCGCTCGCGGAAGGCACGGGCCAGCCGCTCGCGCAGCGTCGCATCGTCGTCCACGAGGAGGAGGCTGGGGTGCTGTGCTCCGGCCGTGCTCATGGCGCCGCCTCCGCGAGAAGCCGCACGCCGCACCGCCGCGATGCGCTCGTGGCGCGGGTGCCACGCATGCTCATGACGCCGCCTCCGCTCCGCCCACCGGCAGCGCGAGGCTCGCGGTGGTGCCCTGGCCCGGTGAGGAGCGCAGCTCCAGCGAGCCTCCGAGCTGCTCCGCCAGCGTGCGCGCCAGGAAGAGGCCCAGGCCCATGCCCTCGCCCGGGGCCTTGGTGGTGAAGAACGGCTCGCCCGCCCGCGCGAGCACCTCCGCCGGCATGCCCGGGCCGCCGTCGCGCACCTCCAGCTTCGCGCGGGCCTGCTCCGCCCGCACGCGCAGCTCCACGGGCTTCGACTCCGGCGTGGCCTGGAGCGCGTTCTTCACCAGCCCGCGCAGCACCCGGGCCAGCGCGCGCGGCGGGCCGTGCACCTGCCAGGCGCTCAACTCGGCGGGAACCTCCACGCGCACCCGCGCGGCGCCGGGCAGCTCCGCCAGCGTGTCCTCCACCAGCCGTCCCAGCGCAATCGCATGGAAGGGCTCTCCGGTGGTCTGCCCCGCGTCCGCGGACATCTGCACCAGCACGTCGCGGCAGCGGTCCACCTGCTGGCGGATGAGGCGCAGGTCCTCGCGCACGGACTCGGATGTGCCCGAGGCCGCCAGCGCGCGCTCCACCTCCTTCGCCACCACGGCGATGGTGGACAGCGGCGTGGACAGCTCGTGCGCCGCGCCTGCCGCCAGCGTGGCCAGGGAGGCCACCTTCTCGCGCCGCGCGTGCAGCGCTCGCGCCTGGGCCAGCTCCTGCTCGCGCGCGCCCAGCGCCCGGGTGACGCGCTGGACGAAGTAGACGATGAAGCCCGCGGCCACCGCGAAGGCCACCCACATGCCATTGATGTGCAGCCGCATCAGCTCCGCATGGTCCGGCCGGGACAGCCCGTGCGGCAGCTCCACGTCCTGAAGCACGAAGAGCGAGCCGAACGCCGCGAGCGTGAAGCCCAACAGTCCCCACGTCCACCGCGCGGGCAGCAGCACCGTGCCCAGCGCCACATTCACCAGGTACAGCGTGGTGAAGGGGTTGTGCGTGCCGCCGCTGAGGGCCAGCAGACCGGTGAGCACCAGCGTGTCCCACAGCATCAGCTTGCCGATGGTGCCTTCCGTCACCCGCCGCGCCCGGTGCAGCCACGCGCGCACGGACAGGTTGGTGAGCGCCTCCAGCCCCAGCAGCGCCGCGAGCACCGGCACGGGCAGCGCCAGTTCCAACCCATACGCCGCCACGGCGATGACCACCGCCTGGCCCAGCAGCAGGCCCCACCGCAGCCGCAGCAGCCACTCCAGGTTGATGCGCGCTCGCGAGGCCGGCTCGGGGAGCGTGGGGGCGTCAGGCTCTGGCTTCATGGCACGGTGGAGGGGGCCGCTCGGGTTGATGCGCGCCCGCGAGAAAGACTCGCATGGACACCCGGTGTGATGCACACGCGCGCCGCCTGCTCGCAAGAGGCACAGACTGAATCGGGATGCGGATTCGAGCTGTATGGAATGAACAGGAGGGGCCTGGTGCTCGTGGGTGTGGAGCTCCTTCGAAACCTCGCGGTGGGGCCCCCGGGCCGGGCTTGAGGCGTCCTGTTCGGAAATGTCGGGACATTTCGCGCCTCAAAACCCCCGACATTTCCGAACAGGACGGTGCCGGCAGGCGGGGGGAGGCGCGTCTGCGATGTGGCCTCGGAGCCGGCCAGTGGGCGGACACGGGCGTCATGGCGTGGAGGCCGGCCGGGCCGAAGCGGAGCGGGCCACGTTGCCCAGCAGGTCGACGCGCGTGGGAGGCTCCTGGGGCTCCACCCCGTCCAGCCACATGTCCCACGCCAGCGTGAAGACGAGCGTGGCCCGGGGCTGCTCCTCCGACAGCGTCAGCCCGTCGAGCACCACGTCCACCGACGAGTGCCCGGTGCTGGTGGCGTCGAACGCCTGCGCCACGCCGCCATCCGTCGGGGAACGCGTGCCGCGCACGTGGAGGCTGCGGCCTTCCATGTCCACGGGTTCAGGGCCCTCGGTCGCGGAGGCCAGTCCCTGTGCGTCCGAGTCCGCCGGCTCGAAGGTGAGCCGCGCGCGGCAGTACCGGCCCGGTGGTGGGCGCAGCACGCCCAGTTCCGTGACGTCCCCATCCGCGCCATCCAGGCCCAGGACATGCGGCGTGCCCAGCCGCCGGGGGCTGGAGCTCGAGTGCGCCCACGCGGTGCTCACGGGCGACAGCCCCCGCAGCAGCCGCAGCCAGCCGGCTTCTTCACACGGCAGCAACTCCACGCTGCCCAGCGTGACGAGCGCACGGGTGAAGGACGCACGCGTGCCCTGCGCATTGAGGAGGGTGCGCGCGCCCCCCGCCTCCACGGCGGGTCGGGCGCGCGCGGTGGTGATGCCAAGGGACAGCTCCATCCCCTCCACGCGGTCCCCGCCACCACAGGCGGCGAGACAGAGGAGGGCGGCGGCGCCGAGGACGGACGGCTTCATGTGCGTATGCTCAGAGGTCATACGCGACGGACATCATCGCGATGGGAGTGGGGGCCACGCGGCCATTCAGCCGGTTGAAGAAGGGCACGCGCACGCCGGCCGCGAGGACGATGTCCGTCGCCGGGCTGAAGAGGACGTCGGGCGAGGCGTAGCCGATGACACCGCCGCCGTCCTCCTCCTTCTCGCCGTTGATGTCCGCGGCCTTCTCCACCCGCCCATCCAGCCCCAGCCGCACCGCCCAGCGCGGCGCCGGCTGGTACTGCGCTGCGAGCGTGGTGCGCACGGACGCTCCGGCGCGAAAGCCCCGGATGCCGCGCGTGGGCAGGAAGCCCGTCGCGCTGGCGACGAAGGACCATGCGCCCCGGAAGTGCTGGTACGCCACGCCGAACAGCGGGTCCACCGAGCCGCTCCCCAGCTGCGTGTCCAGATCCAGCTCCGTCCCATCCTCCGCATGCAGCACGGGCGCGGTGGGCAGCTTCACGCCGGCCAGCACGCTGAAGAGGTGGTCCGGCGAGAAGTCCTTGTCCTGGTACACGAAGGCCTTGGCGCTGATCTCCACGTCCCCCACGCCCCAGCCGCGCTCGCGCGCGAGGCTCACGTCGCGCACCTCGCGGGCCTGCAAGGGGAGGGTGGCCGCGAGGAACAGCCACGGCAGCGGCGCGTACGCGGCGGCCACGTCCATGCGGGCTTCGCGCAGGCGCAGCGCGTTCTCGTTGTCCTGGCCCACGGTGTGGCCCCAAGCGCGCAGCGTGGTGGACAGGCGCAGGCGGCCGGAGAACGGCTGCTCCGTGCCCATGGAGGTGAGCGTAGGGTCCCCGCAGGCGCAGGTGGCGCAGGCCCAGGCGGGGGCGCCGGGCACCAGCAGCACCGCGCTGGCGAGGATGAGGGTGGCGGCGAGGGGCTTTCTCACGGCGGCAGGCACCATACGTACCCCCGGGGGGGCCGGCGTGCGGCGAGTTGTCGCAGCGGGGACAACCCGACGGGGACCCTGTCCTACCGTCGTAGAGCAGGCGGGCAGGCGGGTGCCCGCTGTCCCGCCGGAATCAATGGCCACCTTGTGAATGACTTCCGCCCGCCGGCGTTGAGGGGGGTGGGAGGCGGGACACAGGGAGGACGTCATGGGCGTGCTTGCGCCGCTGGGCCGGCTGCTCTTCTCGGCCATCTTCATCACCAGTGGCTTGAACCACTTCTTCCAACTCCAGGCGCTGACGGCCTATGCCCAGTCCTCGGGTGTGCCGGAGCCCCGCATGGCGGTGCTGGCGTCCGGCGTGGCGCTGGTGCTGGGCGGCCTCATGGTGCTGCTGGGCGTGTTCGCCCGCCTGGGGGCGGCGGCCATCGCCGTCTTCCTCCTGGCTGCGGCCTTCATGGTGCACAAGTTCTGGCTCATCGCCGACCCGGTGCAGGCGCAGGACCAGCTCGTCCACTTCATGAAGAACCTCTCCATGGCGGGAGGTGCCCTCTTCATCGTCTACTTCGGCTCCGGGCCCTTCAGCCTGCGCAGCCGCAAGCGCGAAGAGGGGCTCGGCGGCGGACGGCTGGGCATGCCGCTGCGGCACTGAGCCGGGAGGTCCGCAAGGCGCCCTTGCAGGCGGCGGAAGGAACGCTCCTTCCGCGAGTCCGCCACCGCGAGGGGCGGAGCGTTGCGTCGGGAGTGCGCTCGCGAGCGGCTACGACGCGGGCGTGGCGCCCGCTCCGCCCGCCGGCTGCGCATCCGGCACCCAGGGGATGTGCGCGGCGGCCTCGGGGAGGTTGCGCTTCAGCTTGTCGCAGGGCACGGTCACGAGCGAGTAGTTGAAGTCCGAGCCCGACATGCGCAGGAAGCACGTCTCCGTGCGCGGGTCGATGAGGTAGCTGTATCTGCCCCCCATGTCGATGATGGAGAAGCGGCCCTGGGTCTGGAGGTCCGCCTGGTTCTCCTGGGTGTGGGGGATGAGACAGCCCGGCAGGGCGAGCGCGGCGACGAGGACGATGAGAGGGCGCATGAGCGCCCATGCTACCCGGCCCGCCGCTCGCGGGGCACTGCTCAGCTCGCGACGGCCATCGCTTCGCCGCGCAGCGTGAAGAAGGCCACCTCGGGCTCGGCGCCGCGGCGCAGGTACGGGCCGCCGAAGCCGAAGCCCAGCCCGCGATTCACGTAGAGCTGGTTGCCATTCACGCGGTAGTGGCCGCTGATGTACGGCTGGCCCGCGCGGCGGAAGATGGCCTCGGTGAGGCCGCGCACCACGAACTGGCCGCCGTGCGTGTGCCCGGAGAACTGCACCAGCCCGGCGTGCGCGGGCAGCTTCTCCACCGTCGGCGGCGCGTGCGTCAGCACCAGCCGCGTGCCGCCCTCCGGCGCGCCGCGGAACGTCGCTTCCACGTCGTCGCGGCCCGTGCGCCCGTCGTCGATGCCCAGCACCGTCACCGGCGCGCCCTTCACGTGCACCAGGCGGTGCTCGTTCTGCAGCACCGTGTAGCCCAGCCGCTCGAAGCCCTCGCGGATGTAGGGCCCGTTCACCCAGTGGTCATGGTTGCCCAGCACCGCGTAGACGGGGCCCTGCAGGCCCGCCAGCAGCTCGCGCACGCGCGGCAGCGGCTTGGGGCTGTGCGTCACGTAGTCGCCGGTGAGGAAGACCAGGTCCGGCTTCGCCTCGTTGACCGCCTCCACCGCGCGGCGGATGCGAAGGGCGGAGGTCGCCTGCCCCACGTGCACGTCGGAGAGCTGGGCGATCCTCAGCCCGTCGTGCTCGGCGTGCAGGTGCGGCACGAAGAGGACGTTCTCGGAGAGGGAGAAGTGGTCCCTCCAGCGCAGCCGCCGCTCCTCGCGCAGCGGGTCCGCGCCGCTCCGGGCCACCAGCTCGTTGCGTCCACCGTGGTGGGTCTCCCGGTACGCATGGGCGGCCGAGGAGACATGGGGCGTGGTGCGGCGGGCGAGGCGTCTCAGGCGCATTCGGGGCGGTTCCTCCGTGCCGGGGGCTGCATGAGTGGCTCCAGTCTACGAGAGCCGGTGGGGGTGGGATGAAGCAGGTGTCCCGCGCACGCCTGCCCTCCATGCGGCCGGCGGCTGGGGTCACCGAGAAACGCCCGCGATTTCAGGAAGATTCCGGGTGGGACTCGGGCATCCTTCCACCACTGGACACACGGTCAACGGGGGCGCGGTGACGTCGTCAGGCGGGGTTGCTACACACGCGGGGACGATGACCCCGAGGCTCGGGTCGGCCCAGGACGTGGGACCGGACGTGACAACGCCAGCAGGTGGTGGAGGTGACGGGCGCCAGCGTCCCGCCGAGGACGTGCGGCCGGTGGCCCTGGCGGAGCTGATGTCCACCGTGCCGCTGGGCATGGCCCTCGTCGACCCCGAGCTGCGCTTCCTGGAGGTGAGCGAGGCGATGGCCGCGATGAATGGCGTGCCGCGCGAGGCCCACCTCGGCCGCTCCATGACGGACGTGCTGCGGGGCACGCCTTCCGGCGCCGACGTCATCCGCCGCGTCCGCCGCGTGTTGGAGACGGGCGAGCCGCTGGAGGGCGTGGAAATCGTCCACCGCGAGCACGGCGGCGGCGTGGAGCGCGTGCGCGTGTACCGCGCCAGCTACCACCCGGTGCGCCGCGACGGCGTCGTCGCCGCCGCGTGCATCTACGTGGAGGACATGACGGAGCGCCGCCGCGTGGAGGCCCAGCGCGACGCGGGCGCCGCGCGCGAGCGGGCGGTGCGCGAGCAGGCCCTGCGCGAGACGCAGGAGGCGGTGCGCGCGCGCGACGAGTTCCTCAGCGTGGCCGCGCACGAGCTGCGCACGCCGCTCACCAGCATGCGGCTGCACCTGCAGTTGCTGCAGCGCCAGGTGGGCACCGCGCAGCCCGAGTTGTCGGAGGCGCTGGCCCCACGCACGCAGGTGCTGGAGCGGCAGTTGTCGCGGCTGGGCAGCCTGGTCAACACGCTGCTGGACGTGTCGCGGCTGGCCGCGGGCAAGCTGAGCCTGGAGCCGCGCGAGCTGGACCTGGCGCAGTTGGTGCGGCAGATGGCGGACGCGTTCGCGGAGGAGTTCAAGAAGGCGGGCAGCGTGCTGACGGTGCACCTGGACGGGCCGTTGCAGGGCTCGTGGGACCCGCTGCGCGTGGAGCAGGTGCTCGTCAACCTGCTGTCCAACGCGGCGAAGTACGGCGCGGGCCAGCCGGTGGAGGTGTCGCTGGTGGGCGAGGGCCACACGGCGGTGCTCGCCGTGAAGGACCACGGCATCGGCATCTCCGAGGACGGCATGGCCCGCCTCTTCGGCAAGTTCGAGCGCGCCGTGTCCGAGCGCCACTACGGCGGCCTGGGCCTGGGGCTCTACATCACCCGGCAAATCGTCGAGGCCATGGGCGGCAGCATCACCGTGCGCTCGGCGCAGGGGCAGGGCTCCACCTTCATCCTCCGGCTGCCCACCCAGCCCCAGCCGCCCGTGCGGGCGCGGGCCGCGCTGTAGACGCGACGAAGCCCCGAGGCGCCAGCGGGCACCCCGGGGCTCCAGTGCCGGCTTCGGGGCCGGCGCGTCTTCAGTAGTCGCGCAGGACGGTCAGCCCGTCGTTGGTCAGCACGTAGAGCATGGCCGGCTTCACGCGCGGGTCATACACGAGCTGCAGCACCTGCGAGCCCTTCACGCCCGTCACCTTCTCCAGCGTCTTCTGCGGCGTGAGGCGCCACAGGCCGGACTTCTCGGTGCCGATGAAGAGCGAGCCGTCGCCCGTGGCCGCCAGCGCGTTGATGTTCTGCACCGCGTCGGACTGCTCGGACTTCACCGGGGTGCCCTCCTGGGCCTGGTCGGCGGCCCTGCCCACGGTCAGCTGCCACAGGCCGTACTGCTTGCTGCCCAGGTAGTACGTCCCGTCCGTCGTCTGCTGGAAGCCGCGCCAGTAGTCGAACTCGCTCAGGCCGTTGAGCGCCGGCAGGTAGGCGGACTCCACCTTCATCTTGTTCACCGTCTTGCTGGTGTTGTCCCAGTCGCCGATGCCGGGCGTCGGCGTGACGATGCCGAACATCCACTCGTTGCCGATGAGCACGTCCCCGTCCTGGGCGATGCCGAGCCCGTAGGTGTAGCCGGCCATCTGGCTGCCGTCCTTGAGCCACACCGGGTGACGGTGGGCGTTGTACTCCAGCCCGCGGATGCGGGTGACGCCGTGGTTGGAGCCCACGTAGACGTCGCCCTTGTTCGCCCCCTGCATCACCGTCACGCAGCTGTAGATGGCGCGGTCCTCGTCGTAGTGGTGGTCGTTGCTGTTGCGGATGCCGAGGTTGTCCAGGTCGTCAATCTTGCGCGGCCCCGTCTGCACCCGCGTGTTGCCCTGCTCGTCCTTGGTGTTGCGGATGGACTGGTGCAGGTGCTCCTCGAGGACAATCTGCCCGCCCGTGTCCAGGCGGACCGCGTCCACGTCGCCGTCCCGATAGATTTGGAGGCGGCGGTGGCTGTACTCGTAGCACTCGGGTGCGCCCTGGTACGGGTAGTAACAGGGGTCGCCCTTGCTGATGATGTAGTTGGTGTGCAGCAGCGGGTACTCCGGGTCCTGGCGCAGGTCGTCCGCGTAGTAGCCCACGTAGGCGCGGCCCTGGCTGCCACCGCAGATGACGGTGGAGCTGTAGCCCGCGCTGGCCTGGCCGATGGGCGACGTCGTCCACGTGGCGCGCTTGGTGTCCGCGCGCAGCACGCCGATGGTGGCGCCGTTCAGCAGCCAGATGTTGTGCGCGGCGTCCACGCCCACCGCCTTCACCTTCGAGAGCCCGTACGTCTTCGTGTAGTCGACGACGCTGTCCGTGGGCCACGGGCCCGTGGTGGGCCCCGGGTCCGTGCCGGCGTCGGTGCCGCCGTCCGTCGTCCCACCGTCCGTCCCGCCGGTGGTGCCACCGTCGGTGCCGGCATCCGTGCCCGCGTCGGTGCCCGCGTCCGTGCCCGCGTCGGTGTCGGTGCCCGCGTCCGTGCCCGCGTCGCCGCCCGCGTCCGTGCCCGCGTCGCCGCCCGCATCCGGACCCGCGTCGGTGCCCGGACGCTCGTCGATGTCATCTCCCGGCGGAGGCGTGGGGACGGGATTGTCCGAACCACCGCATGCCCACGCCGTCACCACCACCACCCCGATACACGCGCCCAGCAGTCGTCGAATCACCGAATCCTCCATGGGGCCCGGCACAGAGCAAGCCGCGTACCGGGCCCGCCACGCTTGTCTGGCCGGGTGGAGCGCCCCGGGTGGTGAAAGTTCTTCCCACCGTGGCGCCCGCGAGGGCACGGCCTGGGCGGAAGAAACGACCGGGCCCGCCTCCCTGGTGGGAAGCGGGCCCGGTCCGGACGCGTTCGGTGTGCGAGCGCGAGGGCTACTTGTTCAGCGTCTCGTCCACCTCGTGGTGGACATCCTCGCCGGCCTTCTGGGCGTCCTGCTTCACCTCGCTGCCCTTCTGCTCGGCCTTGTCCGCGGCCTTCTGGGCGTCGTCCTTCATCTCCTGCGTGCCGGAGCCACCGGTGGCCGGCTCCTTCTTCTTCACGTCCTTCTTGGTGCCCTTGGGGCTGGTGGCGCGCAGCTCCAGGGCCACGACTTCCTGGCCCTCGAGCTGGAACTTGGCGCGCACCTGCGAGCCCTCGGGAATCTGGTCGGTCTTCTCCACCTTCTTGCCGTCCAGCATCAGCACCGTCTTGTCACGCACGTCCAGGTCCGCGTCGGGCAGGCCCGCGCGGGCGATGCTCACGCCGTCCGCGGTGGCATCCTTCATGGTGCCCGACAGGCTCATGGCCTTGTCCATCTTGAAGGTGCCCTCGTCCTCCGTCTGGGCGCCGACCACCTTCTTGGCGGTGTTGCCGATGGCGGGGCCGACCTCCGTGGCGTCGACGCCGGTCTCCATCTTCTTCTCCGTCTCGGGTCCGGGCACCTGCTGCTTGGACGGCGCCTGTTGCGCGAAAGCGGCAGTCCCCATGCACAGGGCCAGCGTGGCGATGAGCTTCTTCATGGTTCCCTCTCCCTTCGGTCAGTTGTTCTGACTTCTGGGAGCAAGGGTGGGGAGGCTCTCTTCCCGTGCCAACCTGCTCACCCCCGCGCCCAACCCTCCCGACTGGAGAGCAGGCAGGCGGGGGCGGCAGTCCTCAGGCCGCCTGGCTGAGGCGCTTCACCGCGGACAGCAGCTCGGACAGGTCCAACGGCTTGCGCAGCCAGCCGGCCACTTCCAGCCCCTCGGCCGCGCCCTTCACGTCCAGGTCCGCGCTGGCCACCAGCACGGGGATGTCGGAGAGGGCCGCGTCGTGGCGCAGGGCCTCGCGGAAGGCGAAGCCGTCCATGCGCGGCATCATCAGGTCGAGCAGGATGAGCCCCGGGGGTGTCTCCACCTGGCGCAATTGGGCGAGCGCTTCCAGGCCGTCCGCGGCGAGCAGGACGGCGTAGCCCTCCAGCTCGAAGACGTCCTGGAGCGCATCTCGAATGTCCAGGTCGTCGTCCACGACCAGCAGTGTCTGAAGCGGTTGCACCCAGGCCTCCGGCGAGGTCGGGAAGGCAGATCCCGCTCAACACCGCGGACTAGATGCGTCCGCCCCCTCCCTGGCGGAAGCGCAGGCCGGAAGACGGCCGGGTGGAATGCTCAGCAGCCAACGAAAGGGCCCGCGCCGCCCGCGTCCGGCCTGTAGCGGGGTGGATCAACCCCGCCCTCGGGGTTTTCCATTCGTGCATATTCAGTTCTATTTGTATCCAAGTTGCAATAATCCCGGGGGACTGGGTCTTCCTTCACTTCGTGAATTGGTTGAGTTGCGGATAATCCAAGGTGGAGACAGCATGGGGGCGGCCTCCGGCCCGTCGTCGGGCGGACGGCCTTCACCCCCAAAGGAGTGTTCACCTCATGCGAATCCCCCGGTTCTCCACCCGCAGGACGCTGCTCGGCACGCTGCTGTGTACCCTCTCCCTGGCGGCGTGTGGCCCGGCCCCGGAGGCTGGAACCGCCGACAGCGCGCCCACGGGCACGGAGAAGCAGCCCGTCGTCTACGGCACGGACAACCGCACGGACGTGTACGCGCACGCGAATGCCACCCTGCGCGCCCGTGCCCAGCAGGCCACCGTGGCGCTGATGAACACGTCGGACTACAACGCGACCAACCCCAACAACGTCACCTTCAACGCGTCCACGCTGCAGAGCGCGTACGGCCTGTGCAGCACCGAGCGCTTCCTGACGGACCTGACGCCGGCGTTCTGCTCGGGCACGCTCATCGACGATGACCTGGTGCTCACCGCGGGCCACTGCGTCACCAGCGCGTCGGCCTGCACCAGCACGCGGCTGGTCTTCAACTTCTACCGCACGGCCGCCAACGCCATGCAGACGGTGACGACGGCGGACATCTTCTCCTGTACGTCCATCGTCGCGCGCCAGCAGGCCACGGTGAACGGGCGCAACCTGGACTACGCCATCCTCAAGCTGGACCGCGTGGCCACCCCGCGCTTCACCCCGGCCCCCATCCGCGCGGGCAACGCCGCGCTGGCGGTGGGCACCAACGTGACGGTGATTGGCTCGGGCAGCGGCATCCCCTTCAAGATTGACTCGGGCGGCTCGGTGCGCGACGCGCGCGCCAGCACGCTGGACTACTTCGTCGCCAGCACGGACACCTTCGGCGGCAACTCCGGCTCGGGCGTGTACGAGAACAGCGGCTACACGGTGGCCGGCATCCTGGTGCGCGGCGAGACGGACTACAAGGCCAACGGGAGCTGCAACATCGTCAACGTGTGCACGGAGACGGGCTGCCGCGGCGAGGACATCACCTACGTGCGGCCCGCCATCGACGCGTACTGCGGCGTGGCCACCAGCACGCGCCTGTGCGCCGGCTACCCGCCGCCGCCCACGCCGGTGACGTTCACCTTCACGGCCACCAACACCAACAGCGCGCAGCAGAACACCACCAACCGCAACGTCACCCTGGCCGCCGGCCAGACGCTCAACTTCGGCACCTGCACGGTGCCCGGCGCCTCGGGCACCGGTGACACGTACCTGCGCCTGTACAACGGCACCACGCTGGCGGCCTCCAACGACGACGCGTGCGGAACGCTGTCGTTCGCCAGCTTCAAGGCCACCACGGCGGGCACGTACCAGATTCGCGCCGGCTGCTACTCCAGCGGGAGCTGCAGCGGCACGGTGGCGTACACCATCCAGTAGCGCGGAAGTCCCCGGAAGGGCTCGCGCGGGCGGTGGCTCCACCGTCCGCGCGCTTTCCGGCCCGGCGCGAGCGGCCCTACAGGGCCAGCGTCACGCGAGCCGGGAGTCGGCGGGCCCGGCTTGCCCCGCGAGGGAGCGAAGGCGGGCCCCGTCCGTCACACGCAGCGGTCACACAGGCCGCGCAGCTGCACTTCCACCGCGCGCTGGGACACCGCGCGGGGCACGCCCTTGGACGAGGCGATGCGGACCGACTCCTCCGGGAGGCACGCCACGGTGCCGCAGTCGGTGCAGGTGAAGTGGGGATGGCTGCTGCCATGCTCCTCACCCTCGCGCTTCAGCTCGAAGCGCCAGACGTGGTCTCCCAGGTCCGCCCGCACCACCAGCCCGGCCTCGGTCAGGTCCGTCAGGTTGCGGTAGATGGTCACCCGGTCGTAACCCTCGTCACCGAGCGAGTCCACCAGGTCGGCATGGCTCATCGGCGAGGAGGCGCTCTCCAGCTCCCTCAGCACCGCCACGCGGGGCGCGGTGCTGCGCAGGCCCGCGGCACGGATGCGGTCCTGGAACTCGGTGAGCTTCGGCTGCGCGGCAAGTCTCTTGGCTCCCATGATGTCCTTTCAATTAACGCAACTGCCATGCACTTTCACCTGTGTCACGAAACAACCCGGAGGGTCCGTCCCGACTCTCCGAGGCGTGGGGGCGGACGGGCGCTCGCGACACTGATGCAACTGTCTTGCAGAAGAACTTCTGTTGCCCTCGTAGACACGTAGAGGCCGAGTCGAGAGGCACCCGGGTGGGTTTTCCGTGCTCTCGGCGAGTGCGGCTTTCTTCCGGAGGCCGCGAGCCGGTTCCCCGGGGAGTGACCCCGTGGGTCTCCAGGTGGCCACGTGTTTGTAGACGCTCGGACGGCTGGAGGGAGCCGACCCACGCTGCCAGTGTTGACGCGGCTACTGCTGAAACCGTGGATGCATCCGTTACGCGGATGCGTTGGCGGTGGTCGGGAGGCTGCCGCGCCTCCGGCGCGGGCGGGGAGGCATCGGACATCTGGCCGGTTTGCACCGGAGAACACTTGCGTCGGGACGGCTTGACTCGGTGGCCCCGCTGCACAGACTGCGACTCTTTCTTCATCGTCAGGGCGGAAGCCGCGTCCTGCCTGCCCGCCCGCCCTGTCGAACTCGCCGAGATGAAGCCCACCCTCCTGCTCGTCGAAGAACCCGGCCCCGTACGGGAACTGCAGGTGCTGGCGCTGGAGAGTCAGGGGTGGCAGGTGACGGCCCTGGCGGACCTCCCGGCGGCCATCACCCTGCTGCACGCCGAGCCAGCGCACGTGCTGATGGTGGCGGCGGGCCTGCTGACGGCGGGTCTGCTGGCGGCGGGCCCGGTGGGGCAGGAGGCGCTGGGGCGGGCCCTGAAGGTGTCGGGCGCGGTGCCGCGCGTCATGGCCTTCCCCGCCGAGCAGGAGGGGCTGCGGAACGTGGAGTTGCCGGGGCTCGGCTTCCTCGACCGGCCGCTGTCGCTGGGCGCGCTGGTGGAGTGCGTGCGGCAGGCGCTGCCCCCGGAGGTCCGCGAGGCCGGGGGCGCGGCGCGGCCCACGGTGCTGGTGGCGGATGACGACCCGGTGTCCCGCAAGCTGCTGCAATTGCACCTGGTGCCGCTGCGCTTCGAGGTCCTCATGGCCCCCGACGGCGTGACGGCGCTGGAGCTGGCGAGGCGCCGGAGCCCCGACGTGGTGCTGGCGGACGCGCTGATGCCGGGGCTGGACGGCTTCCGGCTGTGCCTGGCGCTGCGGCAGGACCCGCGGCTGACGCGCGTGCCCGTCATCCTCACGCACACCGTGGTGCCCGACGAGCTGGATTTGCGCATGGCCCACAACGTGGGGGCCAACGGCTTCGTGCGGCGCACGCAGGAGGGCGACGAGCTGGTGGGCGCGCTGCTGCACGAGCTGCGCGCGGGGGCCCCCTCGCACGTGGCCCCGCCCCTGGAGCTGGGCACCGAGGAGCACCTGTACCGGATGGTGCGGCAGCTCGAGCGGCGGGTGGGCCTGCTGGAGCAGGCCGAGCGCAACGCGCGCGAGGGCGAGGCGCGCTTCCGGCTGGTGGTGAATGGCTCGTATGACGGCATCTGGGACTGGGATTTGCGCCGCCAGACGCTCTACTGGAGCCCGCGCCTGCTGGAGATGCTGGGCCTGAGGCCGGAGGACTTCGCGGGCACGTACGAGGCCTTCACGGAGCTGATTCACCCGGAGGACCGGCCGGACGTGCTCGCCGCGCTGGCCGCCCACCTGGAGCGGGGCGCGCCGTACGACGTGTCCTACCGGCTGCGGCACTCCACCGGGGGCTACCGCTCGTGTGTGAGCCGGGGCAAGGCGATGCGCGACGCGCAGGGCCGGGCGGTGCGCATGGCCGGCATCATCGGCGACGTGACGGAGCAGCTGCGCATGTACCGCGAGACGCAGGAGGCGGTGCGCGCGCGCGACGAGTTCCTCAGCGTGGCCGCGCACGAGCTGCGCACGCCGCTGGCGGCGCTGCGCCTGCGGGTGCAGGGCGCCCAGGGCGTGCTGCGCGCGGGCGTGGCGTCCGCGCCCGAGCGGCTGGCGCGGGCGCTGGACTCGGCGGACCGGCAGGTGCAGCGGCTGGCGGACCTGGTGGAGTCGCTGCTGGACGTGTCGCAGCTCCAGGGCGGAGCGCCGCGGCTGTACCTGGAAGAGGTGGACCTGGCGTCGGTGGTGCGCGAGGTGGTGTCGCGCTCCGAGGAAGCGGCCGCGCGCGTGGGCTGCCAGCTGGTGGTGCGGCCGCTGGTGCCCACGTCGGGCCGGTGGGACGTGGCGCGGCTGTCCCAGGTGGTGACGCACCTGTTGTCCAACGCGATGAAGTTCGGGCCCGGCAAGCCGGTGGAGGTGGCGCTGGAGTCCGGGCCGGACACGGCGACGCTGGTGGTGACGGACCACGGCATCGGCATCGCCCCGGGGCGGGTGGACGGCATCTTCCGGCGCTTCGAGCGCGCGGTGCCGGTGCGCCACTATGGCGGGCTGGGGCTGGGGTTGTACCGGCTGCGCCGAATCGTGGAGGCGCACGGCGGCGAGGTGTCGGTGAACAGCACCCCCGGCGAGGGCGCCACCTTCCGCATCCGCCTGCCGCGCGCGGGCCCGCCCGCCGCGCGGGCCTGAGGCGGGCCCTTCGCGTCAGAGCGAGTCGAGGAAGGCGAGCAGCGCGTCGCGCTCCGCCTGCGTCAGGTGGTGCACGGCCTCGCGCGCGCCTTGGGCCTCGCCGCCGTGCCAGAGAATGGCCTCCAGGGGCGAGCGCGCCCGGCCGTCGTGCAGCAGGCGGGTGTGCCCGCTCACCGCGCGCGTGCGGCCCAGGCCCCACAGGGGCGGCGTGCGCCACTCGCGGCCGGTGGCGAGGAAGTCCTCGCGCCCGTCCGCCAGGGCGTCGCCCAAATCGTGCAGCAGCCCGTCCGAATAGGGCCAGATGCGCTGGCCGGACAGCTCCGGGTAGCCGGCCAGCGTGCTGGTGGTGAGCGATGGGCGGTGGCAGCGCGCGCAGCCCACGCGGTGGAAGACGGCCTTGCCCGCCAGCACCTGGGGCGCGTCCACGTGCTCGCGCGCCGGCACCGCCAGCGTGTGCGTGTAGAAGTCCAGCGCACGGGCCTGTCGCTCGCTCACCTCCGGCGTGCCGCCGCCCGGCGCGGCCCGGCACGCGGCCTGGGCCTGGGTGCAGCCCTCGTCCGCGAGTAGCGGTGAGGTGAGCCCCAGGTCGCCCAGCAGCGCGCCCGCGTTCTGGTGCTCCAGGTCCGGCTGGTTGGCCTTCCACCCGAAGCGCCCCAGCACCGCGCGGCCCTCACGCCGGCTCCAGACACGGTTGGGCCGGCCGGAGACGCCGTCGCCATTGGCGTCGTCCGGGTCCGCCCACTCCAGCCACGTCGCCTCGGGCACCGCCGCCAGCAGGCCCAGGCCCGGCAGCGGCTGCGCCACCCGCGCCGAGGTGCGCGTGTCCGGAGACAGCGGGCCGTGCGCCAAATCCGTGAGGCTCAGCTCCGGCGCGGCGAGCGAGTAGGGCGCTCCGTCCGCGAAGGTACCGGGGACTTCCGTCCAGCGCAGGCGCGCCTGTCCCTCGGCGGGCACGCCGGGGATGCCGTGGGGCTGGAGCTGGTCCCCGTAGGTGGGCTCCGGAAGGGGCCCGCCGTGCGCGTCCGCGCCGGGCACCGACAGGCGCACCAGCAGCGTGTCCGCCACCGCGTCCCCTTCGGGAGGACGGCCCCGCCCGTTGCCCAGGTGGCAGGCGACGCAGGAGACGGAGTGGAACAGCGGGCCCAGCCCGTCCCGCTCCGCCCGCGTGTCGGGCGCGGGCAGCCAGTCCGCCTCGAAGACGGCCTCGCCCGTGAAGAACTCCGCGCGCCGCGCGAGCGTGAGGTTGGCGGCCGGGCGCTTGAAGGCCGTGGCCGCGCCCGGGGACGGGACGGTGGTGGCGCCGCCGGGCCACGCTTCGCCCTCCTCCACCACGTCGAAGCGCGGTGGGGGAGGGGGCGGCGGCTCCCCGGGCCCGGCATCGGGAGGGGACTCTCCGGGCCCTGCGTCGGGAGGCGCAAGGGGCGGCGGTGCGCTGCCCGCGCCGCCGCACGCGCCGAGGCCGAGCGCCCAGAGCAGCGCTCCCAGGGACAGGACGGGACGCTGCTTCAAGGCACCGGCACCGAGATGGGATTGGTGTAGGACCACCGGTCGATGACGGCCTCCGGGCCCAGCGAGCCGTTGAGGTTCCACCCCCACCCGTACAGCGAGCCGTCCCGGCGCAGGGCGAGCACGTGCGTGGCGCCCATGCCCAGGGTGGCGACGGGGCTCACCTCGGTGGAGACGGGCGTGGGCCCGGGCCTGTCTTCCTTGTCACCGACACACAGTTGCCCGTTGCCGTTCTGCCCCCAGCCCACCAGCGAGCCGTCCGCCCGCCGCGCGAAGCTGAAGTTGCCGTTGGCGTAGACGGCGCGCGCGTCGATGAGGTCCTTCACCTTCACCGGCGCCGCGCGCGGCGTGCCCGCCGCGCCCGTGCCGAGCTGCCCGCTGGCGGCCAGGCCCCACGCGGACACCGTGCCATCCGCGTGCAGCGCGAGCAGGTGGTCTCTGCCGTTGGCGAGGTCCACCACCTGCTCCAGCCCCGGCACCCGCGCCGGCGTGGGGTGCACGTCCTGGTCCGTGCTTCCCGCGCCCAGGTTGCCGTAGGTGTTGCGGCCCCAGACCCAGACGGTGCCGTCTCGCTCGAGGGCCGCCGAGTGCTGCGAGCCTCCCACCAGCTTCACCACGCCCGTCAGCCCCCGCACGGGCACCGGGTAGTCCCGCGACTCGACGGTGCCGTCGCCGAGCTGCCCGTCGGCGTTGTTGCCGAAGGCGCGCACCGAGCCGTCCTCCAGCAACACCAGGGCGTGCCGGTAGCCGAGCGCCACCGCCACCGCCCCGTCGAGTCCGGGAACGCGCGTGGGCTCGCGGCGCAGGGTGACGTCCGGGGTGTGCGGCTGGCCCGGCTCGGGAGGCGTGCCGAGGCCGAGCTGGCCGTCCGCGTTCTCTCCCCACGTCCACACGGTGCCGTCCGAGCGGAGCGCCACCGAGAAGTTCTGGTTGAAGGCGATGGAGGCCACGCCCTCGAGGCCGGGCACCGGCTGGGGCTGCTTCTGGTCCGCCGTCACCGCCGCGCCCAGGCCCAGCTGCCCGCGGTTGTTGCGGCCCCACGCGTGGATGCGCCCGTCGCGCAGCAGGCCGCTGTGCAGCGCGCCCGCGGACGCGAGGCCGCCGAAGTGGAAGGACACGGTGCTCTCGCCCACGTTGCCGTGCGCGTCCCGGGCGCGAAGGAGGAGCTGGTTGGCGCCCGGCCGCGGCGTCAGCTCGAAGGCGAGCGCGCCGGTGTCACCCGTCGCGGGGGGCACCTCGTGCTCCTCGCCGCCGTTGAGCACCCAGGCCACGGACACCACGCCCCGGTCGTCCGTCGCGCGGGCGTCCACGGACACCCGGCGCACGCCGAGCGCCTGCCCTGCTTCCGGCGACAGCACCTGGACCTGGGGCGCCGTGGTGTCCGGCGTGTGGCGCAGGCGCAGCGTCCGCGTGTCGCGGCGCCCCGTCGCGTCCTCCGCCTCCAGCAGCACCTCGCTCTCGCCCGCGGGCAGGGTGAGGTCCACGGTGAAGGCGTAGTGGCCCGGCTGCGTCTGCGTCACGGCGGCGGCGTGCGCGTCACCGCCATCCACCCGCGCCGTCAGCGAGGCCAGCCCACCCGCCGCGCCCACCGTGCCGGACAGGCGCACCGAGGGCTCATCGAACGACGCGCCTGCCACCGGTGAGAGCACTTCGATGGCGGGCGGCGCGGGGACACCTGGTGGGACGGTGACGTCCGGACCACAGGCGGCAAGCCACAGCGCGAGCAGCGCCGGGACGGGGCGAAGGCACTTCATGAGAGGGACTCCCGAGGGAAATGAGATTGATTTGCAGAATCAAATCAGGGGCCGCCTCTTACCTCCCCGGGAGTGGGGCATGCAAGGAGGTGGAGGCCCGCTGTCAGTGATTTCCGCTCGGGAGTGCGGGAATGCAATCCGGTTACCGGGGAAGGGAGCCTGGAGGCTCCGCGTGCCCCGGTACCGGGGTGACGCTACGCCTTCGGCTTGTCGACGCGGGCGGCGGCGCCGCCCACCTTGATGCGCTTGGGCTGCACCTCGGGCTTCTTGGGCAGCGTCAGGTGGAGCACGCCGTCCTTCAGGTCCGCGGCGATGTGCTCCGCGTCCACGCCCTCCGGCAGGGTGAAGGCGCGGCTGAACGAGCCGAAGCTGCGCTCGAAGGCGAAGTAGCGCTCGTTCTCCTCGCGCTTCTCGGACTCACGCTTGCCGCTGACGACCAGGCGGTCGCCGGTCAGCGAGATGTCCAGGTCCTTCTCCTGCACGCCGGGCAGGTCCGCCTTGAAGACGAACGCGTCCTTCGTCTCCTTCACCTCGAAGGCGGGAATGAACGAGGGGCCCGCGCCCCGCCCGCCCAGCAACTGCGTCATCGCCTCCAACGGGTCCCAGTTCATCAATTCCTGCATCTGGGAGAACGGGTCCCGCTCACGACGGGGAATGCCGCCTTCGCGACGGGTGATGTCGGCCATGGGAAGTCCCTCCTGTTTTCCGGTTGGAAGGGCCCGGTGGCGTCACCCCGGCGCCATCGCGCCCTCAGTGGACCGTAAAGCAGCGCGAGGACGCCGCAAGACTGGGCGCGGGAGGGCGCCAGCCTGCACGTCGGGAGTGGCTCCAGAGGCACTTTCCGTCCTGGAGCGCAGGTGTACCTGGGTACGATTGTCAGCCACTGGGCGCTGTAAAGGCCGTATGTGCGCCGTTCTCTTTCATCTTCACGGAATCGCTCTAGGGTCCGCACTCGTTGCCAGGGGAAGCCATGCCAGAGGTGCTCGTCGTCGATGACAGCAAGGTGATGCGCGACATGGTCGTCGCCTGCCTGCGCCCCTATCCGGGTCTCACCTTCACCCATGCCTCGAGCGGTCTGGAGGCCATCGAGCGCCTGTCGCTCCAGCCGTACGATTTGCTCGTGCTGGACCTGAACATGCCGGACATCGGCGGCATCGAGGTGGTCGAGTTCGTGCGCAGCCAGGACCGGCTGCGCAACCTGCCCATCATCATCGTCACCACGCGTGGGGACGAGGCGTCGCGGGCCCGGGCGCTGGCGGTGGGCGCCAACCGCTTCATGACCAAGCCCTTCACCCCGGACGCCATCCTGGCCGAGGCGCGAGCCCTGCTGGAGGAGAAGCGCGGGTGACCGGCTCCGTGGACCTCGCGGACTTCCTGCCAGCCTACCTGGCGGAAGCCGAGGAACTGCTAGGCGCGGCCCACCGGCACCTGCTCGCCGTGGAGGCCAGCGTGCGGCGGGGGCTCGCCCACCCGCGCGCCGTGCGCGAGCTGTTCCGCGCGCTGCACACCATCAAGGGCCTGTCCGCCATGGTGGACGTGGAGTCCATCGTCTCCATCGCCCACTGGATGGAGACGTCCCTGCGCCACTCGGACCGCGCCGGGGGCCGGCTGCCCGAGTCCAGCGTGGAGCCCCTCATGGAGGGGCTGCGCGAAATCGAGCAGCGCGTGCGGCAGCTCGCCGCCGGCAGGCCCGTCACCCCCGTGCCCGCGGGACTCCTGGAGCGCCTGGAGGCGCTGGAGTCGGCCGCGCTGGGGACGGCGCCCGCGAAGCCCGCGCCCGTCGCATTGGATTTGGACGCGGCGCTCTCCGCCCGTCTCTCCGCCGCGGAGCGCGAGCAGCTCACCGTCGGCGCCGCCGGCAAGCGCGCGGTGCGGCTGGACTTCATCCCGGGCGCCGAGCGCGCCGCCAGCGGCATCACCATCAACAGCGTGCGCGAGCGCGTGGCGAAGCTGGCGGAGGCGGTCAAGGTCCTGCCCCTGTCCGGCCCCGCGGCGGGCGGCGGCTCGCTCACCTTCGCGCTGCTGCTGCTCACCGACGCGACGGACGACGCGCTGCTGGAGGCCGCTGGAGGCCCGCCCGCCACGGTGCGCGCGCTGGCCACGGCGCCCGCCGCACCCGTGGTGCCCGCCGTGCCCGTTGCCGAGCCCGAGCTGGAGGCGGTGGTGGCGCGGGTGGAGGACGAGCCCGAGGAGCAGCGCCGGGGCGGGGGCACCCTGCGGGTGGAGGTGTCCCGGCTGGACGAGGCGCTGGAGCGGCTGGCGGCGCTCGTCGTCAACCGCTCGCGGCTCACCCGCGCGGTGGCGGCGCTGACGGCCGCGGGGGCGCCCACGCGCGAGCTCACCGCCATCCTCCAGGAGAACGGCCGCCAGCTGCGCGACATGCGCGCGGCCATCATCCGCCTTCGCATGGTGAAGGTGGCGGACGTGCTGGAGCGGCTGCCGCTGCTGGTGCGCGGCCTGCGCCGCAGCACGGGCAAGGCGGTGCGGCTGGAGCTGGAGGTGGGCGACGCGGAGCTGGACAAGGCCGTGGCGGACCGGCTGTTGCCCGCGCTGGTGCACCTGGTGCGCAACGCGGTGGACCACGCGCTGGAAACGCCAGAGGCGCGCCGCGCGGCCGGCAAGCCCGAGGAGGGGCTGGTGCGCCTGGCCTGCCACGGCGGCGCCAGCGGGCTGCTCGAGCTGACCGTCACCGACGACGGGCGCGGCGTGGACGCGGAGGCGGTGGCCCGCCGCGCGGGCGTGCCCGTCCCCGCCACGTCGGACGGGCTCCTGGACGTGCTGTGTCGCCCCGGCTTCTCCACCCGTGACGCCGCCACCTCGACGAGCGGCCGTGGCATGGGCATGGACATCGTCCGCCGCATCACCGTGGACCAGCTCGGCGGCGAGCTGCGGCTGGAGACGCGGCCCGGCCAGGGCACCACCTTCCGCATGCGGGTGCCGCTGACGATTACGCTGCTGGACGCCTTCGTCTTCGAGTGCGCCGGCCTGCGCTACGCGGTGGCGGTGGGCTCCGTGGAGGAGCTCATCGACGTGGACGCGGCGAGGCTGACGCGGCCCGCGGGCGCCAGCGGCGTGGTGCTGGTGGAGCGGCGGGGCAGCGCGGTGCCGCTGCTGTCGCTGGAGCGGCTGCTGGAGCGCGGGAGCCCGGATGGCCAGCGCGGCGGCGTCGGGGCCAAGGCGCTCATCGTGCGCCAGCGCGGCGAGCCGGTGGCCTTCGCGGTCGACCGGCTGCTCGGCCAGCAGGAAATCGTCCTCCGTCCGCTGGAGGACCCGCTGGTGCGGGTGCCCGGGGTGGCCGGGGCCACGGACCTGGGCGACGGCCAGCCCACGCTGGTGCTGGACCTGGCGGCGCTGGGCGCTGCCCGGAGTGGCAACGGCAGAAGGGAGCGCGCGACATGAGCGTGCTGCACGTGGTGTTCAAGGTGGACGGGGCCGAGTACGCGTTGCCGGCGGCGGACGTGCTGCAGATGGAGAGCTTCACCGGCGCCACGCCGGTGCCGGGCGCTCCGTCTCACGTGGCCGGGCTGGTGCAGGTGCGCGGCCGCGTCATCCCCGTGGTGGACGCGCGGGTGCGTTTCGGGCTGCCGCCCCTGCAGCGCTCGCTGGACACGCGGGTGGTGGTGGGCCAGCTCGGTAGCCGGACGGTGGGGTTGCTGGTGGACAGCGCCCGCGAGGTGCTGAAGCTGGATCCAGCGCAGGTCAAGCCGCCCCCTCCGCTGGTTGTCGAGGGAGCGCGCGGGTTCGTGAAGGCCGTGGCCCAGGTGGGGCCGCGCCTGGTGATGCTCATTGATTTCCCCCGGGTCATCGGGGAGGAGACGCCGGATGGCGACGGACAACGGTAACGGGGCGATTGCGCTGGAGGACGCGCGCAACCTGGCCGAGAGCGCGGCGCGCGGCGTGCAGGAGACCGCCGGGCTGGTGCAGGCAACGGAGGCCCTGGCGGCGCGGCTGGCGGCGAGCGGCAACGAGCAGGCCGCCGCCTCCGAGCAGGTGCGCTCCGCGATGGAGTCCGTCGCCGCCCATGTGGAGGAGACGGGCCTGTCGGTGCACGAAATGGTGCGGGCCCAGCGCACGGTGAGCGACTCCGCGCGCGCCGTGCAGCAGGAGGCCGAGGCCACCGCGGGCGCGTTGCAGGAGGTGAACGCCTCCGTGGCCGGCGTGCGCAAGGACGCCGCGCACCTGGCCTCGTCGTCGGACACCACCGCGGCCACGCTGGAGCAGGCGACGCGCTCGGTGAAGGGCGTGAGCGCCAACGCGGAGGAGCTGGCCGCCTCCAGCGAGGAGCTGCTGGCCTCGGTGACGGAGATGAACGCCACGGTGGCGGACCTCGTCGCCCGCAACCAGTCCAGCGCCGCCGCCACCGAGCAGGTGGCCGCCACCGCAGAGGAGATGTCCAAGGGCATCTCCCGTCTGGCCACGGACTCGCAGGCGGTGGGCGAGCGCGTGGCGCAGGTGTCCAACGCGGTGGTGGGCATTGGCCGGGTGCTGGGCGAGGTGGCCCGGGACGCCACCAGCATGGCCGCCAGCGTGGAGGAGACGGCCTCCACCGCGGAGGAGCTGGCGCGCAGCGTGCGCGGCGTGGCCGAGCATGCGCGCACGCTGGAGGCGAGCGCCGCCTCCACCGCGTCCACCGTGGAGGAGGTGGCCGCCAGCGTGGAGGAGGTGGCCGCCACCGCGGAGAAGAACGCCGCCGTGGTGGACGCCAACGCGGCCACGATTGAGCAGCTCGCCCGCTCCGCCCAGTCCGTGGCGAAGTCCGCGGAGAGCATCAACGCCCTGGCCGCTGGCAGCGCCACCGCCTCCACGCAGCTGGAGACGTCCACGCGCAGGGTGGCGCAGATGACGGAGGAGGCCCGCGTCAACGCCGAGCGCGTGGGCACCACCGCGCGCGACGGCGGCGCCACGGTGACGCGCTCCATCGCCGGCTTCACCCGCATCCGCCAGTCCATCGTCGAGTCCTCCGGCGTCATGAAGGAGATGGGCAAGCGGGCGGAGGAGATTGGCGACATCGTCCAGACCATCAACCTCATCGCGGACCGCACGAATCTGCTGTCCCTCAACGCCAGCATCGAGGCGGCGCGCGCGGGCGAGCACGGCCGCGGCTTCGCGGTGGTGGCGGAGGAGATTCGCGCCCTGGCGGACCGCGCGGCGGCGGCCAGCGCGGACGTGGCGAAAATCGTCCGGGGCCTCCAGACGACGGCGCGCGAGGCGGCCACCGCCACCGGCGAGGGCGTGCGCGCGGCGGACGAGAGCGCGGCGCTGGCGTCCGACGCGGAGCGGGCGCTGTCCACCATCCTCAAGGGGGTGGAGGACCTGGGCCAGAATGTGCGCGAGGTGTCGCGCGCGTCCGGCGAGCAGGTGCAGGCGGTGCAGGCCCTCACCCAGGCCACGGCGAAGGTGAGCGAGCAGGGGCGTGCCATCACCACGGCCGCGGCGGAGCAGGCGCAGGCGGCGCAGTCGCTGTCCCAGGGCGGCACGGAGATGCGGCGCATGGCGCGCCAGACGACGCAGGCCACGGCGGACCAGGCGCGCGCGCTGCGCGACGCGGTGCGCTCCAACGGCCAGTTGGCGGAGGTGGCGCAGAAGGTGTCGCGGGCCGTGCAGGAGCAGGCCGCGGCGTCCGGGGAGCTGGCCAAGGCCTCCGCGCAGATGCGGCAGTTGGTGCAGACGGTGAGCGGGGCGGTGGCGGCGCAGAGCAAGGAGGTGGCCGCCGTGGGCGCGCTGTCGCAGGAGGCGACCACCGCCACCCAGCGCACGCTGCTGGGGCTGGCCGAGCAGGCCAAGGCCGCCGCCGAGGTGACGCGGGCCATGGAGGAGACGCGCAAGCAGGCATCCCAGTCCGCGCGCGGCGTGGCGGAGCAGGCCCGCGCCCTCAAGCAGAGCGAGGTGGCCAGTCGCCAGGTGGCGAAGCTGGCGGCGGAGGTGACGCGCGCCACCGACGAGCAGGCGCAGGCGCTCACCGCGCTGGTGAAGGGCGCGGACGAGGTGCGGCGGGTGGCGAAGGGGACGTCGCGGGCGCTGGACGAGCAGACGGAGGCGCTGGCCGCCCTCGCCAGCTCCGCCACCCGTCAGGCCACCGGCGTGGCCGCGGTGGCGCGCGCCAGCACGGAGTCCACCACGGTGACGGAGGGGCTGGCCAAGAGCGTGGAGGAGATGCGCGCCCGCGCCCGGGAGGTGCTCACCACCACCGCGCAGCAGACGCGCGCGGCCACCACCACCGCGGCGGAGGTGCGCGAGGTGGCCGGGCGGCTGGGCCAGCTCACGCGGCTCCAGGGTGAGCAGGCGGAGAGCCTGGCGCGGCTGAGCGCCGCGCTCGGTGGCGCACGCGGCACCGAGCCGGGGGCCGCGCGGGCCCGGGAGCAGCAGGCGTGACGGCATCTTCTTCGGTACCGGGCCACCCGCTCGCCCTGTCCGCGGACGACCGCGCGCAGGTGGAGGCGGTGGAGCAACTGGCGCGGCGCGGCCCGGGCAGCCTGGACACGCTGGTGGCCGGCCTGGACGCGACGAGCTGGGCGGTGCGCCGCGCCGTGGTGGGCGCCCTGGCGCGGCTGGGCACCCCGGCCGTGGCGCCGCTGCGCGACGTGCTCAGCCACCGCCGCGACAGCGAGGCGCGCCTGGCCGCCGCGGTGGAGGCGCTGGTGGCCTCGTCGGGCGACGTGGAGGGGCTCCTGGAGCCGCTCGCGGAAGACTCCAACCCGGCCGTCGTCTGCGATGTCGCCCAGGTGCTGGGCCGTCGCCGCGGTCGCCGCTCGGTGCCGCTGCTGGCCCGGCTCACCGTCCACGCGGACGACAACGTGGCGGTGGCGTCCATCGAGGCGCTGGGCCGCATTGGCGGCGGGGCCGCGGTGGACACGCTGCTGGCGGCGCTGGGCAGCGGCAACTTCTTCCGCATCTTCCCGGCCATCGACGTGCTGGGCCGTTGCGGGGACCCCATCGTCGTGCCGGCGCTGCTGGGCCTGCTGTCGGACCCCTTCTACTCGCTGGAGGCCACGCGCGCGCTGGGCCGCACCGGCCAGGAGGCGGCGGTGCCCGCGCTGGTGGGCCTGTTGCGCCGGGGCAACGACGCGCTGGTGCGCGGGGCCGCGGTGGCGTTGGTGGACATCCACGAGGCGCAGGTGCAGCGCTTCGGCGGAGCGCGCGCGGTGCAGGGTGCGCTGCGCTCCGACGCGGACGTGACGGTGCTGGGCCGGCGGCTGTCCCAGGCGATTTCGGGCGCGGACTCGGCGGAGAAGGCCGCCCTGGCCCGGCTGCTCGGCTGGGTGGGCGGGCCGGACGCCGCGGCGGGCCTGCTGAAGCTGCTGGACGGGCCGGACCCGACGGTGGCGCGCGCGGCGGCCAGCGCCCTGGCGGACCTGGGCTCGGACGCGGACGCGCAGATTCTGGCCGCGCTGCGCGACGGCGACAGCGCCCGGCGCCGCGTGCTGCTGCCGCTGGTGGGCCGCAAGGCGGTGTCGGTGCCGGACGTCATGGTGTGCCTTGAAGACCGGGACGCCTCGGTGCGCGCGCTGGCGGCGGACACGCTGTCGCGCATCGGAGACCCCAGCGCGGTGCCGGCCCTCTTCGCCCGCCTGGTGGACGAGGACCCGCGCGTGGTGCAGGCCACGGTGGGGGCGATTCAATCGCTGGGCAGCGAGGGGACGGAGGCACTGGCGCTGCAAGCGGCGCGCTCGCCGGACGCGCGCCTGCGTCGCGCGGCGCTGCGCATCATCGCGTACTTCGGCTACCCGCGCGGGCTGGACGTGCTCCTGCAGGCCATGCGGGACTCGGACGAGCGGCTGCGCGACGCGGCCATCTACGGCCTGCCCTACATCGAGGACCCGCGCGCGGTGGACGCGCTGCTGTCGGCCGCGGCCCATGAGTCCGAGCGCACGCGCGCGGCGGCCATGCGCGCGCTGGGGCAGACGGAGAAGAGGCCCGCATCACCTCCACGCTGCTGGGGGGCCTCAACGATAGAGACCCATGGGTGCGCTACTACGCGTGCCAGTCGCTGGGGAAGCTGAACGAGGAGGCGGCGGCGGACGCGATTGTCGCGCTGGCGGACGACGACGCGGGCCAGGTGCGCGTGGCGGTGGTGGACGCGCTGGCGCACATGCACACCGAAGGGGCCATGGCGGCGCTGCGCCGTGCGGCCTCCAGCGCGGACGCGGACGTGCGCCGCGCGGCGCTCTTGGGCCTGGGCGTGGCCCGCCGCCCGGACGCGCTGCCGGTGCTGCTGGAGGCGGTGGGCTCCGAGGACGCGGCCACGCGGCTCGTCGCCCTGTCCGCGGTGGCCGAGTACGACACCTCGGAGACGTTGCCCGCGCTCTTGCGCGCCGCCAGCGACAGGGACGACAGCGTCCGCAACGCGGCGGTGGGCTTCCTCGCCACGCGCCCCGGCGTGCCCGCCACCCAGGCGTTGGTGACGCTCCTGGGGGACGTGACGCTGCGCGAGCGGGTGGTGAGCGCGCTGGCGCTGCCCATGGAGGGCCGGCTGCCGGGGCTGCTCACCGCGCTGGAGGTGGCGGACGAGGTGACGTCTCCGTTGCTGGTGGCGGCGCTGGCCCGCATGCGCCGGGCGGACGCGCGCGCCGCGCTGCTGCAGGCGCTGGTGTCCGCCAGCCCCGCGGGTCGCCGCGCCGCGGCCCCGGCCGTGGCGGCGCTGGGCACGGTGGAGGCCCGCGAGGCGCTGGAGCACGGCTCCACGCACGACGAGGACGCCGACGTGCGGCGCGCCTGCGTCCAGGCGCTGGGACGGTAGTGGAGAACCATGTCCTCGCTGCCCATGTCCCCGCAGGTGTTCGCGATTCTCTCCGCGTTGATTGAGCAGCGCGCGGGCCTGCACTACGCGCCGGAGGACCGCGACCTCTTGCAGGAGAAGGTGTCCGCGCGCGCGCTGGACGCCGGCTTCGACTCGCTGCTCGACTACTACTACTTCCTCCGCTACGACCCGGCGGGCCCGGAGACGCTGGACGCGCTGGTGGACTCGCTGCTGGTGCACGAGACGTACTTCTTCCGCGAGGCGCAGCCGCTGACGGTGCTGGTGGAGGACCTGCTGGCGCCCGCGGTGCGCGAGGGGCGGAAGCTCCGGGTGTGGTGCGCCGCGTGCTCCACCGGCGAGGAGCCGCTCACGCTGGCGATGATGCTGGCGGAGCGCGGCCTGCTCTCCGGCGTGGAAGTGGTGGCCAGTGACTTGAGCACCCGCGCGCTGGAGCGGGCCCGCACCGGCGAGCACAACCTGCGCGCGCTGCGTGCGCTGCCGCCGGGCGTGGAGGGGCGCTGGCTGGAGGTGCGCGGCGGGCGGCCGTACGTGAAGCAGGAGCTGGTGTCGGCGGTGGACTGGCGCCGCGTCAACCTGGTGGACGCGGCGGCGGTGGCGGCGCTCGGCACCTTCGACGCCATCCTCTGTCGCAACGTGCTCATCTACTTCCAGGACGACACCGCGCTGCGGGTGGTGGCGTCGCTCGGCAGGGCCCTGGTTCCCGGCGGCCACCTGCTGGTGGGTACTTCCGAGTCGCTGATGCGCTTCGGCACCGCGCTGATCTGCGAGGAGCGGCGCGGCGCCTTCTTCTACACCAAGGTGACTTCATGACGGCGTCGGCTCCCACCCCCATCCGCGTGTTGGTGGTGGACGACTCCGCCTTCGCGCGCAAGGTGCTCCGGCAGGTCCTCTCCAACGCGGCAGGGCTGGAGGTGGTGGGCACCGCGCGCGACGGCCTGGACGCGCTGGAGAAAATCGAGGAGCTGTCTCCGCACGTGCTCACGCTGGACCTGGTGATGCCCGGCCTGGACGGGCTGGGCGTGCTGCGGGCGCTCGCGTCCAACCCCTCCGCGCCGCGCGTGGTGGTGGTGAGCAGCGCGGGCGAGGAGAGCGAACTGGCGGTGTCCGCGCTCCAGGCCGGCGCCGTGGAGTTGGTGAACAAGCCCACCGCGCTCGCCACGGACCGGCTCTATGAGCTGGGCGCGGAGCTGGTGCAGGCGGTGCGCACGGCGGCGGCGGCGGTGCCGCACCCCGCTCCGGCCGCTGCCCCGGCCGCCGCGCCCTCGCCGGTGGGGGAGGACGGGCCGTCCCGGAAGCTGGTGGTGGTGGGCACCTCCACCGGAGGCCCGCAGGCCCTCACCCGGTTGCTGTCGGGGCTGCCCGCGGACTTCCCCGCGCCGCTCGCGCTCGCGCTGCACATCCCCGTGGGCTACACGCTCGCGGTGGCCAGGCGTCTGGACGCGCAGTGCGCGCTGGAGGTGGTGGAGGCGGAGGACGGCGTGGAGCTGCGCCCGGGGCGCGTGGTGCTGGCGCGCGCCGGGCACCACCTCAAGGTGGAGCGGCACGGCGCGGTGAGCCTGGTGCGGTTGGACAGGCACCCGCTGCGCATGCCGCACCACCCCTCGGTGGACGTCCTCTTCGAGAGCGCCGCCAGTGCCTGGGGGGCGGACGCGGTGGGCGTGGTGCTCACCGGCATGGGCGAGGACGGCCGCGAGGGCGCGCGCGCCATCCGCGCCGCGGGCGGCACCGTCCTCACCGAGGCCGAGTCCTCCTGCGTGGTGTACGGCATGCCGCGCGCCGTGGAAGAGGCGGGGCTGGCCACCGCCACCGCCCCCCTGGAGAACATGGTGGCCCTGCTGGAGCGCCACCTCCGCTGAGGGCCCGCGGCCCCGGGTGGGCGGGCGGCGCCTGGGGGCCTACACACCGGGCGTCCGGGCGGCCCCTCCTTCAAGTCGCCAGGAAGTTTTGATCCTCGAACAGGGGCTGGGGCAGTATCCGCCCCATGCTTCGATACTCCGCTGACCGCAGGACCATGCTCTGGTGCCTGGCCATGCCCGTGGTCGCCCTTTCGATGTATGCGGCGCCCGAGCTCATCCCGTTCCTCTGCCCGGTGTCCTGCTACCTGGCGCTGTCGGCGGGAGTCATCGCTCACAACCACAACCACAGCCCCACCTTCCGCAACCGGAAGATGAACGAGGCCATGGGCATGTGGCTGTCGCTCTTCTACGGCTACCCCACCTTCGTGTGGATTCCGACGCACAACCTCAACCACCACAAGTTCGTGAACAAGGCGGGCGACGCGACGATTACGTGGCGCTACTCCAAGAAGCACAACTTCCTGGTGGCCTTCCTCTTCCCCTTCGTCTCCACGTACTGGCAGCAGGAGCCGACCAAGGCCTTCATCGAGAAGGCCAAGGAGCGCAACCGCCCGCTGTTCCGCCAGATTGTCCTCCAGTACATCGTCTGGGGCGGCACGCACGCGGCGCTGCTGGGGCTGGCCATGGTGCTGCACGGCGTGGCCGGCGGCGCGCGCATCTGGGCCTTCGCCTTCCTCGTCCCGGCGTTCTTCTCGCTGTGGACCATCATGTTCTTCAACTACATCCAGCACGTCCACTCGGACCCCTGGAGCGAGCACGACCACAGCCGCAGCTTCACCGGGAAGGCCATCAACTTCTTCCTCTTCAACAACGGCCTCCACGCCGCGCACCACGAGATGCCGGGCCAGCACTGGAGCCTGCTGCCCGAGGCCCACGCGAAGATTGCGTCCGAAATCCACCCGGACCTCAAGCCGGTGACTTTCTTCGGCTGGTGCTTCCGCGTGTACGTGCTGGCGCCCTTCTTCCCCCGCTTCGGCACGAAGCAGGTGGGCCGCGCGCCCTATGACCCGCCCACCGGTGAGACGGTGAACGTCGCCTTCGGCGACGAGTTGCAGGCCGTGGACTCGGGCATCAACGTCGCCCGCGTCTGAAGTCCGCGGTGCGCAGTGCGCACGAAGTCCGCGGCGCGCGACGCGCACGAAGCTCTGGAGGCTTGGAGCGGGGGGCTGGGGAGGCGTTCTCCTCCCGACCCCCGGCTCGCCTCCGTGTCCCCCTCTGTGTCGTGTATTCCCCATCTCTCCCTGGAATCGGTCCAGGGGGAGTATTCGCCGTGTGTCTGTTTCTCATATCTCGGAGCATCGAGGAGACAGACGGGCGTGCCGGGGGGAAGGAACGACACGGAGGCACCGAATGATGACGGCTTCAGGGCGCATCCGTCCGCCGCCCGCCGTGGTGACTGCATCGCCGCGCGTGTTGTGGGTGGGCCCCTCGGGTGAGCCGTGGCTGGCGCTGTCCCGGGTGGTGCGCGCACTGGGTGGTGAGCCGGTGCATGTGTCCTCGCTGGAAGCCGCCGTTCCGGAGATGGCGCGCGTGCGGCCGGCGCTGGTGCTGGTGCACTGGCGGCTGGTGGCGGACGCGCGAGGCCCCGCGCTGAGCGCGCTGCGGACGCGCTCGGGCGCGGCGCCGGTGGCGGTGGTGGCGGAGTCCAACACGCCGGCCGAGGTGCTGGAGGCGGGCGAGTCCGAGGGCGTGGAGGACTGCCTCCTGTCGCCCCTGCGCCTGTCCGAGCTGCGGGCCCGGCTGGCGGCGCTCACCGGTGAGCCGGCGGCGGCCCCGGCGCGGCCGGTGGAGCGCTACACCCCCCGGGTGGTGCTGATGGCGGGCTCGAGCGGCCCGCGCGCGTGGGGCGGGCTGGGCGCGCTCCTGGAGGCGTGCGGCCATCACCTCATCTACAGCGCCAGCGTGGAGGGCGCGGCCGTGCGGCTGACGGAGGGCGGCGTGGTGCCGCACCTGGTGCTCGTCTCGGGCGAGGGGCCGCTGGCGGCGCTGAAGCTGTTGTCCACGCTGCGCTCGCGGGCGGTGCTGGAGGGCGTGCCGGCGCTCACCGTGGCGGTGGGGCCCGGGACGCGGGCACCGGGGCTGGCGGCGCTCCTGCCGCGCATCGACGCGCTGCTGGGGCGGGACTCGGGCACGCTGCACGTGGAGGAGCGGGTGCCCTTCTGCTGCCCGGTGGAGTTCGGCGAGGGCGGCTCGCGCGAGACGGAGTGGACGTCCGGCTTCTCCAGCGCGCTGAGCCCCGGGGGCCTCATCATCCGCACGCTGGTGCCCCCGCGGCCGGGGACGACGGTGCGGCTGCGCATCCTCCTGCCCACCACGGGCGAGCGGTTGGAGACGCACGGCGTGGTGGCGTGGGCCAACCCCTTCGCCCCCAGGACGGGCCTGGCCTTCCCGTATGGCATGGGCGTGCGCTTCATGGGCATGGGCCCGCCGCGGCTCATGCACCTGCGCCAGCTCTGCCAGCCGGTGGCCTCACTGTGAAGCCGGGAGGCGCCATGCGACGCAAGAAAGTGCTCCTCGTCGACGACTCGGCCACCGTGTTGCTGTTGCATCAGGGAATGCTGATGGAGCTGGGGTACGAGGCCGTCACCGCGCGCAACGGGCTGGAGGCCCTGGCGCGGGCCGAGACGGAGCGGCCGGACCTGGTCTTCCTGGACGTCGTCATGCCGCACCTGGACGGCCTGGAGACGTGCCGGGCGCTGCGCACGCGCGAGCCCACCCGCAACACGCCCATCATCCTCTGCAGCACCCGCGCCGAGCCGCGCAGCGTGCAGGCCGGCTTCGACAGCGGCTGCACGGACTACCTCGCCAAGCCCTTCGATGGCGCGGAGCTGACGGCCCTGTTACGCCGCTACCTGGACTGAAAGGCCCAGGGAGGGCCGCACGGCATGAAGGTGATTCTCTTCGGAGCGACGGGCATGGTGGGGCAGGGCGTGCTGCGCGAGTGCCTGCTGGACGACGGCGTGGAGCGCGTCCTCACGGTGGGCCGCGTCGCCACGGGCCAGCAGCACGCGAAGCTGCGCGAAATCGTGCACAAGGATTTGCTGGACTACGCCTCCATCGAAGGGGAGCTGGCCGGCTACGACGCGTGCTTCTTCTGCCTGGGTGTGTCCTCGGCCGGCATGAAGGAGGCGGACTACGCGCGGGTGACGTACGAGATGCCGCTGGCGGCGGCGCGCACGCTGGTGAAGCTCAACCCGGACATGACGTTCATCTACGTGTCGGGCGCCAGCACCGACAGCACCGAGCAGGGCCGCGTCATGTGGGCGCGGGTGAAGGGCCGGGCGGAGAACGCGCTGCTCGGGTTGCCCTTCAAGGCGAAGTACATGTTCCGCCCGGCGGCCATCCAGCCGATGCACGGCATCGTCTCGAAGACGCGCTCGTACCGCATCCTCTATGCGGTGATGACGCCGCTCTATCCGGTGTTGAGGGCGCTCTTCCCGAAGTACGTGACGACGACGGAGAAGGTGGGCCGGGCCATGCTCCATGTCGTCCGCCACGGCGCGCCGAAGCCCGTGCTGGAGAACGCGGACATCAACGCGCTGGTCCAGGCCGCGGGCTGACGGCTACGGCGGCGGCCGCGGCGGCCCGCTGGGCTTCGCCGGCATCGAGCGGCGCGGCAGCGTCACCAGGAAGCTGGTGCCCTCGTCCTCGCTGGAGGTGACTTCAATCGTGCCCCCGTGCGCCTGGACGATTTCCCGGACGATGTAGAGCCCCAGCCCGTAGCTCATCTTCAGCGTGCGGGCCGTCTGCGGGCCGCGGCGGAAGGGCTCGAAGAGGTGGGGCAGCAGGTTGTCGGGGATGGGGCGGCCGGCGTTGCGCACCTCCAGCACCACCTTGTTGCGCACGCCGCGCACGGCCAGGCGCACCGGCGTCTCCGCCGGGCTGTACTTCAGCGCGTTCTCCACCAGGTTGGACGCCACCTGCCCCAGCCGGTCCGGGTCCCACGTGCCCTGCGTGTTGCCCTTGTGCTCCACCTCCACGAGGCGCTGCGGGAAGGCCACGCGGAACTCGTGGGCCACCTTCGCCGCCAGGTCCTTCAGGTCCATGGAGCGCGGCTCGATGGCCACGCCGCCCACCAGCCGCGTGCGCGTGAAGTCCAGCAGCAGGCGCGTGAGCCGCTCGATGCGCACCGCCGCGGTGGCGATGCGCTTGCTGGTCTGCTTCGCCTCCTCCGCGGTGCCGCTCTCGGCCAGCACGCGGGACCAGTTCATGATGGCGCCCAGCGGGCTGCGGATGTCATGGCTGACGATGCCCATGAGCTGCTCCTGGAACTCCGCGTGCCGGCGCGCCTCCTCCTCCGCCCACTTGCGCTGGGTGATGTCGCGGCTGATGCCGAACAGGCCGGACACCTTGCCCTCCGGGTCCCTCAGCACGCCCTTGGTGGACAGCCACACGCGCGGGCCCTCGGCGCCCGGCTGCGCGTCCTCGTAGGTGACGGTGCGGCCGAAGGCGAAGACCTCCCTGTCGTTGGCGATGTTGGCGCGCGCCACCTCGGGGGCGAACAGCTCGGCGTCCGTCTTGCCAATCATGGCCTCCGCCGAGTAGCCCACCGCCTTCGCGCCCGCGGAGTTGATGAGCTGGTACCGGCCCTGGAGGTCCTTGGTGTAGACGGCGTCCGTCGTCCCCTCGAGGATGGAGCGGAAGACTTCGCTGGTGCGCCGCAGCTCCTCGCGCGCCCGTCGCTCACCGGTGATGTCGCGGCAGTGCACCAGCAGGCCGCCCTCCACCGGGCGCACGCGGACGTCGAAGCACAGGTCCCGGTCCGGCCAGCCATGCTCGAAGCGCACGGCGCCCTGCTCGGTGGCGGGGAGGTCGAAGCGCAGTTGGCGGCGCAGCTCCAGCAGGTGGGGGCACACGCGGCGCAGGTCGTCACCGGTGCCGCCGCAGCCTCCCAGCAGCTCCGTCATGCGGGGGCTGACGTAGAGGAAGCGCCACCCGGCATCGAGCATGAAGAAGGCGTCCGGCAGGCCCTCCAGGAGCGCATGGAGCGGCACGGCGGGCGCCTCGGAGGGGGGCGCGGCCGGGGGGCGCTGGCGCTTCTTGGCGGAGGTGGGAGCCATGCGTCGTCGGTGGGGAGGTGGGCCGGAGGCCCTCAAGGGGTGAACACGGGGTGGGGTGTACCTTCAGGGCACGGGCGTGAGGCCGAGGTTGCGGGCGACGTCCTGGAAGCTCTCCACGGCGGGGGTGGGGACGCGGGCCTTGTCCGGACTGGCGAAGTCCACGCGGAAGAGGCCGAAGCGGGGCGTGTAGCCCTCGGCCCACTCGAAGTTGTCCATGAGGCTCCAGTGGAAGTAGCCGTGCACGTCCGCCCCCTCTGAGACTGCCTGCTCCACCGCGTACACATGGCTACGGAAGTACTCCGGCCTCCGGTTTCCTTCCGCGTCCGCCATCCCATTCTCCGTCACCACGAGGGGGATGCCCAGGTCGCGAAAGCGGAGCAGGAAGAGATAGAGTCCCTCGGGGTAGATGTCCCAGCCGAGGTCGCTCACCGGACGCCCCGAGGGGACGTACTGGTTGGAAAGCGACGCCTCGCGGAAGTCCTGCCGCACGTAGTCACGCGAGTAGTAGTTGAGCCCGAGGTAGTCGCTGGAGCCCTTCAGGTCCGCCACCTCGCGGTCGATGCTCGCGCTGCCGGGCACGGACAGGCGGATGCGGCCGGTGGAGAGCGCCAGGGGAACGCTCTCGTTGAAGAAGGCGTCGGTGAGGCCCGCGGCGGTGACGTCCGCGGTGGAGCCGGTGGCGGGCTGGAAGATGCGCACGTGGTGCGCCAGGCCCACGCGGGTGGCGTGGCCGTCGCCGTCGGCGTCCACGGTGTCCCGGGCGCGCAGTTGCCGGGCCGCGCGCGCGTGTGCCTCGATGAGGTGCGACAGCGCGGTGGCCATGGCCTTCGCGTCCTTCTTCCCCGGAGGCCACACGCCGTCCAGGTAGCCGAACACCGCGAGCACGTTGGGTTCGTTGACGGTGCACCACCAGTCCACCTCGCCGCCCAGCTCCGCGGCGATGCGGGAGGCGTAGGCCTCGAAGTCGTCGAGCGTGGCGGGGTTCTCCCATCCGCCCGCGTCGGCGACCCATTGCGGCAGGGTGAAGTGGTACAGCGTCACCAGCGGGGTGATGCCCTGCGTGCGCAGCGCGTGGGCCTGCTCGCGGTAGCGGGCCAGGGCGTCCTCGTCCCACTCGCCGCGCGCGGGCTGGAGGCGGCTCCACTCCAGGCTGAAGCGGTAGGCGTTGGTGCCCAGCTTGCGCATCAGCGCCACGTCGGTGTCGAAGCGCTCCCACGATTCGGCCGCGTCGCCAGACACGCTGCCGTCGTGGATGTGGGGCCGGCCGTCGGGGAAGCGACCCTGCTCCCACGCGCTCCAGTCGTTGGTGGTGCCGCCCTCGATTTGATGGCTGGCGGTGGCGGTGCCCAGCAGGAAGCCCGAAGGCAGGCCGGTGCCGAGCGTGGCGCGGCGGATGTCCTCCGCGTCGAAGGCGGGCCTGTCGCTGCACGCGGCCAGTGCCAGCGGGAGGACGGCGAGGGCGCGGCGCCTCATGAGGCACCTCCAGCGCGCTCGGAGGCGGTGGGGCGGCCGACGATGCCCACGGTGACGAGCGACGTGCGCACGTCGCCGTACTGGAAGACGAAGCCCTCCAGGCGCACGCCGGCGCGGGCGGCCAGGGGGATGTCCACGCGCGCGCGGGCGCCCAGGGGGAAGACGTACGCGAGGCCCACGGGCCCGTAGGAGGCGCCGAGGTGCGCGGGCACCTGTCCATTCGCATCGAAGATGCCGGCCTCGAGGTCCACGCGGCCCACGCGGTAGAGGCCCTTCACGGAGGGCAGCACCTGGAGGAGCGGCCGGGCGGTGTAGCCGAGGCCGACGACGGCGCCGCCCACCACGCTCCAGCGCTCACCGGTGTAGCCCAGGCGCGCGGTGACGGTGGTGCTGCCGCCGGGGCCGCCGCGCTCCAGCGGCAGCAGCGACAAGAGGCCCCCGTCGAGCGTGAAGCCGCCGAGCAGGAAGCGCGCGGAGGAGGTGTTGGCGAGGTACGCGTCCTCCCAGCGTCCGCCGGCGAAGGCGTAGCCGCCGGTGAAGAGTCCGACCGCGGTGCCCAGCTCCGCGGCGAGCGCGCGCGGTGTCTCCACCGTGGACGGAGCCGTGGCCGTCTCGTGCCCGGGGATGGGCGCGCTGGAGAGTGCGAGGCCGAGGAGTGCGGGGAGCGAGAAGCACATCCGGGTCGGAACCATACCCCGCTCCCCGTCCCGCGCGAGGACAGCCGGCCTCCTGTCCACTGCGCGTCACAGGAGGCAACGCGAGGAGCGGGACTCGTGTGTCATGGGGTCCACCCGAGACGGAGGAATGCGGCTGGGTTGAATGCGGGGTTGGGTGAAACAGGGATTTCCTGTGTCTCACGCGGACTTGGACTGCTCCTTGTCATCCTGCTCGAAGAGGCTCTCCAGCTCCTTGCGTGCCTTGGCGGCCATCTCGACGAGCTTCGCCTCGTCCGTGTGGAACTTCGCCGTCTCGCGCAGCAGTTCCTCGTCGTGGTCCCTCAGGCGCTCCAGCGCGCGGTGGCTCTCCGAATAGGTGAGCCCCATGACCATGAGCACGTCCTGCGCCATCTCCAGGCTTCCGGCGAATGTCTCGCGCATCACCCGTTGGATGCCCATGTCCAGCAGCCGGTACGCATGCACGCGGTTGCGCGCGCGGGCGAAGATGGTCAGGTGCGGGAAGTGCTCCTTCACCGCCTGCGCCGTGCGCACCGACGCCTCGATGTCGTCGATGGCGAGCACGAACACCTTCGCCTTGTCCGCGCGCGCGGCGCGCAGCAAATCCAGACGTGACGCGTCGCCATAGAAAATCTTGCTTCCGAAGCGCTTCATGAAGTCGATGTGCTCGGGGCTCGCGTCAATCGCCGTGAAGCCGATGCGCTTCACGCGCAAGAGGCGGCCCACCACCTGACCCACGCGCCCGAAGCCGGCGATGATGACCGGGTTGTCCTCCTCGGGGGCCACGTCGAACTCGCGCGCCGCCGCCTTCTTCTTGAAGCGCGGCCGCAGCCACCGCTCGTGCGCGGCGTACAGCAGCGGCGTGGTCGCCATGGACAGGCCCACCACCACCACGAGCAGGTCCGCGAGCGCGCGGTCCATGACGCGGAACGAGACGGCGAGCGCGAAGAGCACGAAGGCGAACTCGCCGCCCTGGGAGATGACGACGCCCAGGCTGAGCGCGGGCTCGTCCTGCTTCAGGCTGAAGCGGCCCAGCCCGTACAGCACCGCGCCCTTCACCACCACCAGCGCCACCACCAGCCCGCCCACCAGCAGCGGCTTCTCCACGATGAGCCCCAGGCTCACCGACATGCCCACCGCGATGAAGAACAGGCCCAGCAAGAGGCCCTTGAAGGGCTCGATGTCCGCCTCCAATTCGTGGCGGTACTCGGACTCGGCCAGCAGCACGCCAGCGAGGAACGCGCCCAGCGCCATGGACAGGCCCACCGCGCTGACCAGCGACGCGGTGCCCACCACCACGAGCAGCGCGGTGGCGGTGAACAGCTCCTGGCTGTGGAAGGACGCCACCGCGCGGAACACCGGGCGCATGAGGTAGCGGCCCGCCACCACCACGCCCACCAGCACGCCCACGACTTTCAGGCCCGTGAGCCAGCCCGGCTCGGTGGACGCGCTGGTGCCGTCGCCCAGCAGCGGCAGCAGCGCGAGCAGTGGAATCACCGCCAGGTCCTGGAAGAGGAGGATGCCGAAGGCCAGCCGCCCGTACCCCGTGGTGAGCTGGTTGCGCTCGGCGAGGAGCTGGAGCGCGAAGGCGGTGGACGACAGCGATAAGCCAAAGCCGGCGATGATGGCCGCGCCGGGCACCATGCCCAGGGCCATGCTCACACCCGCCAGCAGCGAGCCGGTGAGGAGCACCTGGGCGCCGCCCATGCCGAACACCGAGCGGCGCAGCTCCCACAGGCGCGAGGGCCGCAGCTCCAGGCCGATGACGAACAGCAGCAGCACCACGCCCAGCTCGGACACGTGGAGGATGTTCTCCACGTCGGTGACGAGCTTCGCGCCCCACGGGCCGATGACCGCGCCCGCCGTGAGGTAACCCAGCACGGACCCCAACCCGAGCTTCTTGAAGAGGGGCACCGCCACCACCGCCGCGGCGAGGAAGACCAGTGCCTGATGCAGGAAGGACATGGCCCTTCCTCGCATGGAGGGCGCGGCGGCGGCAAACCGGTGAGCGCGAGGCGCCGGACGCGGTGCGTGGAGACCTGCCCGTTCAGGCAGGGGCCGGCCCGCAAGGCCCCTCCGTTCCGGCAGGCTCAGGCGTGCGTGCAGAAGCGCGCCACCGCCTGGAGCAGGTGCGCCATCTCCACGGGCTTGCGCAGCAGCCCCGCCGCGCCGTCGGGCAGCTCCGTGACGTGGCTGGCCGTCATGATGAGCACCGGCACCAGGGACTGGGCGCCGGTGATGCGCAGGCGCTCCAGGAACTCGTACCCCGTCAGCACCGGCATCATCAAGTCGAGCAGGACGAGGCAGGGCTGGCGGAGGGTCGCCAGGACGTTCAGTCCTTCCTGGCCGTTGCTGGCGCTGGAGACGGAGTAGCCCTCCAGCTCCAACAGCTCGGCGACCGCTTCACGGATGTCCGGGTCATCCTCCACCACGAGGATGGAGTGCTGGGCGTGCTCGCGGCGCATGTTCCCACCCTAACCGGGCCGAGAGGTTGAGGCCCCGAATGGTACCTCCATTCCGGGGGCTCTGTCCTGCGTAGCACCCTGGTCCGGCGGGCCCGAAGCGCAAGGGCTACTCGTCCTCCTGCTGGCCGAAGAGCAGGCGCAGCAGCGGCAGGTCCTCGGAGTGGCAGAAGACGTAGACGTGGTCCCCCGTCTGGAAGACGGTGTCGCCCCGGGGCGCCATCAGCTCCTGTCCCCGCACCAGCAGCATGGCGGCGGAGCCGGGAGGGAAGGGCAAATCCGAGATGCGCTCGCCGGCCACGGCGGAGGCGGAGCCGATGTAGAAGGCGCTCAGCTCGCCGTTGAGGAGCTGGGTGGAGGCAATCTCCAGCACGGCCGGGGGCGGCTCGGGCGCGTTGGAGGCCAGCCCCAGCCGGCGCGTCACCCAGGGCACGGTGGCGCCGGGGATGAGCCCGTTCACCACCACGATGAAGAAGACGATGGTGAAGACCTCGCGCGCGTTGTGCGTGCCGGACAGCACGGGGAAGGTGGCGAGGATGATGGGCACCGCGCCGCGCAGGCCCACCCAGCCGGTGAAGAGGATTTCCCGCGCGGGGAAGCGGAAGGGCAGGAGGCACAGCAGCGCCGCCAGGGGACGCGCGATGAAGGCGAGCACCAGCGCCAGTCCCAGTCCCTCCCACGCCACGTCGAGCAGCCGCCGGGGGAAGACGAGCAGCCCCAGCACGAGGAACATGCCCACCTGGGACAGCCACGCCAGCGCGTCGTGGATGCGCAACAGGCCCGTGCGGTAGCGGATGCTCTCGTTGCCCAGGGCGATGCCCACGATGTACACGGCGAGGAAGCCGCTGCCGTGCAGGAGCGTGGGCAGGCCGTAGGCGAGCAGGGCGAGCGCCAGCGTCATCACCGGATAGAGGCCGGCGACGCGCAGGCGCAGGCGCTTGAGCAGCATCCTCCCCGCCCACCCGAGGCCCAGGCCCAGGCCCGCGCCCACCACCATCTGCACCACGGCCTCCCCCAGCAGCTCCCAGCCGGGGGGCTTGCCGCTCGCCACGCTGTGCGTGAGGGCGGTGGTGAGGATGACGGCCATGGGGTCATTGAGGCCGGACTCCAGCTCCAGCGTGGTGCCCACGCGCCGCTTGAGGGTGATGCCGCTGCCGCGCAGCACGGCGAAGACGGCGGCCGCGTCCGTGGAGGAGACGATGGCGCCCAGCAGCAGGGCCTCCGTCCACGCGAAGTCGAAGAGCAGGTGCGCGGCGACGCCCACGATGGCCGCCGTGGCGACCACGCCCACCGTGGCCAGCACGGTGGCGGGGCGCAGGGCGTGCTGGATGGCGTGCAGCGGCGTGTTGAGGCCACCGTCGAAGAGGATGAGGACGAGCGCCACCGTGCCCAGCCGGAAGGCGAAGCCGTAGTCGCTGAACTCGATGCCGCCCGGCCCGTCCGTGCCGGCCGCCATGCCGACGCCGAGGAAGAGCAGCGCCACGGGGACGCCGAAGCGTCCCGTGGCCCGGCTGAACAGCACGCTCAGCGCCAGCAGGACGCCGCAGAGGGTCAACAGGAAGGCGGTGGGGAGCGGCTCCGCGCTGAGCATGACTGCACGGGACTCTACCGGGCCCGGCGCCGCGTCCGCCGGCTGTTACCTCGCCTTTCCGCGCAGTGTCCGCCACCACATGCGCGCAAGGCCCGGCCCGCCGCCGGGACTCGTGGGCGGAGGACGGCAGCCGTGCGCGGGCGTCAGGTGTTGGGTACCGGGCGACGGCGTCACGCGAGCGCGTCGTGAGTCACCGCGCGCGGGCACCGGAGCGGGCCGTGCCGGTGGCGGAGCCCGCGTGAATCAGTCGTGAGCCACCACGCGCGCGGTCGTCGACGCCATGACGGCACCGGCGACGGCGGGCAGGGTGAAGGTGAAGGTGCTGCCCTCGCCCAGGGTGCTCTGCGCCTGGATGGTGCCGCCATGCGCTTCCACCAGGCCCTTGGCGATGGCGAGCCCCAGGCCGGTGCCGCGGCTGGCCGCGTCGCGCGCCTGCCAGTAGCGGTCGAAGATGTGCGGCAGCGCCTCGGGGTCGATGCCGGCGCCGGTGTCGCGCACGTGGAAGACCACCTCGGGGCCCCGCGTCCTCGCGCCCACCGCGAGCTCCCCGCCGACACCGGTGAACTTCACCGCGTTGCCGAGCAGGTTCCCCAGCACCTGGAGCACCCGCACCTTGTCACACCGCGTGCGCACGTCGCCCGCGGGCAGCTCCACGTTCAGGTGCAGCCCCTTGGCCTCGGCCAGCGGGCGGATGGACTCCACCGCCTCGGTGACGAGCGCCGCCACGGTGTGCTCGCCACAGTCGAGTGGCAGCCCGCCCGCCTCCAGCCGTCCCCAGTCCAGCAGGTCCGAGATGAGCCGCGACATCCGCTCCGTCGCGTCCTGGATGCGCGTGGCCTGCTTCGCCACGCTCTCCCCGCCGGGCTTGCTCCCCGCGCCGCGCAGCAGCAGCGCGGCGCCCAGCTGCACCACGCCCAGCGGGTTCTTCAGGTCGTGCGAGACGACGGCCAGCAGGTCCTCGCGGGCCCGGGCGGCGCGGCGGGACTCGCCCACCAGCCGCGCGTTGTCGATGGCGAGGCTGGCGCGCAGGCACAGGTCCTCCGCCAGCGCCAGGTCGTCCGGCCCGTAGCGGCGCCCGGAGCCGGAGGCCACGAAGGTGACGGCGCCCAGCGTGTGCCCGCGCGCGCGCAGCGGGACAATCATGTACGAGCGCGCCTGCAGGGCCCGCAGCAGCGCGGGGTGCGCGGGCTCGGCGGCGGCCGCGCGCAACAGCGAGTCCGTCACCGCGGGCACCAGCTCCGGCTCGCCGGTGCGCAGTACGCGCAAGAGGCCCACCAGCGCATCGTCACGCAGCTCCGTGCGCGTGGGGAGCGAGCCCACGCGCTCCTGCTGCCTCGGGTCCAGGCACGCGGCCGCCATGCGCGACACCCACGGGCCCTGCTCCAGCGCGTCCACCAGGCACCAATCCGCGATGTCCGGCACGGCCAGGTGCGCCAGCAGCGTGTACATGCCCTGCGGGTCCGGCGGATGGGTGAACAGCGTCGTCATCGCCTGGTACAGGAAGGAGCGCCGCCGCTCGGCCTGCTCCACCTCCGAGCGCGCGGCCTGCTCCAGCTCCATCGCGCGCGAGTACACCGCCTCGGCTTCCGTGAGGGGCCGTGCCGTCACCAGCACGGCCGCCGCGCGCCCCTCTTCCGCCGGCAGCGGGGTGAACACCAGCGCGTGCCGGCGCGGGCCCAGGTCCGTGGGCCAGGGCAGCTCCAGCGTGTCCGTGGCGCCGGTGCTCAGCACGTGGGCGCGCACCAGCTCCAGCCGGGCCACGTCCTGCGCGGACACGCCCAGCTCACCCCAGGACCTGCCCGTCAGCTCGGTGGGCGTGCGCTCCAGCGCTCGCGCGCCCGCGACACTACAGGCGAGCACCCGTCCCAGGCCGTCCAGCACATAGGCGGGCTCGGGGAGGGCGGTGAAGGCGGCGGCGAGTGAGGGGGAGAGGGCTTCCATGCGTCGCTGAGCGGGGGCCCCATGATGACACGTGGGGCGCGGTGGACCATTCCGCGATGACGGTCCACAGGGGGAGTTTTCAGTAGCCGATATTGTCACTCATGCTGTGGAGCTACCCACCCGGACGCTCTGTAGGAGCCGCGAGGCGATGGAGGGCAGGGGCACCACCTCGTGCGCCAGGCCCGCGCCCACCACCACGCCCGGCATGCCGTAGACGACGGAGCTGGGCTCGTCCTGGGCCAGCACGTAGCCGCCCGCCTCGCGCAGCTCGCGCACGCCCTCCAGCCCGTCCTGTCCCATGCCGGTGAGGACGACGGCGAGCGAGCGGGGGCCATGCGCGCGGGCCACCGAGCGGAACAGCCACGTGGCGGACGGCCGGAAGCCATGCACCGGCGCCCCCCGGGACACCTCCGCGCGCCCCTCGCCATGGACGCCCAGGTGTCTGTCATCCGGCGCGAGGTAGACGTGGCCGGGCAGGAGCGCCTCACCGTCCTCGGCCACCTTCACCGGCAGGGGGCCGGCGGTGCCCAGCCAGGTGGCAAAGCCCTGGCTGAAGCCGAGGGCGATGTGCTGCACCACCAGCAGCGGCACGGGGAAGTCCGCGGGCAGCTCGGACAGCACCCGGTGGAGGGCGGCCGGGCCTCCGGTGGAGGCGGCCAGCGCCACCACCGCCGGACGTTGGACGACGGGCGCCGGAGCGGGCACGAGCGGCAGCGGAGCGGCCGTGCGCTCCGGCCAGCGGCGCACCACCTTCACCTCCGCCATGGCCTTGAGGGTGTCGCGCAGGCGGCGGCTCTCCGCGTCGAAGTCGGGCGACTCCGGGCCCACCGGCTTCTGGAGCACCGCGAGCGCTCCGGCGCGCAGCGCGGCCATGGACGTCTGGATGTCGCGCTCCACCAGGGTGGACACGACGACGACGGGCGTGGGCACCTCCGTCATGATGCGGCGGGTGGCGTCCAGGCCGTCCATGCGCGGCATCTGGATGTCCATCGTCACCAGGTCCGGCCGCAGGCGCTGCACCAGGTCCACCGCCTCCACGCCGTCCTTCGCCTCGCCCGCCACCGTCAGGGCGGGGTCGGCGCGCAGGATTTCCACCAGCAGGCGCCGGGCGGTGGGCGAGTCCTCGGCCACCACGATTCGCAACGCGTCTTTCCTCATAGCAGTCGCCTCAGCGTCTCCAGCAGGCTCGTCGGGTCGAACGCGCTCTTCACAAGGTAGGCACTGGCGCCGGCCTGGAGGCCGCGCGCCTTGTCCTCGGGCTTGCCGCGCGCGGTGACGAGCACCACCGGCAGCCGCGAGTAGCGCGGGGAGGCCCGCACGGCCTCGGTGAGCGCGAAGCCGTCCATGCGAGGCATCTCCACGTCCAGCACCAGCGCGTCCGCGCCGCCCGCCTGGAGCCGCTCCCAGGCCTCCGCACCGTCCGCGCAGGCCACCACCTCGTAGCCCGCACCCTCGAGGATGCTCTGCTCCAACGCGCGCGTCGTGGGCGAGTCGTCCGCCAGCACCACGCGGCGCTTCGTCCGCTGGGCCGCCGGGGCGGGGAACAGCGCCGTGGAGGGCCGGCCTCCGGCCGCGCGCACCAGTGACAGGGGGTTGAGCAGGAGCGACAGCCGCCCGTCGGGCAGCACCGCCGCGGCGGACACGTGGCGGGCCCGCCGCACGCGAGCGCCGAGGGAGCGCACCAGCGCCTCCTGCTCGGAGAGCACCTCGTCCACCACCAGCAGGGCGCGCGCGGTGCCGGCGGCGAGCAGCACCGCGCCCCGCCGCGCGCGCGGAGGCCCGGGAGGCAGACCCAGCACGTCCGCGAGCGAGGCCAGCGGCACCAGCGCGTCCCCGGCGGCCCAGGTGGGGCGGCCCTCCACCTCACGCACCTCGCCGGGCGCCACGCGGACCAGCCGCGCCACGCTCTCGCTGGCCAGTGCCAGCGTCTGCCCGCCCGCGGACACCAGCAGCACGCGCAGCGTGCTCAGCGTGAGGGGCACATCGAGGAGGAAGGCGGTGCCCTGGCCTGGACGCGTCGACACCTCCACCGTGCCGCGCAGCGCCTCCACCTGCGTGCGCACCACGTCCAGGCCGACGCCGCGGCCCGACACGCGCGTCACCTCCGACGCGGTGGACAGGCCGGGCAGGAAGGCGAGCCGCGCGGCCTCCGCGTCGTCCTCCGGCGCGTCGAGCCCCCGGGCCCGCGCCTGCGCGCGCAGCGCGTCCAGGTCCAGGCCCCGTCCGTCGTCCTCCACCGTCACCTGCACCCGGCTGCCGAGCAGGCGCGCCGAGAGGACGACGCGGCCCTCCTCCGGCTTGCCCGCGGCGCGGCGCGCTTCCGGGGCCTCCAGCCCGTGCGCCACCGCGTTGCGCACCAGGTGCAGCAGCGGCTCGCGCAGGGCCTGGAGCAGCGAGCGGTCCAGCTCCAGTGCTCCGCCGTGCACCTCCAGCCGCACCGCGCGGCCCAGGCTGCGCGCCACGTCGCGCGCGGCGCGCTCCAGGCCCTCGCAGCCCTCGAAGAACGACAGGGTGCGCGCGCGGCGGACCTCGTCGTCCAGGCCGGTGGCCACGCCGCCCAGGGCGCGCCGGTCCGCGGCCAGCTCGCGCGCCACGCGCGACAACTCCGTCTCCGCGCGCCGCAGCGCCGTCTCACCCGCCGTCCCGCGCACCGCCTCGCGGGCCTGGGCCAGCGACTCGCGCACGGCCTCCAGTGCTTCGGCCCGTCCGTCCAGCCGCAGCGTCGCCACCCGCAGCTCGCCGCTGCGCGCCAATAGCGCGTCCAGCTTCTGCGCGGACACGCGCACCGGCAGCGTCTCGGCCATGAGGGGGCCGGGGGAGGGAAGCTCCGGTGGCGGGGGCTCCGGGGGGGCCGTGCCACGAACCGGTGCCGCGGGAGGCGCGGGAGGCGCGTTGGTTTCGCGTCTGGCGGCGCGCTCCAGTTGGGGCAGCAGTGCGTCCAGCGGGGAGCCGGCGAGGTCCTGCTTCGCGCCCAGCCGCCGGCCCGCGTCGTCCAGCGCGTCCACGGTGGCGAAGCACAGCTCGAACACCTCCGGGGAGCCGGTGCCCTCGTCGCGCACGCGCTCCAGTACCTCCTCCATGCGGTGGCACGCCGTCTCCACCAGGGTGGCGCTGGCCGCGCGCGCCGCGCCCTTCACGCTGTGCAGGATGCGCAAGAGCGACGCCACGTGCTCCGCCGCGCGTGACGGTGCCCGCTCGCGCTCCAGGGCGAGCAGCTCGCGGTTGAGCGAGGCCACGTGTCCCTCGAGCTCCTCGAGGAACGTGGCCAGCAGTGCCTGGGCCAGCCGGTCCCGGTCCATCAGCGCCCGTACTCTCCCAGCAGTCCCTTGAGCTTCTGGCCCATGCCGTTGACGTCCTGCATGGCGCGCTCGGTCTGCCGCGAGGACTGGAGGGCCTGCTGCGTGGCCTGGTTCACGTCATGCATCGCCTGGCGAATCTGGGCGATGCCCGTGGCCTGCTGGTTGGCGGAGGCGGCAATCTGCGCCGCGGTCAGCGACGCCTGGGTGAGCAGGTCGGACAGCGTCTGGATGTTGGAGCCCGCCTCGGACACCACGCGGGTGGCGGCGGCCACGCTCTTGGTGCCCTCCTCGGTGGTCATCACCGCGCCGTGGGTGGCCTTCTGGATTTGACCCAGAATCTGGCGCACCTGGCCGGTGGCCTTCTTGGACTGGTCCGCCAGCGCCTTCACCTCGGCGGCCACCACCGCGAAGCCGCGGCCCTGCTCGCCGGCGCGGCTGGCCTCGATGGAGGCGTTGAGGGCCAGCATGTGCGTCTGCTCGGAGATGTCGTTGACGGTGGTGATGATGTCGCCAATGGCCTGCGCCTGCTCGGCGAGGGCGAGGATGCGCGAGGCGATGGACTCCACCTGCTCGCGCACGACACCCATGGAGGCCACGGCCTCCTCCACCGCGCGCCGGCCGCCGCGGCCCACCTCCTCCGCGTGGCGGGCGGAGTCGCTCACCGCGCGGGCGCGGCCCGCGGCCTCCTCGGACGTCTTGGTGATTTCCTCGATGGTGCTCACCGTCTCCGTCACCGCGCTGCCCTGCTCCTGCGCGCCGGCCACCTGCTCGGTGGTGCTGGCGAGAATCTCCGAGCTGGCCCCGGCGAGCTGGTTGACGAACTCGGCCACCGTCCGCAGCGTGTGCTCGCGCTGCTCGGACTGCTTCGCGAGCTGGGCCTCCGTCTGCCGGCGGCGGTCGGCCATCTCGTTGAAGGCACGCGCCAGCTCCGCCGCTTCGTCGCTGCCCCGCACTTCGATGCGGTGGTCCAGCTGGCCCCGGCCGAGCTGCTCGGCGCCGACCATCAGCTTGTGCAGGGGCCCGGTGATGCTCCTGGTGATGAAGTAGCTGCCCACCGCGACGATGGCCATGCCCAGCAGGGAGCACGCGGCCAGCACCCACATGAGGCGCTGGGCCATGGCCGTGGCTTCCTCCGAGTGGTCCTCCCAGCGCTGCTGCTCGGCCGCGAGCATCTCGCCACTGATGTCCTTCACCTGGCTCATGAGCCGCTCGCCCTGGCCCACCCGGATGTACTTCGAGCCGCCCTCCAGGCCTTGTTCCCGGCGCACGCGGATGCCCTCCGCCAGTCGGTCCATCCGCTCGGTGACGGTGGGCTCCAACTGGTTCAGCCGCGCCCGCTGCTCGGGGTTGGTGGCCGCGGCGTCGCGGAGTCGCGCCAGGTCGTCCTTCAGCACGGCGCTGGCCCGCTGGTACGGCGCCAGGTACGGGTCCTCACCGGTGAGGAGGAAGCCGCGCTGGCTGGACTCCGCTTCCGCCAGCAGCGTGCGCACCTCGCTGATGGCGCGGACGTTCTCCTGCGTCTTCAGCAGGTTCGTGGTGCTCTCCTGGAGCTGGTTGGCGCCCTGGAAGGCCACGCCCGCCAGCACCAGCAGCACCAGCAGGGACAGTCCGAAGCCGAGTGCGATGCGGTTCCCGATGCTCATACAGCTCCTTCGTCGGACAAATCGAACACGAGGCGACTGTCACCCAGCAGCGCCTCTCCCTCCAGCACGAGCGTGCCGTCCTCTTCCGCGGCGGACACCAGCGAGGTGTCCACGGTGGACGGTGGGGGCAGCAGCGTGCGCCCCCGCAGCAGGGTGACCTCTTCGACTTCTTCGGTGCGCAGGCCCAGCTCGGGCCGTCCCTCGCCGATGACGAGCAGCGGGCCGGAGGCCTCCGACGGCGCGCGGCCGAAGAGGGGGGCCAACTCCACGACGGGGAGCACCTCGCCGTGCAGCAGCGTGAGGCCGCGCAGCGAGGGCGGGGCGCCCGGCAGGGGGACGACCTCGGCGGCGCGCACGACTTCCAGCACGAAGCGCGACTCAAGCGCGTACCGCTGGCCGGCGGTGCGGAAGTGGACGGCCTCGCGCAGCGTGCCGGGCTCCACCTCGGTGCCAGGCTCGCGCGCCAGGGCGCGGGCGCGGGCGTCCAGGACGGCCAGGGCCTCGGCGGGCGCGAGGACGTCCTCCTCCTGCGCGGCGGCCGCCAGCCGGGCGAGTCGGGCGCGTGCCGCGTCCCAGTCGATTCCGGAGCCCGGCATCAGGTCTTCTCCTCACCGGCAGCCAGGGCTGCCTCCAGTCGTGTCCGCTCGCCGTGAGCGACGTCCGCCAGCCCCCGCGCGCGCTCACCATCCGCGAGGGGGACGGGGGCGTCCGGGGGAAGCACGGCGCACAGTGACTCCGCCTCGCGCCAGGCCTTGAGGGCTCCGGCCGTGTCGCCGCGCCGTCGCAGCACGCGGCCCAGCACGAGCCACGCCACCACCAGCGAGGGCTCCAGGTACAGCGCCTGCCGGGCGGAGCGCTCGGCGGCGTCGAGCCGACCCTGGCCGAGCAGCAACAGCGACTCCAGGTAGCGCAGCCCGGCGACGAGCGGGTGGCGCGCGGCGGCTTCGGTGCAGGCCTCCACGGCGGCGTGGGCGTCCAGGTTGGCGAGGGCGCGCACCGCCTCCATGGCGATGGCCGGGTCCTCGTCGAGCGCGCCGAGCCGCCGGGCCGCTTCGCGCCAGTCGCCGCGAGCCAGGGCCCGGCGCGCCGTTGCGAGCGACTCCGCGTCCGGCGCGCGGGCCGCGCTTCGTGACGGAGGTGGAACGGTCGCGGAGGCGGAGCGCCCGGACGCCACGCCCGCCTCCGTCAGCGGTTCGGAGCCGGTGCCCGGGGCAGCCCGTGCGCCCGGGACCTGGTGCGCTCCGCTCGCGGCGCTGGAATACGGCTCACCCGGGACGCGGGGCGCTCCGCTCGCGGCGCCGGAGGCCGGCTCACGGGACATCGGGCCGAAGGGCGTCCGCGCACCCGGTACTCCGGGGGGCGCCTCGTCCGGACGCGCAGGTCCGGGCCCGTGCGCGTGCGTCGCGGACGCGGTGGCGCCGTGCGGGGGCCGGCGGTAGATGACGCCCCACTCGGTGAGGATGGACTCCAGCGGGGCCAGGTCTCCGAGCGGCGGGTCCGACGGGCCGGTGAAGAGGTAGCCCCCTTCCGCGAGCGCATCATGGAGCCTGCGTGCCACGGCCTCGATGGTGGCGCGGTTGAAGTAGATGAGGACGTTGCGGCAGAAGATGACATCCAGCTTCCAGATGCCGCTGTCGGGCGAGGGCCACGTGTCGAGCGCGAGGTTGAGATAGCTGAAGCGCACGCGCTGCTGCACGTCCGGGGACAGGACATACCGGCGGCCCTCGATGCGCAGGTACGGCCGCATGCGGTCCGCCCACGGGCCGCGCAGGGACCACTCGCCATAGGTCGCCTGCCGGGCGCGGGCGAGCGCGCCGCGCGACACGTCGGTGGCGTACACGGCCATGTGCTCGCCCCAGCCCTCGGTCTGGAGCAGCACGGCCAGCGAGTAGGGCTCCTCGCCGGAGGCGCACGCCGCACTCCACAGGCGCACGGTGTACTCGGGCCCGAGCCGCTCGCGCAGCTCGGGCAGCACGACGCGGCGCAGGTGCTCGAAGTGCTCGGGGGTGCGGAAGAAGTACGTCTCGCCGACGGTGAGCTCGATGAGCAGGTCATCGAGCGCGGCCGGGTCCTCGGCGAGGCGGGCGCGGTAGGCGTCGAAGTCGTCGAGGCCGGCGCGGGCCATGGCGCGGGAGATGGCCTCCTCGGCGGCGGCGGGGCAGCTCGGCGCGACGAGCCCCGCGCGCTCCTCCACCAGCGCGAGCACGGCCGAGAAGCCCGGGTGGCTCCAGACGCCCCAGCTCACGGAGTCTCCGGCGGCGAGGCCAGCGCGGCGTCCAGCTCCAGGCCTTCCGCCTCGGAGAGGAAGGAGCGCAGGTCATGGACGAGCACGAGCCCGTCCGCCAGCTTCGCGGCGCCGGCCACGTAGCCCACGCCGGGCAGCTCGCGGGGCGTGGCGTCCCACTCACCGGGGGCGAGCACGCGCAGGCCCTCGGCGCGGTCCACGCGCAGCACGACGTGGCGCGTCCCGGCGCGGGCGACGATGAAGTGGTCCAGGGGGGACAGCGCGCGGGGCGGGTGGCGGAAGCGGCGGCGGAGGTCGAGGACGGGGAGCAGGTCGCCGCGCAGGTTGAGGAGGCCCTCCACCACCGCGGGCGCGCGTGGCAGGGGCGTCAGGCGCGCGGCACGCACCAGCTCCCTGACATCTTCTGCGGGCAGGCCGTAGCGCTGGCCGTCCAGGGTGAACAGCAGCACCTCGCGCGGTGCGGGCTCCATGACGTGGGACATAGACACGGACGTGCGGGCTGTCGAACACTCATGTGCCCCCGTGCGCCGGGTGTCCACCAGTGCCCAGTCACCACGGGGTGTCCTCGCCGGGCTGGGACGGGCGGTGTGGCCCGGCTCCCGCCGCTCAGTGCAGCGGAGCCCGGGGCGGCTCGGAAGCGGGAGCCGGGCCCTCCGCCTCCTCCCCTGGCCCCGTCACGGGCAGGCGCACGGTGAACGTGGACCCCTGCCCCGGGAGGCTCTCCACGGCGATGCTCCCACCGAGCGCCTCCACGAGCTGGCGGGTGATGAACAGCCCCAGCCCCAGTCCGCCGTAGTGCCGGCTCGACACCGCCCGCTCGAAGCGGTCGAAGATGCGCTCCGCGTCCTCCCGCGCAATCCCAATCCCCCGGTCCCGCACCTCCAGGAAGGCCGCGCTCCCGTCACCGCGCACGCGCACGTCCACCGGCGTGCCCTGTCCGTACTTGAGCGCGTTGGAGACCAGGTTCGTCAGCACCTGCTCCAGCCGCAGCCGGTCCCACCGGCCGCGCACGGGCTCGGGCGCGTCCACCGTCAGCAGCACGCCCACCGACTGCGCGTCCGTCTCGAAGCGCCGCACCAGCTCGCGCACCACGTCGCCCAGCTCCAGTGGCTCCAGCCGCAGCTCCATCCGTCCGTGCATCAACCGCGACACGTCCAGCAGGCTGTCCACCAGCTGCGACAGCCGCGTCGTCTGCCGCTCGCAGGACTCCACCCCGCGCGCCACCCGCTCCACGTCCAGCGGCCCGGGCTGGCGCAGCTGCCGGTACAGCAGCTGGAGCTGGAGCTTGAGGGACGTGAGCGGCGTGCGCAGCTCGTGCGCGGCGACGCCGAGGAACTCGTCGCGCACGCGCACCGCCGTCCGCGCCTCGCTCGCCAGCCGCTGCTGCTCCGTGCTGGCGGCCTCGGCCGCGGCCCGGGCGTTGACCTGCGCGCGCGTCATCAGGAACAGGAGCAGCGTCACCAGCAGGCCGCTGAGCACCACCGTGCTCAGTTGCATCTGGCTGTTCCTCTCGATGAAGGACTCGCGCGCGGTGAACACCAGCGTCCACCGCCGGCCGGCCACGGCAATCGCCACCTCGCGGCGCAGGCCCAGCCGCGGCCCCTCCTCCCACAAGCCATTGCGGCGCGACGTGAAGAACAGGGTCTCCGGGCTTGCATCCGCGCCGTCATGAACCGCCAGGTCCACGGTGTCCTGGAAGCCCGGGAAGCGCAGGCCCTCCATCAGGTCCCCCATGCGGAACGGCGCGAAGACGAAGCCCCGCAGGGAGGCCCGGCGGTCTTCGGGCGGGGTGGGCGGCGTGCCGTTGTAGACGGGCACGTAGATGAGGAAGCCCGCCTGGGGGGGCCAGGTGTCCGCCTCGTCCTCCTGTTCCAGCCGGACCGTCCCGCTGGCGGCTGGCAGCGCTGTCTCCAGCGCACGCCGCATGGCTTCCTGGCGGGTGGGTTCGGAGAACATGTCGAAGCCGATGGCGCGCCGGTTGTGCGCATCGAGCGGCTCCATGAAGACGATGGCGGTGTACTCCGCGCGCTCGCCCTCCGGCCACAGGTGGTAATCCGGGAAGCCCTCCGCGCGCACCTCGGCCTCGTGCGCCTTCAGCCTCCCGGGCTTCAGCCACTGCGAGAAGCCGATGCCCTGGACGCCGGGGTAGCGCCGGTTCAGCTCCAGGCTCTCCACATACGCGTGGAACTCGTCGCGCTCCACCTTCTGGCTGCTGCTGAACAGCCCGCGCGTGCCGAGCAGCATGGCCTGGTACATGTCGATGCGCTGCTGGAAGCCCAGCGTGCCCTCGCGGACGGACTCGTCGAAGCGCCGGTCGCGTCGCTCGTCGATGCCGCGTTGCACATACAGCGCAGCCACCCCTGTCACGGCCAGGCCGACCAGCAGCGCGCAGTACGCGGAGGCGTGACGGCGCAGGTGGGAAGACAGGAGGGCAGGCACGGTGTCGCGAAGAACACGAAGCGCGGGCCCCTGGATAGGGTCCACCAGGGCGATACACAGGATGCCAGGTCCAGGCGAGCCCCTTTCCCCTACGGGCCAGTGCGCATGTCCGGCAGGTGAAAGGGGCGCGGGGCGTCCGTCCGCCCGTGCACCGACGGGGTGCAACCTCCCGGGCGTTCAGGCATGAATGCGTCATGGTGCGTCACGTCATCGTCGTGGGAGCAGGGCCCGGGGGCCTGTCGGCCGCCATCAATCTGGCCGGGCAGGGGCTGCGCGTCACCGTGGTGGAGAAGGACGCGGTGCCCGGGGGGCGGATGAAGGGGCTGAAGCTCGGCGCGAATGGCGAGTACGCGCTCGACACCGGGCCCTCCATCCTCCAGTTGCCGGGCGTGCTGGAGCAGATCTTCCGGCGGGCGGGCCGGCGCATCGACGACTACGTGAAGCTGGTGCCGCTGGACGTCAACACGCGGGTGCACTTCTGGGACGGCACGCACCTGGACACGTCGCGGGACATGGCGCGCATGGAGGCGGAGGTGGCGAAGTTCGGCCCGGACAAGGCCGGGGCGCTGCGCCGGTGGATGGAGGAGGGGCGTGAGAAGTACGCCATCGCCTACGAGAAGTTCATCTGCACGAATGCGGGCAGCCTCGCGTACTACGCGCCGTGGCGGCTGGCGCCCACGCTGCGCTTCAAGCCGTGGCAGACGTTGTACCGGCAGCTCGACTCGTTCTTCCACGATGACCGGATGACGTACGCGCTGGCGTACCCGTCGAAGTACCTGGGGCTGCACCCGACGACGTGCTCGTCGGTGTTCAGCGTGATTCCGTTCCTGGAGCTGGCCTTCGGCGTGTGGCACGTGGAGG